>NZ_JBYUVT010000002.1:0-513980 GCF_058135255.1 Flavobacterium sp. LK-23
AATGAGCCCGATACAATATCGAGCTCATTATTATCAAACTTAATTATAAATTTGTCTAAACTTTTGGGTGCAGTCTATTAAGATTAAAAGGATTTTTTTCCATCCTTAATTTTTGAATAGCGTCCAGCTTTAGCTGGATGAAAGGTATAGCAAAATTCAAAAGGCTTTAGCCAAACTAGTGATGTTTGGCTAAAGCCTTTTTTCAATCTTATTTGTAACCTCCAGTTAAAACTGGAGGCAATTCAAAAGAATTATTCTCAACCTTTGTAACTTTGTAACTTTGCTTCTTAGAATCTTAAAATCTTAGAATCTCAGCATCTCAGAATCTTAGCATCTTAAAAAAAAAAGCACCCAACAATTAAGTCAGATGCTTTTGGTGTGATTTGCAATTTTTCAACGATAACAAACCAATTTAGAGCTTATAAGTAACACCAACTCTAAAATTTCTTGGCGCTTCTGTCTGCCAGTAATAAGCATTTAACCAGCTGTAGTATGAACCGCTATATAGATATTTATCTAAGATATTGAATACGTTTGCCGTAACTTTAAATTTACCCGTTTCATAAGATAAACCTCCATCCAATTTAAAGTAAGAAGGTAGTTTTTGAAGACCTGCACTCCAAGTATCTGTCTGGCGTCCGTCAAGGAAAGTTCCTCCAATAGAAGCGCCAAAACCTTTTAATTTTCCATGCTGAAGCGTGTAATTTAACCAAGCATTTGCGGTGTGTTTAGCATAACCTGGAACAATATCACCCACCTTAATCCCATTAGCTTCAGAAACATCTGGATCAATTTTAGTTACAGTTGATTCTGTGAAGGCATAATTTGCAATCAGATTTAGACCATCAAAGATTTTTCCTCTCAAATCAAATTCAACACCACGTGCTCTTTTTTCACCTAGAACTATTTTATACTGTTCGTTTGGCTGATTATTAGGATCTGCCGTTAACTCATTCTTTTTTAAGATATTGTAAACAGATAAACTGGTATTCCAAGAACCATCAAACCAATCCTTTTTAAGTCCAAATTCAACATTATTTCCTGTTAGAGGTTTTACATCGCCACTTCTCACTACACCCGATTGAGGTGTAAAGGCTTGATCGTATAAGCCGTAAACCGCAAAATCGTCAGTAATTGAATAACTTAAACCTGCACGAGGTGTTATATGACTATCCGCAATTGGTTCTGCCTCATAGCTGCTAGTCTGACTAATCCATGTGTATCTTGCAGCAAGAGTCAATCTTAATTTATTCTCCAAAAAACCAAGTTCATCCTGAATATACCCAGCAGCATATTCTGAACCGTAAAGTCCGCCAGCTCTTTGGCTTAAAGGAGTATCGTGATCAAACTGTGGGAAACCATTTGAAGGCGTTCCGTAATTCGGATTATAAACATTAAATGGATTATCAACTGTATCTAAATCATGCGATTGTCCCCAATCTGCCATATAATCTTTGCTTCCCAAATCTACTCCACCCAATATTTTATGAGAAACATTTCCTGTATTGAATTTTCCGTTCACAAATATTTGTCCTAAGTACATATTACTTTCTGCATCCCAAATACCCACATTTCTAATGATTTCTCCATAAGCAAGATTTCCTTCCGGAACACCATCAAAATCTCTATCAGCAGGTCCTGGACCAACAACTCCTGGCCATGAACTATATCCTTGCTGAATATATTTAAAATAAGAAGTCTGTGCGGTAAGTTTCCAGTTTTCATCAAACTTATGTTCAAACTGAAGATAGCCGCTATGATCCTGAATATTGGTATCAGGCAATCCTGGCTGCGTCATAGTAAAACCTACAGGCAACGTTGCATAACCACCTGCTTGAGGTCCAAAAACATAATACGAACCCACTTCTGTCATATTTGCATACTGGAAATTATATTCGGCTGTGATTTTTGTTTTATCATCAATCTGATATGAAAGTACAGGAGCAATTACATAGCGGTTATTGCGCTCAAACGGACGGTGCGATCCTTTGTTTTGAGCAGCTCCGTTAAATCTATAAAGCAATTTTCCTTTTTTATCTAATTTCCCGTCAAAATCAACGCTTACTCTATAAAAATCGTAGCTTCCGCCAAGTACACTCACCTCGCCTTTTGTAACTCCCGTTGGCTTTTTAGTCACCACATTGTACAATCCGCTTGGATCTCCGCTTGAAAGCATGAATCCTGCTGGTCCTTTTACAAACTCGATATGATCAACAAAACTCATATCTTCTGTTAAGGGTCCCCAGAAAGAAGAAACTACGTTAAATCCGTTTCTAAAAGCCTGAATTTGAGAACCTCTCATCGTAATATTCGTATACAAATCTCCCCAGTGCTCCAAACGTACAGCTCCACTCACGTTACGAATTACCCCATCGCTCATACTCGTAATTTGCTGATCTTTTAAAGTCTGACCGCTTACAATTTGTATATTTTGAGGAATTTCTAAAACAGGAGTTTGAAGACGCAATGACAATGAAGGGTTATTTTGCTTGTATTTATTCTTTTTAATGACCACTTCTTCCAAATCTTCTTGGCTTTCAGAAAGAGAAAAATTCTTAGTTGTCGTTTGTTTTGAATTGACTACAATCTTATCCTCAACAGGTTGAATTCCTACTCCATTTAATACAATAGTATATGTTCCAGGTTTTACATTTTTAATTTCATAATGTCCTGAAACAGTTGTAATATCAGAATATTTTGTTCCTTTTAACGCTACAGCTATATTTTCTGCTGGTTTATTGCCACTCAAAGAAACTTTTCCGTTTACAGTTCCAAGCTGTTGTGCCATTATATTTAATGAGCTCAAAAACAGCACAAAAAGATAAACTTTTGCATTAATAATTATTTTCATTTGGTTTTGATTTTAAATTGAGCGACAAAAGTAGATGCAAATCTCAACTTTTCCAAATTATTTTAATTCATTCTAAATAAATAAAACAAATTAGACTAAATCAGTAGGAATAAATTTGAGAATCGCCATTTCTAAGTTATTTCCTGATAATATTAATCTACATTAAGTTTGAAACCAAAATCTATTTCTATCTTTATATTTCGAAATTTCAATGATCAAAAACAAATAACTTCCTGATATGAAATCAAATACAATAAGAAAAGTGGCCATTGTGGGCTATAACAGAATTCCTTTTGCGAGAGCCAATACGGCCTATTCTAATGTGGGAAATAAAGAAATGATGATCGCAGCACTCAATGGTCTTATTGACAAATACAATCTAAAAGGAAAATTATTAGGCGAAGTTGCGGGAGGAGCTGTAATTAAACATACTTACGACAACAATTTGATTCGTGAATCTGTTATGCAAACCTCTCTAGATCCCGCAACGCCTGCGTGCGATTTACAGCAAGCTTGTGATACCGGAATTCAAAGCGCTATTTACATTGCTAACAAAATTGCTCTCGGGCAAATTGATTCTGGAATTGCTGGCGGTGTAGATTCTATCAGCGATATGCCAATTGCGGTTAGTGAAAAACTTAGAAAAATTCTCTTAGAAGCTAGACAAGCAAAATCATTGGGCGGAAAAATCAAAACATTTCTAAAGCTTCGTCCAAAAGATTTGTCTCCTTTAGTTCCTAGAAATGAAGAATCTCAAACTGGCCTTTCTATGGGCGGACATACCGAAATCACAGCGAAATATTATAAAATATCAAGAGAAGAACAAGATGAGTTTGCGTTGAAAAGTCATTTAAACATGGCAAAAGCCTATGACGAAGGTTTTTTCGATGATATGATTACACCTTTTAACGGATTAGAAAAAGACAATAATCTAAGAAGAGATAGTACAATTGAAAAATTAGCCAAATTAAAACCTGCTTTTGATAAAGTAAATGGTACGCTGACCGCAGGAAATTCAACTCCATTAACAGATGGCGCCTCTTGTATTCTATTAGCTAGCGAAGAATGGGCAAAAGAACAAGGGCTTCCTATTTTGGCCTACATCACTTTTGCAGAAATTGCTGCAATTGAATACGTTAAGAATCAGCAGAATCTTTTATTAGCGCCTTTATTTGCTGCTTCAAGAATGCTCGAAAAAGCAGAATTAAACTTGCAAGATTTTGATTATTACGAAATTCACGAAGCTTTTGCCGCACAAACTTTGGCCACTTTAAAAATCTGGGAAAGTCCTGAATTGAGTGCCGAAATTGGCTTAAAAAAACCACTAGGCGCAATAGATCGAAATAAACTGAATGTAAAAGGAAGCAGTTTAGCAGCCGCTCACCCTTTTGCTGCAACTGGAGGAAGAATTATTGGCGTAATGGCAAAATTATTAAACGAAAAAGGCTCAGGAAAAGGATTAATTTCTATTTGTGCCGCAGGCGGTCAAGGAGTTACCATGATAATCGAGAAATAATTTTTCAAAAAATATTTCAATTCAATTTTATAAATCTGCTGAATCTGCTAAATCTGCGGGAGTAATTTTTGCTCGCAGATTTACCAGATTCAGCAGATTTTTTTTAGCTATATAAACTAAACCAAAGTTAAAAAACAGCTATTTCTCTACTGAAAAATCCATTTTCGTTTAAATATATTCATACAAAAAACAGCTAAATATCAATATTTTATACTAAATTTAGTTTTCTTTTTAAGCTTTTGCATGAATTCATTTTAAACCACTAAAAATGATGGAATCAAAAATACCCGAAGGTCCTCTTGCTGATAAATGGAGTCTTTACAAGTCTAAAGCCAAACTAGTAAATCCAGCAAACCGGAAAAAGCTAAATATTATAGTAGTCGGAACTGGTCTTGCGGGCGCTTCGTGTGCGGCATCTCTTGCCGAACAAGGCTATAATGTAAAATCTTTCTGTTTTCAGGATTCACCACGACGCGCACATTCTGTTGCCGCTCAAGGCGGAGTAAATGCTGCAAAAAACTACAAAAATGATGGCGATAGCACTTTTAGAATGTTTTATGACACTATAAAAGGTGGCGATTTTAGATCTCGTGAAGCAAATGTTTATCGTTTAGCAGAATGTTCGGCTCATCTTATCGATCATGCTGTTGCGCAGGGCGTTCCTTTTGCAAGGGAATATGCGGGTTACTTAAATAATAGATCTTTCGGAGGAGTTCAGGTTTCTAGAACCTTTTATGCTAGAGGACAAACTGGACAGCAACTTTTATTAGGCGCCTATCAAGCCTTGGAACGTCAGGCATCTTTAGGAAAAGTTGATTTGTATACTCGTCACGAAATGCTCGAACTCGTGGTTATTGACGGCAAAGCAAAAGGAATTATTGCACGAAATCTTGAAACAGGAATTCTAGAACGCCACGCTGCTGATGCTGTTGTACTGGCTTCTGGAGGTTACGGAAAAGTATATTATTTGTCTACTTTAGCCATGGGCTGTAATAGTTCGGCAATTTGGCGGGCACATAAAAAAGGGGCTTTTATGGCTGGTGTGAGCTGGATTCAGTTTCACCCCACCTCTCTTCCGCAACATGGTGAAAACCAGTCAAAACTAACTTTAATGTCGGAATCCTTGCGAAATGATGGCCGAATTTGGGTTCCGAAAAAAGTCGCAGACGACCGAAATGCAAATGCTATTCCCGAAGAAGAACGCGATTATTACTTAGAACGACGTTATCCATCTTTTGGAAATCTAGCGCCAAGAGATATTTCTTCAAGAGCTGCAAAAGAAAGAATCGATGCTGGTCATGGAGTCGGCCCAATGAAAAATGCTATTTATCTCGATTTCTCGGATGCTATTAAAGCGCAAGGAAAAGATAAAATCGAAGCCAAATACAGCAACCTTTTTGCCATGTATGAAAAAATTACGGGCATAAATGCTTATAAAGAGCCCATGCTGATTTCACCTTCAGCACACTTCACAATGGGCGGACTTTGGGTCGATTATGAGCTTATGACTACTATTCCAGGTTTATTTGCTTTAGGCGAAGCTAATTTTGCAGATCATGGCGCAAACCGACTCGGAGCAAATTCGTTGCTTCAAGCTTGCGTCGATGGCTATTTTATTGCGCCTTACACTATTCCGAACTATTTGGCCGGTGAATTGAATTTGTCTAAACCTGACACTTCTCATCCTGCTTTTGAAGAAGCTGAAAATACGGTAAGAAGACAGTTAGATCGTTTTCTACATACTAATGGAACGCTTTCAGCAGATTATTTCCATAAAAAAATCGGACGTCTTTTATATGAAAAATGCGGTCTTTCGCGAAGCAGAAAAAAACTGGAAGAAGCGATTATCGAAATTCGGGAACTTAAAACTTCTTTCGAAAAAGACCTCAGAATTACAGGAGATAATACTTTAAACAGCGAATTAGAAAAAGCGGGCAGAATAGCCGATTATATCGAATTGGCAGAATTAATGTGTTACGATGCCCTACAGCGAGAAGAATCCTGCGGTGCACATTTCAGAGAAGAATACCAAACCGCCGACGGAGAAGCTGTCCGCAACGACGATGAATTCTGTTATGTCTCCGCTTGGGAGTGGAAAGGTTTAAATAATGAACCTGAACTTCACAAAGAACCTTTAACGTTTGAATCGGTAGAACTTGCTGTTAGGAGTTATAAATAAATGGTGAAGAGTTGATGAAGATACAAGAAGCAAGATAAAAGATATGAAGTGAACTTGAAACTTGAAACTCCTAAAAAGACGATGTCTCCCTGAGCGAAGTCGAAGAGCACAAAGCGAGGGCTTCGACTTCGCTCAGCCTGACAAACAGGATCAAAAACTTGAAACCTGAAACTTCAAACATGAAACTTCAAACATGAAACTTCAAACATGAAACATGAAACCAAAAAACATAAAACCATGAAACTTTATCTTAAAATATGGCGGCAGTTTAATTCTTCTACCAAAGGGGAAATGACAGATTATGAAATTGATGGAGTGTCTAAACATATGTCGTTTCTGGAAATGCTGGATCTTTTGAATGAATCGCTTATTCAGCAAGGAGAACGTGTTATTGAATTTGATCACGATTGTCGCGAGGGAATCTGCGGGCAATGTGGCGTAATGATAAACGGACGAGCTCACGGGCCTCTAAAAAACACTACAACTTGCCAGCTTCATATGAGAAGTTTTAAAGATGGCGATACCATTTATATTGAACCTTTTCGCGCGAAAGCTTTTCCTGTTTTAAGAGATTTAAAAATTGACAGAAAAGCATTTGATTCTATTATCGCTTCAGGAGGATTTATTGGCGCTTCAACGGGTCAGGCCCCAGAAGCAAACAGTATTCCTATTTCGTATGAAACTGCCGAAGCTGCTTTTGATGCCGCTGCTTGTATTGGATGCGGGGCTTGCGTCGCTACATGCAAAAATGCTAGTGCTGCCTTGTTTGTCGGTGCCAAAATAATGCATTTAGCACTTTTACCGCAAGGAAAATTAGAAGCTCCTAAACGTGCCCTTTCGATGGTAAAACAAATGGATGAAGAAGGTTTCGGAAATTGCTCTGATACCAGAGCCTGCGAAATCGAATGCCCACAAGGCATTTCTGTGCTTTCGATTGCTAAAATGAATTTAGAATATATGAAGGCTTTGACTTTTAGGAAGTAAGTGTTTTTTTGCCGCTAAGACACAAAGTCGCAAAGTTTTTTAAGTTTTAAACCTTTACGTCTCTGCGACTTTGCGAGATTAAAATATACTTTTTATACATTGCGCTTATCCTTCGACTTCGCTCAGGAAGACAAACAGTAAAAAAACTTTGCGACTTATGCGATAAAAAACCTTTGTGCCTTAGAGTCTTTGTGGCAAAAAAACTAAGCGTCTTAGCGGTAAAAAAAACTTAAACCGTAAAATAAGGAGTCAAGATATCTTCAAAATTATAAAGTCCTTTTTCTTTTTCTTTTAGATTTTCGGCTACAAAAATAACTCCATTTCCGAAAGCTTCTCTAGAGATCGATTCATGTATTAAACGCACCGTTTGAAAAGGAAAACCAAAAATAACTTCATGTTTTCCAACGATTCCTCCTGCCCTTACAACATTAATGTCTTCTTTGTCCACATCTAGTGCTTCTGCAATTTTTACTGCGGTTCCAGACGTTCCTTCTTTTGCTTTAAAGTGCTCTTCATTTACTTCAATATCCACCCACGGTGCAATTTTCTTTAAAAATTTTGCAGCAAATAATAAGTAATTAACACCCAACGTGATATTTGGCGACCAGAATACGGTAGTTTTATCTGCCAGTTTCTTCAATAAATTCAATTCTTTTTCCTTATAATGAGAAATTGCAGAAATTATTTTCACTTTGTGCCTCGCAGCTGTTTCTCCATAAGTGTAAATTCCTTCACTAGAAGAAAAATCGATTATGACATCTACTGGATGTTTTTCTAATAATTCTTCAACAGAGGTATGCGAACTGGAATAGATTAAGCCGGGTTCGTCTGACTGGATTCCAAAAAACTCGGGAACTGATCTGTGCTCCAAAACATTACTTTGTCTTAAAACCCATTCAAGGCTGAATTTTTTATTTTCTAATAGTATTGAAGCTACTGATTTTCCAGTTTTCCCAAATCCGATTAATCCTATTTTCATAAGCATTTATTATTTTATGGGCGAAGCGTGCCCGGTTGAAACTATTGATATTGTAAAGTTGTCAATATCAATCCTAATTTTATTTTTTTAGACGGTTCTTAAAAAACCGCTTGTTCATAAAAATAGGAAAATCATAACAGAATTACCAACAAAAACTTCATTTTATAACAATAAAAACATCCATTAATACGATTTTTTCTGTTAATAGGAAATTTAAACGCCTAATTTTTAAAGGAAGCGCTCTTTTAAATTATTCCCTTTAAAATGTTAAAAAATGACTTTAAAAAAAAGATTTGATCACATACAGGTAAATATATTTTGCCTAGTTTTATGGCCTGATATCCCCAAATTAATATCATAAAGAATGTCTTACAATACTAATGGATTACTTCGGTTTTTAGATGCTCAAAACAAATTGTATTTAACAGCTCTAAACGAAATCAAAAAAGGTAAAAAAGAATCGCCTTGGATGTGGTTTATTTTTCCGCAGATAAAAGGAATGGGTTCGAGCGATAACTCCAAATTTTACGAAATCAAGAATGCCGATGAAGCAATTGCATTTCTGGAACATCCCATTTTAGGAAAACATCTTGTAGAAATTACTTCAGAACTTGCCAAAAAAGAAGAAAGTGTTTCCGATATTTTTGAAGGTCTTGATGTAGAAAAACTTCAATCGTGTATGACTTTGTTTGCCAGTGTTCAAAACACAGAACCTGTTTTTCAGGAAGTGCTTCACAAGCATTTTGATGGCTCATCCGATTTTCATACGCTGCAATTATTGTATAGCAATTTATAGAAGTAAGAATCACTTTGCAAATCTGCAGGTTGTTCCAAAAATAAGGCCTATTTAACTGTATTTCTAAATAAGATATTTATATTTGCAACGCTGTTGCGTTTATTTATTTGATAATTAAACTTTTAAATATCCAGCAGAAATACCACGGAATGAAAAAGAAGATTACAGCCGTAAATTTCCTAATGTCTTTTGCAGTATTGTTTGCCATGCTGTTTCAGACGGTTCACTCCTATGAGCATATTTTAAAACAGTCGGCAGAAAAACATTGCGATCATAAATACACTCCTGGTCAAAAAGAAATAACACACAGCCATTCGGTCGATGCAAATTGCCATATTTGTCATTTTGCTTTCAGTACGTTTATTCCCAACGCATTTCAAACCTTTACATTTCATAAAACAGTTGCCAATACCTCTTATACATTCTTATATTTTGAGGGAATATCAACATTTTTCAAGGGCAGTCTTTTTGCCTTGCGTGCGCCTCCTGTATTCTTTTAATTACTGCACTTTTTTAAACTCAAAACCTTTGCTCTATTTATTCTAATAGAGTAAAAGAAAATTCACATTACCGTTTTTTAATTCGGGCTTTTTAGCTCCCAATTAAAGACCTCTTCATTTATTGCAGTAATTATTCAATAAAAAATTAATTATCAAGCTTTTAAAACTCATTAAAAGTCTGATAATTCTATATCTATTTTTAAAAATCATTTTTTTTTAACAAACAAAACTTATGCTTACAGCAACAAACCTAACTAAAAAATACGGCGATCATACGGCTTTGAATGCCTTAAACTTAACCATAAAAGAAGGTGAAATCTTTGCTCTTTTAGGGCAAAATGGTGCGGGAAAAACGACAACAATCAATTTATTTTTAGGTTTTATTGAGCCAACATCAGGAGAATTAGAAATCAATAATATATCGGTTACAGCAAACAATCAGGAAACTAAAAAACATGTGGCTTATATTCCAGAAACCGTAATGCTGTATCCAAATCTTACTGGTTTAGAGAATCTTAAATTCTTTTCGTCATTAGCAGGTTTTAACTATTCTGACGGCGAATTAACTTATTTTCTAGACAAAGCAGGACTGCAAGCCAAAGCACATAATCAAAATTTAGGCGGTTACTCTAAAGGAATGCGTCAAAAAGTGGGAATTGCAATTGCGATTGCAAAAAAAGCAAAAGTGCTTTTGTTAGATGAGCCTACAAGCGGCTTAGATCCAAAAGCTTCTAATGAATTTTCTCAGATTCTAAAAGAGCTTTCAGCAGACGGAACGGCAATTTTAATGGCAACTCACGACATCTTCAGAGCGAGAGAAGTGGCTTCGCACATCGGGATAATGAGGCAGGGAAATCTTGTTACTGTTATTGAAGCGGATAAAATTTCTGCAAATGAGTTGGAAGATTTGTATTTACAGACGGTTTAAGATGAAAAATATATTCACTTTTTTACTTTTAATCGGCGGTACACATTTCATCCAGGCTCAAAATAACAACAACAAAGTTAAAGACAGTATTGCAAAAGATTCACTGGAAATGGAAACCAAACGAAATGAATTGCAGACTGTTGAAATTGTGGGACGTTCGACCAAAAAATACAACAGCGACTATTCTTTTGCTGCTACTAAAACTGCGGCTTTAAACAAAGATATTCCGCAATCCATTTCAACTATAACCAAAGAATTAATTGCCGACAAAGGCGCTTTTTATCTTGCTGATGCCGTAAAAATGTCTAGTGGTGTAATTCCGGCTAGTTATTACAATCAGTACACGATTCGCGGTATCAGTCAAAATGAAGAAGGACAAATAATCAACGGAATGCGAACGCGTCAGTATTATTTTCTGCAGCCTTTAACAAGCAATATTGAGCGTATTGAAGTCATTAAAGGCCCGTCTAGCGCTACATTTTCATCTGTTGATCCAGGAGGAAGCATTAACATGGTTACCAAAAAACCGTTGGCACTTGACCGAAAAGAAGTTAGCATGAGTGTCGGCAGTTTTAGCACTTTGCGCGGAACGCTTGATTTTACTGGACCCTTAAACGAATCTAAAACACTTTTATATCGTGTAAACGGCGCATATCAGCAAGCAAAATCATTTCGTGATTTAGTCAATAATAAATCGTTTTTAATCTCGCCCTCTTTCAGTTATATTCCAAATGAAAAAACGGCAATTAATACAGAACTAATTCTGAGCGATATGACAGGAGTTTTGGATCGCGGACAGCCTATTTTTGGTGCTGTTGCGGGAAAAACGAGTTTGAATAAAACACCAATAAGTTTAAATCTTGGTGCGCCAGGTGATTTTTTCAAGTCGAAAGAAATGATTTTGATGACCAATTTTGCACATAAATTCAATTCTAAAATTGGTTTTAATGCCTCCTACATGAAGCAAACTTGGAAAGAAGATCTGCAGGAACACAGAACTACAAATGCTTTTGCTGTAGACATGAATAATCAGCCTGTTACCAGTCTAGCCATGATGCAATTTGTACAGCGTCAGCAAAACTGGGATGTCGACAACTTAAGCGCTTATTTTAATTTCGATTTTAAAACAGGGAAACTGAATCATAAGTTACTAACAGGTTACGATTTAAGTAGTTGGAATAAAAACAAAGGTGGCGGACAAAACGCAGGTAGAGGCTATTTATTGAAAGATGGAACGGTTGCCAGCACTTTTGTTTTGGCAAATGCATCCAATTACCAAACTGTTACGATTGATGGCATTGTTTTACCCAAACCGAATGTTGATTATTTTAATTTGAATAATCCGATTTACAGAATTACAAGTCCTGACGATTATACTTTGAATGTAAGAACGGCACTGCCATCGGCATTAACAACTACAAACGCTATTTACATCCAAGATCAGATTCAGTGGGAAAAGTTTACTTTTTTATTGGGTTTGCGAAACGAATGGTTTGAAGACATTACAAATTATGAAACTAGCAACGAACTTACTGTTAAAAAAACAGCTTTATTGCCCAGAATCGGAATCACTTATGCTGTAAATAGTGCGATAAATGTTTATACGACTTATCTAGAAGGCTATCAGCCACAATCTAATACCGTGACGCTAATGCCTCAAACGGGTTCTTTGCCAGGCGGAAGTCTATTTGATCCTCTAGAAAGCGATTTGAAAGAAATCGGGATAAAAACCACTTTTTTAAACAACACCATGACTTTTAATGTTGCTGTTTACGAAATCAATCAGCGTAATATTTTAATGAATGCAAATGATTCCGCAAATCCGGATTTATTGGTAACGCGAGGTGCTGAGAGAAGCCGTGGTTTTGAATGCGATTTAGCAGGTTATATTACACCAGACTGGCAAATTAATGCTTCCTACAGTTATATCGATGCCAAAATAACTCAAGACAGTAATCCTGCTCTAATTGGTGCAAGAAAACAAAATACACCAAAAAATAGCGCCAATTTATGGACACGCTACAATTTTACTGCTGATTCTGCTTTAAAAGATCTCGGAATTGGATTTGGAGTTCAATATCAAAGCAGTAAAGTGCCTTGGTTTACAAGAGATTTTACACTTCCTGACTTTACCATTTTTGATGCGGCTTTATTTTACAAACCCAACAAAAGCAATGTGCAAATTGCTCTAAATGCAGGCAATTTATTAAACAAAACCTATTGGCTGGGCGCACAGAATTATCTGCGTTTATTTCCTGGAAGTCCTAGAAATGCAAGCCTTACCGTAACTTATAAATTTTAATTTATATGAAATTATTACATACAGAACTCCTTATAGCCAGGCATTTTAAAAATTCTGTTTTTAAAAATCCTGCACTTTATATCATTACCTTTTTTATTGGCGCATTACTTTTATTCGCCGCTTTTTCGGGTTGGGACAATTACAAAAGCCAAAACGAAACCAGTGAAAAATATCAGCATGAATCTCGCGAAGACTGGTTGAGAAATCCAGACAAAAATCCGCATAGAATGGCGCATTATGGCAATTTTGCCTTTAGAAAAAGCACTTCTTTAAGCGTTTTTGAATTTGGAATGGAACCTTTTTTTGGAAATGCGATTTTCTTAGAAGCTCATAAACAAAATACGGCTAATTTCTCTGAGGCAGGATTTTCAAACAGCATGCTTCGTTTTGGCGAGATCAGCATTGCGATGGTTTTGCAAGTTTTACTGCCTTTATTAATCTTTTTTATCGGATTTAATGCTGTTGCTTATGAAAGAGAAAACGGAACTCTAAAAATACTTTTAAGCCAAGGAATTAATTGGAAACAGCTTCTATGGGGCAAAATACTTGGTGTTGCTAGCGTTGTTATGCTTCTTTTTGTTCCAACCATTATCGTATTGGTTTTAATCTGGCTAATGCTTCAGAATTTTTCGATTTCGGCAGATGAAACGATCAAAATGCTGCTGTTTATTCTGTTTCATTTTATTTATCTAATGTTTTTTTGTGTGCTTGCCGTTTTAGTATCGGCATCAAGCAAAACTTCAAAGAAAGCATTGGTTTCTTTAATTGGAATCTGGCTGATTTTAACGATTATCTTGCCCAGAACAACACAAGCCATTGGAGCTTATTTGTATGAAGCGCCATCAAAAATTCAGTTTACCAGCAATATCGAAAAAGATATTTTAAAACAAGGTGATAGCCACAATCCAAACGATTTGCACTATAAGGCAATAAAAGATTCTTTATTACGAGTTTACAAAGTCGATTCGGTACAAAAACTTCCTTTTAATTATTCTGGGTTTATTATGACCGAAGGTGAGCGAATCAGCTCGAATATCTACAACAGACATTTAGAAGATTTATTGAAGGTTTATGCCCAACAAAACAGCTTTTCTAAAGCCGTTTCTTTTCTGAATCCGTATATCGCCATGAAAAACTTATCTATGGGATTATCGAATACGGATTATGATTCTTACATCGATTTCCAGAAACAAGCGGAGAAATACCGTTACATAATGGCGCAGAAAATGAATGCGTTGCAAGTTAAATACATCAGCAATAAAAAACCTGGCCCAAATGATAAACCGCTAATAATTGGCAAAGAACACTGGGCAGATCTTGAAGAATTTCATTATGAGCCTAAAAGCATTAGCGAAGTTTTAAAAACCGAAATCGTTTCTATTGTATCTATTCTTTTATGGGTAATTCTATTGTTTGTTTTGATCAGAATTGCTGCTAAAAATCTAAAAGCCATCTAATATGCTAGTACTCTTATTTAAAAATTTTATACGATCAAAAGGTACCAAAATTGGATTACTTTTTTTATTAATCATTGGTTTTATAAGCCTTTTAATTGGCCATCAATTTCAGGAAAAACAACAAAATAATATTACTGAAGCGGCAGTCTATCAAAAAGAGCATATCGCCAGAAATGCCGCTTTCCATAAAGATGAAATTGGCCTCCTGCTCTATTACATCAAGTTTTCATTGGTCAACAATACTTTGCCAATTAACAGTTTGGCCATTGGGCAGCGAGATGTTAATCCGTCTATTCAAAATGTTACCATTCGTGGTTTAGAAGGCCAGAAATACGATTCGGAACTCAATAATCCGAGTAATTTATTGTCTGGAAATATTGATTTTAGTTTTGTTCTTTTGTATCTGTTTCCGCTTTTGATTATTGCTTTTTCTTATAACATTATTTCTGAAGAAAAAGAATCAGGAACCTGGAAGATTGTCGCTGTACAAAGTCCGAATACTTTTTTTTATATCCTGAAACTATTCTATGTTAGAATTTTAAGTTTAATGGCACTTTTAACTTTGATTCTTTTAGCGGCGGTTGTCTTTCTACAGATTCCGTTGGATCAATCCTTCTTTGTGTTTTACGGACTTTCTATTTTGTACATTTTATTTTGGTTTGCGGTTTGTTTTTTCATTGTTTCACTGCAGAAGAATTCTAATTTCAATGCGGTTATTCTGTTAACCATCTGGCTGTTTCTCATAATCATTCTTCCGGCCGCAATCAATACTTATATTATCAACAAATATAAAGTTCCCGAAGCTTTAGAATTAACCCTTACCCAACGAAATGCCTATCACGAAAAGTGGGATATGGATAAACAGGAAACGGTAGATAAATTCTACAAACACTATCCTCAGTTTAAAAAATATGCACTCCCTGATACCGAATTTAACTGGCTTTGGTATTATGCGATGCAGCAAATGGGCGACGACGAATCGGCAATTCAGTCCAAAGAATTAGAATCGAAATTAGAACAGCGAAATAATGCCAGCGAATTAATTGCCTTGTTTATTCCAACGCTTCATACACAGATTCAGTTAAACGAAATCGCAAAGTCAGATTTGCGTAATCAGCTTTTGTTTTTAAAAGAAACAACTAAATTCCACGAAAAACTACGTCTGCATTTTTATCCAAAAATATTCGAAAATGCACCTGTAAATCAACAAAAATGGGAAGATTTTAAAGTAGAAACGTTTAAAGACAAATCTGAAACGAGTTTTATGAAAACGATTTTGCCTTTAGTGCTTTTCAATTTACTTTTGATTGGTTTTGGATGGAGGAATTTTAAACGTAAGGTTATTATTTAACTTCAAAGTTATTTAACCGCAAAGTTCGCGAAGGTTTACGCAAGGTTCGCAAAGTTTTTTAGAAAATATTTGCCTTTTTTAACCGCAAAGAGCGCGAAGAGTTACGCAAAGTCCGCAAAGTTTTTAGACAAAGCTTTGCGGACTTCGCGTTTTTATAAGAATCCTAAACAAAAAAACTTTGCGTGCTTTGCGGTTAAAAAAGCAATACTTTGCGGTTAAAAAGTAGTACTTTTAATGAAATTTCCATTTAATGAAAAAATTATTTATCGCTGGTGTTGTCTTGGTATTCATTTTATATGCTTTCAAAAAATTAGTTTATGATTCTTATCAATGGAAAAAAGCAATTAACAGTCCTGAGCATAAATTGCAATTGGGAAGTTTTATCTTTAGCAAACAAAGTGGCTCTAACGGGAGTCAAAGCATGGAACACAAATATTTTATTTTTAAGGTAATTGAAATTAACGGTGATTATGTGAGACTTTCGGTTGTTAGGCAGTTATCGCAAAAAGACAAGCTGCTGCAATCTGATTTCTCTACTACCAAAGAAGCTTACAAAGATTTAAAACAGAACATAGGCAATATAAAAATTACCGGAATACTAAAAGAGGATTTGTATAAAGCCGGCCCTTCTTATACCTTAAACAATTTTTTATTAGAAAAATATCCTTCCTTACTGCAGTCCAGATATTATTTTGAAGAAATCTCCCAAAATAAAAAACATGGTCCAATACCCGTTGATTACAATGAATTACAGGAATATTTCAGTTTAGTTTATTCTAAAAATGAAATCATAAACAAGGGAAAACTGGTTCCATGGGTTTTAAATAACAACACTACACCCGAATTAGCCGAGAGGTTGTCTCAAAATATAGATTTGATACTTAATTAACCACAAAATTATTTAGCCGTAAAATTATTTAACCGCAAAGTTCGCAATGGTTTACGCAAGGTTCGCAAAGTTTTTAGACAAAGCTTTGCGGACTTTGCATTTTTTTTAAGAATCCTAAACAAAAAACTTTGTGTGCTTTGCGGTTAAAAAAGCAATACTTTTCGGTTAAAAAAACAGCAATACTAAACCTATTCTGAATAATTTTTTCAGGAAAGTAGTTTATTTGAATTTTATTTAGAATTAATATAAATAAACTTTTATATTTGCCGCTTTCTGGGCAAAATTGAGTAGTTTTTAAAATTTCTTTTAATATTGCTTCACCCAAAGTAAATTTCGTTTAATGAGTAATAATGCCAGTTTAGAATTAGATCTTTTCCATTCCTTTAAGGAAGGCGACGAAACTGCATTTAAGTTTTTTTACGACAAATATTTTAGGAGAATTCAATCTTTCAGCATCCAATTCATTTACGATCAAGACGAAGCTGAAAATCTTGCTCAGGAATCCTTACTACATCTGTGGCAAAGTAGAGAAGAAATAGAGTCTATAAACGGTATTCAAGCTTTCTTGTTTACTTATGCCAAATCAAAATGCTTGAATTTAATCCGTCATAATAAAGTGAAGGATAAATTCAAAAATGACCTCTTAAACCACAAAGAAAGAGAATTGGATATTGAAGTTTTAAATTCGATTCAGTTTGACACTTTAGAATTAACCGAATTAGAACGTATAATTCAGGAATCTATCAGCGATCTGCCTCCAAAAACCAGAGAAGTTTTTATTAAAAAACGCTTTGAGAATAAAAAAAATGCAGAAATCGCCGAAGAACTAGGAGTTTCCTTAAAAGCTGTTGAAGCCCATATGACAAAGGCTTTGAAGATTTTAAAGACTAAATTATCTGATTATTTGTTCTTAATTTTTATCCTTATTTATAATAATTAAGAATAAAGGGTAGGGTATTTTAATTCTGAGGTGTACTTATAATGGCGAGAAGTTTTAAAAAGCATATATGACATCGGAAATACTAAATAAATACCTTTCTAATGAAGCTTCAGAACAAGAAGTTCAGGCACTTTTTGATTGGATTGAAGCATCAGAAGAAAACAAAACACAATTTATAAAGGCTAAGAAAATTTGGGCATTAACCACACTTTCTTGCGATTTATCTATTGAAACTGTTCCGGTAATTCAGATGAAATCAAAAAACAAAATCAGACAGTATTTGCAATATGCTGCTGTTTTTCTATTGTTTTTGGGTCTAGGAACAACTATTTATTTGTTTAACAGTAAATCTGAAACTCCAAAAGAAATTGTTCTAGAATTAGGCGACGGCCGTCTGGAGTATTTCTCTGGAAAAACTCAGACCACTCTTTTAAATGACAAAGGCGATTTGGTTGCCAAAAAATTTCCGACGGAGATTATTTACTTTGGCAAAGTTCAGGATCACAAAGTGATTTATAATACGCTTTCTATTCCGTACGGAAAACGTTTCAAACTTAAACTTTCAGATGGTACTGTTGTGAGTTTAAATTCTGGAACCACTTTGCGCTATCCGGAGCAATTTGGCTTAAATGGAAGCAGAAACGTGTACTTAACTGGCGAGGCATTTTTTGAAGTAGCCAAAGACAAAATGCATCCGTTTATTGTTCATGCTAATCAAGCAGACATTGAAGTTCTCGGGACCACATTTAATGTGAGCGCTTATCTCGAAAACCCTACAGTTAATAGTACATTAATTGAAGGAAGTATTCGAATGTCTGAAGCCCTTAATCCTTCTAATGCTATTTTGCTGGAGCCCAACCAAATGGCTACATGGCAAAATAATTCCAAAAAACTGGTCTTAAAAGAAGTAGATCCAACCTTTTATGCTGCCTGGACAAAAGGCGAACTTGCTTTTAAAGACACCCCATTTTCTACAATCGCTAAAATTATTCAGCGTACTTATGATGTTGAAATTATCAACGAAAATTCTGATTTGGCCAGACAGAATTTTACCGGTACGATTAAAATTAGCGAATCTAGTGTCGAGAACATTTTAGAACTGCTAAAACGTGACACGCCATTTAATTATTCTATTCAACAAAAAACCATTACAATCACCAATCCGCGATAAATAAAAAAACATGACATTTACGATACAACCCGTTTTAAGAAAAATTCTGTTTTTCTTAGCCCTACTCATATCTGGATTCAAAGGATTTTCTCAGAATAAACTCATAACATTACATGTAAAAAACAAACCTATAAGCCTAATTATCAAATCTATTGAAGAGCAAAGTGATTTTAGAATCATTTATAATGCAAAAAAAATAGATACCGATCAGTTAGCCGATTTAGATGTTAATAATGCTTCTCTAGAAACGGTTTTAATGCAATTATTAAAAGATAAAAACATTGCCTTTTATATTCAGAAAAAGCAGGTTTTATTGACTCCTTCGGTTCCTGAAACTTCAAATTCGGCAGTTCAGGAAACTTCAAGAATGATTAGCGGAACAGTTTATAGCGCAAAAGACAAACAACCGCTTCCAGGTGCTTCTATTCGCATAAAAGGAACTGGAATGGGCGCTATTACCGATTTTAACGGAAAGTTTGTTTATCAGCTAAAAGGAAGCACGATTTCAAATCTGGTTCTTGAAGCCGGTTTTTTAGGAATGGAAACCCAGTCTCAAAAAGCAGACGACAAAAAAGTTTTTGTTTTTTATCTTCAAGAAGCGACAGATGAACTAAATCCTGTTGTGATTACTTCGTCTTATGGCACGACAAAGCTAAAAGAAGAAATTGTGGGAAGTATTTCGACTTTACAAGCCAAAGATATTGCCGTTGAGCAAGCTTCTGAGAGTTTTGATAAAATGATCACGGGACAAATTGCCGGTGTTATGGTAGAAAATACTTCTGGTATAGGTGGTCCTGTAAAAATTAATATTCGTGGTCAAGGCACATTATCTTCTTTAAGCGGGGCAATTACTGGAACTTCTTCGCAACCGCTTATTATTATTGATGGTGTTGTAATGAGTGAAGAATATGCCATTGACAGCAGTTTGTTTAACGGAAGCGGCGATTTTTCTGAAAACATCGCTAACCCTTTAATGAAAATTGCTCCAGAAAATATTGAAACCATTTCGGTTCTAAAAGATGCCGCAGCTGTAGGTATTTATGGTGCCGACGGAGCAAATGGAGTAATTTTAATTACCACTAAAAAAGGTAAAAAAGGTAAAACGCAATTTGGTTTTTCAAATCAGTTGGGAGTTTCTTCTGCCATTAATCAAATTAAATATTTAAATGGAGAACAATACACCGAACTTCGAAATGAGTTCATGAAAAACACCACAACTGGCTATGTTCCTGTTGCTTATAATGGCGTAAATACTGACTGGTTTAACATTCTAAACCGAGCTGGAATTTATAACAAATATAATTTCAATGTTTCGGGTTCTACTTCTAAATTTTCGTACCGAACCAACGTTAGTTACACCAAAATTGACGAACCTCCGGTTGGAAATGAGTCTAAGCAATTAAATGCGGGGATTAATTTAGGCTACAGTTCTGGAAAATGGGATATCAATTTAATGCTGAATCCGAGTTTTGTACAAAAAGATGCGCCAAACATTTTTTATAGTTTTGCCTACCTTCCTACTCTTCCCGTATACAATGCAGACGGATCGTATGCCGATTTAGGTTTAAGCGGTGCTACGAGAGGAAATCCGTTGGCGGCAATTGAACAAAACAAAAATGAAGCCCAGACTTTTGGCCTTCTAGGAAGCATTAATTTATCTTATAAATTCAATAAAAATATTCGATTTTCTACTCTTTTTGGTATGGATTATACCGATAAAGAACAAGATCGCTATTTTTCTGCAGCAAATGAAAGCGGTCAGTTTAACGGAACTTTTATTCTAGACGGAACTACGCATGCCGCTTGGGGTCGCCGTCTTATCAATGAAAGAAATTCGACCAAATGGAACTGGCAAGGACAAGCTTTGTTCAATAAGCAACTGAATGAAAACAACGAAATTGACGGTGTTGTTGGTTTTGAATTGGCTGAAGACAAAACAGATTTCAATTACCAATCTGGGGTCGGATTTTTAGAGCCAAACCGTATTAATGCTGTTACAGATGCCATAAGAGATGATAATCCAAACACACCTCAAGATGAATCTAAAGATGGTCAGACCTACAGAAATGAAATCAGTTACAATTCGAGAGTTTCTTTATTCTCGCAGGTAAATTATAATTATAAAAAACGCTATTTCTTGTTGGCAAATTACCGTCGCGATCAGAGTTCTGTTTTTGGAGATGATACCGATGTGGCTCATAATGGAGGTTTAGGTGGTGGTTGGATTATTAGCAATGAAAACTTTTTAGAATCTAATTCTTGGATTGATTTCTTGAAATTAAAAGCGAGTTATGGTACAACAGGAAATTCTAAAATTGGTTCGTACAGATCAAAAGGTTTGTACAATATCAGCCAGAACGGATATAATGGTGCTATTGGAGCAACTACAGGTTTTGCGCCAAATGGAAGGTTAAGTTGGGAAAAAAACACAAAATTCAATGCAGGATTTGATTTTAATATTTTCAAAAGAATCGAATTGACTTTAGAATACTATTATGACAACAAAAGCAATTTAATTACTGCCCGAGATATCCCGACAGAAACGGGTTATAGTGCAGTGCAATTAAACGCAGCCAGTATGTACAATAAAGGTTTTGAGCTTACTACTAGAATTAAATGGATAAAAAGCGATGCTTTTAAATGGACAACAGCATTTAATATTTCTACAATAGACAGCAAAGTAACCGACTTAAAAGGCCTAGGAAGCGATTATTCTGAAGCGAATATTGCATTGGCACAAAAAATAGGCTACAGTACTACAACATTATGGGGAATAAAATGGGTTGGTGTAGATCCTGCAACAGGAAGAGATCTTGTTCAAAAAAATGGTCAAGTTTACGATGCAAAAACCTATAATGAACTCCATACTGTTGCCGATTGGGAGCCAATTGGAGACAAGCAAGCAGATGCTTACGGTGGTTTTTACAACACTTTTACTTTCTACAACAATCTTACTTTGTCTGTTAGAGGAGATTATCAAATTGGTGGTGACTTATTGGCATCAAGCGTGCTTATAGATCAATATAATGTAACAACCAACCGAAATCTTTCTGTAAATGCATACGATTATTGGAGAAATCCAGGCGATAATGTTTCTCAGTCAGCTGTAACACTTTCGCCAATTCTAAACAACTTAAGCAAGTATGTTTATGATGCTACTTACATCAGAATCAGTAATGTTAATTTAAGTTATAATGTACCGCTGAAAAATACTTTTCTGGATGCTCTTTCTGTTTTTGCCGATGCTACAAATGTGGCGTATTGGTACAAAGAAAAAAGTCCGAAAGGAATGAACGGAGTTCGAGAGTATAGTTATATCTATCCGCAGGCAAGAACAATTTCGCTTGGAGTAAATGCTAAATTTTAAGAAAATGAAATATTCAAAATACTTATCTATATTTTTTCTAATGCTTTCATTACAAAGCTGTAGTGACTTTTTAGAACAAGAACCTGGAACACAAACTTCTATAGACGAACTTTTACAGAACAAAACAGGAGTTTTACAGGCGCTTACAGGACTTTACACCGAAGTAGAAGCCAATGTAAGAGCAGATCGTTATGCTGCTTATGCTGATTTGCAGGGCGGTAATATAAAATTTGCGCCAGTTGCAACGGGAGGCTCTAGAGGTCAAATTTCTCCAGCAATAAATCTGCAGCAGGTTTATTCTTTTGAAGATGTAGCGCTAACCAGTAATTTCAAATCATTTTACGATACCAGTTATGATATAATCAATCAGGCAAATTTAATTTTAGAATTTACTCCTGCCCTAACCGACGCCACTGAGGCAGAGAAAAGCCAAATAAAGGCAGAAGCTTTGGCAATAAGAGCCTATGCACATTTTCTTTTATCTCTGGTTTACAGCCAAGATTATAAATATACTCCAGATGCATCGCATTTAGGAATAATTTACAGCACAGAATCTATCAAATCGGGTATACAATATCCGGCCAGAAAAACGGCAGCCGAAACCTATACTTTAATTATAAATGATTTACAAACGGCTATCGATAATTATTCAGATGCTTCACTCCTTTCTGGTCCTGCTTATTCTTTCTTTAACAGAAAAAATACAAAAGCATTATTGGCGAGAGTTTATCTTCAAAAAGGAGATTGGACTAATGCTTACGAAATGGCAAACGATGTAATTACCAATTCTGGCGTTGTGTTAACCAGCAAAGAAACTTTAATTGCAGAATGGGAAAAACCAGATCTTCCCGTGTCTGAAATTTTATTGGAATTTTCTATTCCAAAAGACACTGAAGGAAGTGTTACTTCATCCATGTCTAGTACTTTCGGCTATATTACAGATACAAACTTTCAAAAATATACTGCTTCCAATGATTTAGTTAATCTTTACGAAAGCACAGATTTAAGAAAACAATTGTTCTTAACAAAATCGCTTTTTACAATAGTAAGTGGCGTTCAGACCAATCTTAATTACAATTTTACCAAAAAATACCAGAATAATGCGGGTTATGTAGCTTCTAGGCTTAGTGAAATGTATTTAATTCGTGCCGAAGCGGCGCTAGAAACCAACAGAGCCGATTTGGCAATGGCAGACATTAACATCATTCGTGCCCGCGCCAATGCATCTCTATTGACCAGTACAAACAATCTTAAAGAAAATATCTTTTTAGAACGAAGAAAAGAATTATGCTTTGAAGGTTTCCTATTTTTTGATATTGCCAGAATGCACAAAGATGTTTCCAGAAATGATGGCTGTATTGCTACGGTTTGCAGTCTTACTTATCCGTCTTTAAAATACGTACTGCCAATACCAACATTCAACACTAATCTTAACCCAAACTTGCAGCAAAATGACTCGTATTAAGATATTCAGTATATTATTTACAGCACTATTATATATTTCATGTTCTAAAGATGATTACAAATTAGGCTCAGACATTGATCCTTTTTTACGATTTAACTTTTTAGTAAAAAGTGACAACACGCCTTTAGAATACCCAACCGTAAACGGAAATTTAGTTCCGCAGTCTACTTATGAAAACAAATCTGTAAAGACCTTAAAAGTTCCTGTAGCTTTAACAACACGCGAATTGAAAGGAACTGTTACAGCCAATTTTAGTGCCGAAACAAACGGTGCAAGTGACAGTTTTAGTGTAAATCCTGTAAATCAGCTTTCTTTTCAAGGCAGCAAACTAACAGATACTATTTATGTCTCGTTTGATAAAAGATGGACTCAAAGCCAGAATATTACATTAAAATTAGAAACGGTTTCTGATCCTGATATTCATATTGGAAACCAGAATACAGAATATCCTAACACTACTTTCAAGATTGATTTAGGAACTATTGCAACCAATTACACTTTTCCTGTAACGCAATACAATATAAAAGGCGAAATGGGCGAAAAAATCGATTTTATAGTCAATTATCCGAATGGTTTTTTCCCTGAGGAAATTGAAAATGCGTCTATTTTTAAATTCCAAAACGGATTCGAATATTCCTTAACCCATGATGATTATGGCGACAACAGAACTTCTGTAACCTATCATTTAACTCTTTTAGAAGATCTTCAAAATGACGATGTTCGATACGAGTCCAAATTAACGCTTGTAAATATTCCGAATTACACTGCAACAGGAAACATCAACTTGACCATTGTAAAACCAATAAAAACACCAAGAGATGTTAATGCCTATCCAGCTTCGAAATTTACAGATCCGACCAATGCGTTTTATCTAACATACGGCGAACATTGGTTTAACAACAATGGAAACTGTGCATGGATGACTTTCAACGCTTTGACTTTTCCTGTTATAGTAACAAAAGACGATCCAAATGCTATTTTATACAGCGACAAAGGAACCACAAATCCTAATGATGATATTTTTCACGATGCTTTCAAAATTGGATTTAACGTCTCAAGCGGAACCAATACGGTGAATTCTTTTGGTTTAAAAAGATGGTTTTCTAACGAAAGTAACTCTGCTTCGATATCACCTGGATTTAATATTACGTCTGCTTTAGAATTTTTCCCTGCAAACGGAAACAGCAAAACTGAAGGAACCGTTTTAGTAATTCCGCAGGACATCACTATTGGAACTACCGGAACTGCAGCTGTACCATCAAGATCACATGTTATTGCTATTTCAGGTGAAGGAACCTACAAAGAAATCAGCAATGGCTTATATGAAATATCATTTGAATTAAAACTAACAAATGAGGCACTGTTTGGAGGAACAGTTTCGACACAATATAGAATGTACAATAACAGAACGTATCCGAAACCAAGTGCTTTGAGCATTCCGTGTCCTAAAGAAGTTTCTCTTTAAAATAAAAATGGTTTCAGGTTTCAAGTTTCACGTTGCAACAGAACTTGAAACTTGAAACCTGAAACAAATCAAAAACAAAAACAAAATTGAAAAAACTAATCTTCCCTCTCCTATTCCTGCTTGGACTATCGGCTTATAAAGCAGCCGAAAGTCCTAATTATACGGATATTCAGGAATTACGAAAATTGTACTCTAGCGGAGATTCATCAAAATGGCCTGCTGCGGAATTACATGAAAACGTAGATAAATCTAAATTTCAGGATATTGGCGTTTTGCCATCCGTTCCTTATCCTGCTTACAATCCGTATTCGAAGGAAAAAGAAAGTTTGGGAAAGATTTTGTTTTTTGATCCGAGATTATCGCGAAGCGGACAAATTGCCTGTGCTTCTTGCCACAATCCAGAATTGGGCTGGACAGACAATCTAACACGCTCTTTTGGTCATGACCGCCAAACTGGAAAACGCAATTCTATGACGATTTTAAACTCGGCATACGCAACCTCTCTATTTTGGGACGGACGAGCTTCGAGCTTAGAAGATCAAGCGCAATTTCCTGTTTCTGATCCTTTAGAAATGAATGAAAAACTGACGATTGCCGTTGATAAAATTGCCAAAATTAAAGGATACAATTCGTTATTTACAGAAGCTTTTGGAGATAAAAAAGTGACTTTAGAGAGAATTCAATATGCGATTGCTACTTTCGAAAGATCTATCAATAGTCCGAAAAGTAAATTTGACCAGTTTGTAAGCGGAAAATCAGATATTTATACTGATCAGCAGGTAAAAGGAATGCATTTGTTTAGAACCAAAGCACAATGCATCAATTGCCATAATACGCCTTATTTCAGCGATAATGAGTTTCATAACGACGGTCAAACTTTATTCGGAACAAAAAATGAAGATTTCGGACGCTATAATGTGACGAAAGATGTAAAAGATATCGGCAAATTTAGAACTCCAACACTCCGTGAAGTCGTAAATACAAAACCTTGGATGCATCACGGACATTTTCCAACTTTATTGGATGTTGTGGAATTGTACAATTTAGGAAATCCGTCTCCTGTTCAGAAAAAATACCTAGGAACAGCCCGAGATTCTCTTATTCCGAAATCAGATCCAATGCTTAGAAAATTGAATTTAAGTAAGGAAGAAATAGGCGATTTATTGGCTTTTATTGAAACTTTAAGTACGCCAACCAGAAGAATTATGATTCCCGAAATGCCAAAATAAGTTAGTTAATTGATTTGTATTTTGCCCCAACTATTTACAAATCTGTTAAGCTCATTTCTTTTTTGAAATGGGCTTTTATTTTATATAATTTTTTCGTCTTTAATCTATTACTTTCGTCTTAACCTTAACATTTTCTGCTTTCAATTTTATGGGATCAAAAATCCAAATTATATTTTGATTAGATAATTCGATTTGCTTTTCGGGAATAATATTACCTAATTCTTCAATTTGTTTTTTATTAAAAACATTTAGAGGATATAACTTTTTAATAGTTCCTTTGGGTATATCCAAAAGCTTATCTTGCCATAATCTTTCTTGTTTTGGCACAGTAGAGCTGACTGAAAAAAAACCATAAGAAATTCTACTTTCATTAATTTCAGATAAAGTTTTATTAT
The DNA here is from genome assembly GCF_058135255.1 of Flavobacterium sp. LK-23. Classification (NCBI taxonomy): domain Bacteria; kingdom Pseudomonadati; phylum Bacteroidota; class Flavobacteriia; order Flavobacteriales; family Flavobacteriaceae; genus Flavobacterium; species Flavobacterium sp. LK-23. The sequence continues at coordinate 26,765 of NZ_JBYUVT010000002.1, forward strand.
CTGGATAGGCATATGCATAATCAATTTTTAATTTTTCACTAACCATCTTAATAATTTCAACAGATTTATCTAGACTTTTAGAATCTTCATACGGCCAGCTAAAATACATATCCATTCTATTTACAACATATTCATTTGAAAAAATGGAAAAACCTGATTTATATGTACGGTCATTTGAATGGACTGTAAAACCAAAAAGATTTTTAAATCCTTTTTTTTCTATTTTATTTTTTAAAGATTTTTCACCTATAAAACCATCTCCTTTTGAAATTCCGTAGCCAGGTCCAGATATATCAAACTTCAGTTTGGAATGATTACATAAATTATTTGCAATATCTATTAATAATTCTGTAGCACTTTTTTTTTCATCTTCCGAATATTGCTTTTTTCCAATATCTATATATATTCTCAAATAACTTTTATCAAATTTTTTACCAGTTAATACATTCAATATTTTCATTTTCTATACTTTTAATTACTCACAAAAATAACTTAATCAAAGAGTTATAAATTCTCCTTTAAGCTATAGTTGTATCAAAATAAGGTGTTTTAAAAAAATAGAATCATGGATAGATTTTTTTTTGCTCGACAAAATATTTATAAAATTTAATTCATCTGTAAAAACCCCAGCGGGGTGAAATATTTATAGAATTACAATAAAAACGAATAAAAAAAGCTCCGGAGGAGCGACACATTTTTTTGCAATCTAAATATATGTAGCTCCTCTGGAGCTTTATATTGTAACCATTTATTCTTTGCTATAAATATTTCGCTTCTCCGAAGCTTATAAAAGAAGAGTTATAATTGAGTCGGCAGTTTTTTAAAACTTAAATGTTACAAATGCAACGATTTCAAAATGAAATTTTTTTCGATAATATTACAACGATGACCGTTTGTGTTTTTGTAACTTTAATAAAACATTTAAAAATGTAATTTAACTTCAACCAATACTTATTTACTATCCCTTCATTGAAGCATAAAATAACGCTGCATGCTACATAACATTGGCATTTTTTAAATTTGTTTATCAATCAAAAGAAGCTTTTTCTTTTATAAAAAATTATTGTCATGAGAATAGATCAAATACAAATTAAAACAAACGATATTCAAAAAACAAAAGCATTTTACCAGAACCTTTTTGGACTTTTTGTTCTGGATAATGACCAAAAATCAATCACATTTCAAGCCGGAACTTCTATTTTAAAATTTGTTGAAGATCCAGATTTTAATTCCATCTATCACTTTGCTTTTAATATTCCTGAAAATCAGCTTGAAGAAGCCATTCAATGGTGCAAAGACAAAGTAGATTTAATTGTTTTGGAAGATAAAAGCGTCGTTACTAATTTCGAAAATTGGAATGCGCATTCTATTTATTTCTTTGATCACAACGGAAATTTACTCGAATTTATTGCTAGACATGATCTTAATAATGAACAAGTTGGTGAATTCAACTCTGCTTCTATTTTAAATATAAGCGAAATCGGAATTGTTACAGAAAATCCGCTGCAATTAGGAAACCAATTAATTGAAGAACACGGATTGCATTTCTTTTCTCAAAATACAAATACCGATAAATTTGCTGCAATTGGTGATCATGACGGTTTATTGATTCTGGTTCAACCGACTAGAAATTGGTATCCAACTCAGATTCCTTGTGAAAGTAATCCGGTAAAAATAACTTTGGAGAATAATGAAAACATAATTGAATTGAAGTTTTAATAATCTGACAATTCTAAATTCTGTATTTTTATGCAACTTTAAAATGAATCAAAATGCCATTTGTTAGAATAAGTCTTCCAAAAAAACTTTCGCTTGAAACAAAAAATAATATTTCTGAAGCTATTCATCAATCTTTAATTGAAGAATTTTATATTCCTGTCGATGATTTTTTTCATGTTATTGAAGAATTAGAGCCACATCAGATCAAATATCCTAAAAGTTATTTAGGAATTTCACATTCTGAAGAAATAGTTTATGTACAAATAACTGCGGGACAAGGAAGATCTTTAGAACAAAAGAAAAAACTATATCATCAAGTTGCTTCGAAAATTTCAGCTTCAACTGAAATCCTAATCAACAACATAATTATTGTTTTACTAGAAAATAATGGTCATGAAAACTGGTCTTTTGGCAATGGAGAAATTCAAGAGCAAAAACATTTAAAGAAATAAGTAAAAAGCCCAATTCATACGAATTGGACTTTTATTATTTTAGAACTTCATTCTCTGAATTTTTACTGCATTCAATACCTCTAACAGCGCTACTCCAACATCGGCAAAAACAGCTTCCCACATCGTGGCAAGTCCGCCCGCGTCAAGAATTAAAACAAAAGCCTTAACTAGAAAAGCAAGCGTAATATTCTGCCAGACAATCTTTTTGGTCCATGACTAAAGTTAATTTCCCAAATATAGTTTCATATATAATTTTATCAGCTTTTACAATTTAAAGAGCTTATTTATTACTAGAATTATCATTTTTAAATTTGAAGCTTTTCAATCTCTTCTTTCATAACTAATTTTGATGGTAATTTTTTATAAAATTCTAATTTTCTTTCATTTGACCAATTCGTAAATTGATTAATTTCTACTCTTAAAGAATATTTACTAACTGCATTATCATTACAGCTTATAAATTTTTCAATGAGAGATTCATTCACTTCACAATGTAAAATGTTTAAGGCCTCTATGTAAAGTGTACTTGCTCCATTATGTTTTTCTGCTTTTTTTATAAAATATTCTTTTACTTTTTGCTCGACATTTTTATCAGTAAATAATTGAGGTATTAATTCCGCAAACATTTCATCATAAGCTTCATATAACACCCCACCGCGGTTGTAAGCTTGCAAAGTAAGTTTGTCAACACTCATTTCTGTTAAAAGAGAAAACCATTTTTCATTTAAATTTTCAAATAAGGGACGACTAAATACAAATCGTGCATCTATTTCTCCATAATTATATTGACCCCAAAATAATAATCCTAAATGTTGATCTTGTTTTTTATCGAAGTATATTGCTGCTAAACTATCCAACAAATAATGCGCATTTACACCCTTTAATTCTGAAGAGAATTTATTAAAAACTGACACGGAAGTTTTAGTTAATAATTCAGACATAAAAAGTGGTGAAATCCAATTTTCTCCATATTCAAAATTAAGTTCTTCTGTCAGTTTTATCAGTCTTTCATCCATACTTTTAATAATTGACATTGATAAAACAGCAGGAAATATTTTTTTTATATCCTTCGGAGATGGATCAAAGAAACGTATATAATTATTTATAAATAAACCTTTTGTATTTGGTGTAAAATTAAAAGAGCTCAATTTAGAAGTGTTTTTAGCTACTAAAAAATATACTTTCTGCATTTGAACACTTGCTTTCCCTAACATTAAGGATATAAATGTTTTAAAATTTGATAATTCTAATTCTGTTAAACTATATCCGTCCGGTTTTTCAAATAAAGATGATAAAAACTGATAAAATTCATTAGCTACAATTTCAGAAATTGAGTCAGCAGAAGTTTTTACAAATATCTTTTCACCTTTGTTCTTACTTTTAATGAGTTTTTTCCAGAGAGGAAAAGCGGGTTCATAATCAAAATTTGCTAAACATTGAATGGCTGTTTGTTTATAATTTCCTTTTTCAGACTCAATCAATGAAAAAAGTAATGGAGCATTCTTAAAATCTTCTCCAAGTGAGAGTATAGCTTGAATTTTTTTTTCTCCTTTTAACAAATTTAAATCCATAATTTTTGAATTTAGTATAACTTATCTCCTTATTATTCTTTTGTGAAAAAATATTCTATGATTTTTTACAAATTTATTTATTCGTAATACCTTTTAAACCTTATTAAAATCAAAAATATATCAAAATAAGACAGAATTTCATCAACCTAAAACCTCATCTTCTGAATTCGAACTGCATTCAAAATCGCTAACAGCGCTACTCCAACATCTGCAAAAACAGCTTCCCACATGGTGGCAAGTCCGCCCGCGCCAAGAATTAAAACAAAAGCCTTAACCACAAAAGCCAGCGTAATATTCTGCCAGACAATCTTTTTAGTCTGTTTCCCGATATTGATTGCCATTGCAATTTTACTTGGTTTATCGTCCTGAATTACGACATCGGCAGTTTCTATGGCAGCATCGCTCCCTAAACCTCCCATGGCAATTCCAACAGTACTTAAAGCAATTACAGGCGCATCGTTTACGCCATCGCCCACAAAAGCAATCGTTTCGTTTTTGTCCTTAATTTCGTTGACTTTATTGACTTTATCTTCGGGAAGTAAATCTCCAAAAGCTTTCGTAATTCCTAGTTTATCTGCTACGAATTGAACGACATTCGATTTGTCTCCACTCAACATGGTCAGCTTTACGCCTAGAGACTTTAGTTTTGAAACCGTTTCTTTCGCATCTTCTTTAATTTCATCTGCAATAGTAAGATAACCCGCAAATTTACTTTCATAAGCAATTGCAATCGTGGTGTAAACTATTGAAGACGGATCAATATCATACGAAATCGAATATTTGTCCAAAAGCTTAAAATTCCCTACAAGCAATTCTTTTCCGTTGTAAGTTGCTTTTAATCCGTGGCCTGAAATTTCTTCGATTTCCTTTAATTCTACCGAAGAATCAATTGGTCCAACATGATTATGAATGGCTGTTGCTACAGGATGCGTACTTCTGTTTTCTAAAGCATTTACGAGCTTTAAAATTTCATCTTTATTAAATTCGGGTTTTATAATAACTTCTTGCACTTTAAAAACACCTTTGGTCATGGTTCCCGTTTTGTCTACTACCACATTCTGAATAGTCGAAATACTGTCGAGAAAATTACTGCCTTTAAATAGAATTCCGTTTTTACTTGCCGCACCGATTCCGCCAAAATAACCCAACGGAATACTGATAACCAACGCGCACGGACAAGAAATTACCAAGAAAACTAAAGCTCTGTATAACCAGTCACTAAAAACGTAATTATCTACAAAAAGCATTGGCAGTAAACAAATTGCAATGGCAAGATAGACTACAATAGGTGTATAGATTTTAGCAAACTTTCTAATAAACAATTCGGCAGGAGCTTTTTTGGTTGTTGCGTTTTGAACCAGCTCCAGAATTTTAGATAATTTACTGTCGTTGTAAGCTGTTGTTACTTTTACCTCAGCAATAGCACTTCCGTTTAACATTCCAGCCAAAGCGGTATCGCCTTTCTTTTTAGTATCTGGTTTACTTTCTCCCGTCAAAGCGGCTGTATTAAACGAAGCGGAATCGGATAACAACACGCCATCCAAACCTAATTTTTCACCCGCTTTAAGCTGAATAATCGCTCCAATCTGAACGTCTTTGGCTTTGACTTTTACTGCAACATTGTTTTCTAAAATATGCACCTCATCTGGACGTTGATCGAGCAGACTTTTAATACTCGATTTTGCTCTACTAACCGCCATTCCTTGAAAGGTTTCTCCAATAGTGTAAAATAGCATAACAGCAACACCTTCTGGATATTCTCCAATGGCAAAAGCACCGATTGTGGCGATACACATCAGGAAAAATTCTGAGAAAACATCTCCTTTTACAATGCTTTCGTAAGCTTCTTTTAAAACCGGAAGTCCGACCGGAAGATACGCAATCGCATACCATACAATTCTAACATATCCTGTAAACCATTCTTGCGGAAAATAGTTGTCTAAACTAATTCCGATTAGCAGTAAAATAAAAGATATAATCGATGGAAGAAATAGTTTAAATAAATTGCCACTTGCATTGTGTTCGTGATCATGTCCGCCATGATCGTGCCCATCATTGTCTGAATGCACTGGTTCGTCATGAGAACAGCAGCAAGAAGGTTTGGTTTTATTTTTTATCGTTTTTATTTCTTTATCTTGATGTATCATTTTTTGAGTTTCAAGTTTCAGGTTTAAAGTTTCAAGTTTTTAATGCCTGAAGTTATTGTTTAAATAATGTCCTAAAATTAAGCATTTTGTGGTAAAGTTTGTTGCCACAAAGGCGCTAAGTCTCTAAGTTTTTTTTAAGTTGGATTGAGTTAGTCTCGCAAAGACGCTAAGTCGCAAAGTTTTTTTGCCACAGATTAAAAGGATTGAAAGGATTAAAAAAAAAATCTATTAATCTGTATGGTATAAAAAATCATGTTAATCCTTTTAATCTGTGGCAAAATTTCAATTGCCTCCAGCTTTAGCTGGAGGTTGAATAAATTCTAATTTGTAGGCTTTAGCCAAACTTACGAATTTTGGCTAAAGCCTTTTCTTATGGTCTCTTTTTACCTCCAGCTAAAGCTGGAGGCAACTCAAATTAACATCTTAAATCTGCTTAAAAAACTTTGCGACTTCGCGTCTTTGCGAGATAATTCCACTCTACCATAAAAAAACTTTGCGCCTTTGCGTCTTTGCGAGCAAATTACACTCCAGCATAAAAAAAACTTTGTGCCTTAGCGCCTTCGTGGCAAAACTCACTAATGCGAATGCTCCCCGCCTCCCTTCATTGCTGAAAGCAAATAAAAAGCACCTTTTATAACAATCTTTGATTGAGAATCAATCTTATCAACGAATTTTACTTCTGTAAACCCTAAATCGGTTGTGCCTGGAATAACTTCTACGGCTTTAAAATGAACTTCTTCCTCGTGTACTTCTTCTTTTTCGCCTGCTTTGTGTTCGTGTTTTTCTTCTGCATGACCTTCTTCCTGAACAAAAACAAAATACTTATCGGCATTTCGAACCACGGCATCTTTTGGTAATGCTGGAACAGTGGCATTGACAATATTAATATTTGCAGAAACGTACATTCCTGGGATCAATCCTTTCGCATCAGCGGGATCAATTTTGGCATGTACAGCAACTGTTTTACTTTCGTTAGAAAAAGACTTATTGATTCCGAAAATCTTTCCTTTAATCGATTTATTCGACTGATTCGTTAACACAAAATCAATTACCTGACCAACCGAAATCGAACCCAAATCTTTTTCATACACATTCAAATCCAAATGCATCTGACTGTTGTCTACCACTTCAAAAAGCGAAACTCCTGTATTCGCAAAAGCGCCTTTGGCAATATTGATTTTTCCAACAAAACCATTTATTGGCGACACAATTGGCACAACCGATGTTGTTCCTTTTGCATTCACATGCAAAGCATCCAATTTGTTTTTTGCGGCTTGCGCTCGGGCTCTTTCGGCCGCTAATTTGGCTTTTACTTCCTGGAAAGTCTTTCTCGGATTCACATTTTCCTCACTCAATGTTTTCTGACGATTATACTCTAACTGCAGAAATTCTACATTAGCAACAGCTGACTGATAATCTTCCTGCATTTCTATAACTTCCAAATTCTGAATCGTTGCCAACACTTTTCCTTTGTTTACATAAGTTCCTTCCAAAACAAAAATATCTTTTACTGTTCCGCCAATTAAAGTCGAAACTTCAGCAGAATTTTGCGGAGGAACTGTTGTGTAACCATTTGCTTTGATGACTTTGTTGAGATTACGATCTTCTACAATTCCAGTTTCAATGCCAACCGTTTTGTATTGTGATTCCCTCAAAGCCACTTCTGTAGTTTCTTTTTCTTCTTCCTTTGGTTCTTCGGCTTTCTTTTCGTTACAACTTGCTAAAGTAACCGCAAGGCACGCAAAGACAAAGCGCAAGGCACGCAAGGAAATTAAACTTTGCGTTCTTTGCGAAAATCCCTTAGCGCTCTTTGTGGTTAAACTATTATCTATATATTTCATGATTAATTGTTTTTGATAGTTGGAAATTGAAGTTCGATAGCGCTCTGATTGTAGCTGTGCGTTGCCTCTGCAAATTGTTTTTTAATATCAATGGCCTGATTTAAAAAGCTGATATACGACCAATAGCTCATATCGCCATTGGCATAACTTTTCTGAGCTGTTTCAATAATCTGATCGGCATAATGCAAGCCTTCATTTTGGAAATACGCTAAGTTTTTCTGCTGCTTTTTGAAATTGTTCTGCAATTCTTCTTTCTGCAAATTCAAAATCATTTTATTTCGATCTAAAGCCATTTGCGACTGCGAAATACTGATTTCAGCCGCTTTGGCTTTGGTCGTATTCACACCGCCAAATAACGGAATCTGTAATCCGGCTGTAAAACCCTGAAACAGCGATTCGGTATTGATGGTTTGCGCAAAATAACCTACTCCTACTTTTGGTGTACGTAATGCTTTAAACGTTCCCGCCTCTTTTTGGTAAACTGAAATCTGTTGCTGATAAAAATCGGTCATCAGCGTTTCTGCTTTTGTGTTTTCCTGATTTTCTATAAAAGTGTATTGTAAATCGGTATTTGAATCGGGAACAATATTTTCGTCTGTCTGAATGAAAAATTGCAATTGTTTCTGATAAATTGCCAAGTCGTATTCTAACTGTGCTTTTTGTGTCTCAATTTCTTTTACTTTGGCTTTGGCACTAATCACTTCAATATTCCCGCTTTCTCCTGTTTTAAAACGCAGTTCGGCGTTCTTTAGGAATTTCGTATAAATATCATTCAATTCTGAATTTAGTTTCTGGATGGAAATTCCATACAAATATTGATAATAGGCCAATGTCACCGCTTTTTCAATTTCATACGAAGACAAAGCTTTTCGTTTTTCAGCCAGTTTTGCCAATTCTTCCTGCAATTGTCGGTTGGCTTTTGTTATATTTCCTAACGGAAAAAACTGCTGTACCGAAACGTTATGATCGTAATCTGCACTATTGAACTGACCACCCTGATACTGCACCTGCAAAGGATCAGGCTGGAATGCTGCTTTTTTAAGAACGGTTTGTTTTTCGATTTCTTTATCGGCAATTTTCAGGTCGATGTTGTTTGATTTGGCTAGCTCTATTGCTTTTTCTAGACTTATGGATTGCTGGGCAAATGTTACTGTACTTGCTAATAGAAATGCACTTAACCACAAAACCTTATTTGCAAATAGCAACTCATTTAACCGCAAAGTTCGCAAAGGATGCGCGAAGTTCGCAAAGATTATCTTTCTTAAACTGTATAATAAATTTTTCATTTTCTTTAAATTTTTCTTTGTGTGCTTTGCGTAAACCTTAGCGTTCTTTGCGGTTAAACCCACGCTCCAACAATAAATACAAAATCGGTAAAACGATTAAGGTCAATAAAGTTGCTGAGATTAATCCGCCGATTACTACGGTTGCTAGAGGTTTCTGTACTTCTGCCCCGCCACTTGTGGATAAAGCCATTGGCAGAAATCCTAATGAAGCTACAGCTGCAGTCATTAAAACAGGACGTAAACGTGTTTTGGTTCCGATAAGGATTCTCTGAAACGGATCTAAAATTCCTTCTGTCTTTAATTGATTGAAATACGAAATCAATACAATTCCGTTTAAAACTGCGATTCCGAATAAGGCGATAAACCCAATTCCGGCAGAAATACTAAATGGCATTCCTCTCAGCGAAAGCGCAAAAACACCTCCCATCGCCGATAACGGAATCGCACTAAAAATCAACAATGCTTGTTTCGCACTTTTAAAAGTAAAATACAGCAAGACTAAAATCAGTCCTAAAGCAATTGGCAAGGCTACAGAAAGTCTTTTCGACGCTTCAATTAAATTCTCAAACTGTCCCCCATACGTCACATAATAACCTGCGGGAAGCTTAAAGCTTTTATCTAGTTTTGCCTGAATTTCTTCGACAACACTTTTAATATCTCTTCCACGAACGTTTAATCCAACGGTAATTCTTCGTTTTCCGTCTTCGCGAATGACTTGCACAGGCCCTTGTTCGTATTCTACAGAAGCAACCTGAGAAAGCGGCACTTGCTGGCCATTTGGAAGCGGAATAAACAAATTGCTGACATCTGTAATATCAGCGCGATTATCTTCGTCCATTCTCACCACAACATCAAACCTTTTGCTTTCGTCATAAATCTTTCCAGCCACTTCTCCCGCAAAAGACGAACGAATAATTTGATTGATATCTGAAATATTTAGTCCGTAAAGCGCAATTTTATCGTAATCGTATTTGATGGTAATCTGTGGCAATCCTGTAACTTTATCGGCTTTTAAATCTCCGATTCCGTCGATTCCTTTTATTTTCGAAATCAAATCCGTCGCTTTGGCATCTAGGATTTCCAAATCGTCACCAAAAATTTTGATTGCAATATCAGATCGGCTTCCCGTCATTAATTCATTAAAACGCATCTGAATTGGCTGAGAGATTTCGATATTCCCTCCAGGAATAATTTCCATTTCCTTTTTCATGGCATTGGCGATTTCTTCCCAATTACGATATTTACCTTTCCATTCTTTTTTGTCTTTTAAAACAATAATCAAATCCCCGCTTTCTATTGGCATTGGATCGGTTGGAATTTCACCACTCCCTATTTTAGTCACAATAGTCTTGATTTCTGGGAATTTAGCTTTTAAAATCTGTTCATATTTAGTCGCCGTTTCAACCATTTGCGAAAGCGAACTTCCCGTCATAATGGTCGCATTGATTGCCAAATCGCCTTCTTCGATTGTCGGGATAAATTCGCCTCCCATATTTTGGAAAACAATAAAAGCAAAAGCAAATAACCCGACAGCAACAGAAAGCACTACTTTTTTAAATTCTAGCGCTTTTTTCAATAAAGGCGTATAACGGCTTTCTAGCCAAGCAATCATGCGGTCGCTAAAATTTTCTTTATGTTCTGTTTTTTTTGAAAGAAACAAAGCACTCATCATTGGAATATATGTCAGCGAAAGAATAAATGCTCCCATAATGGCAAAACCAACTGTCATGGCCATTGGCTTGAACATTTTTCCTTCGGTTCCAATTAGAGCCAGAATTGGCAGATAAACGATCAGAATTATAATTTCACCAAAAGCCGCGCTATTTCTAATTTTTGAAGCCGAATTATAGACTTCTTTGTCCATTTCTTCCTGGGTTAATTCTTTTTTATTTTTGAGTTTCTGCAGATGATGCATTGTGGCTTCGACAATAATTACGGCTCCATCGACTATGATTCCGAAATCTATCGCACCGAGACTCATTAGGTTTCCGCTTACGCCAAAGGCATTCATTAAAATAACGGCAAACAGCATTGCCAGCGGAATCACAGAAGCTACAATCAATCCCGCACGAAGATTTCCTAAGAATAATATCAGAACAAAAATTACGATTAAAGCTCCTTCTAATAAATTCTTTGCAACAGTTTTTATAGAATTGTCTACCAGTTTCCCTCTATCAATAAAAGCTTCGGCTACAACTCCTTCTGGAAGGCTTTTATTAATCTGAGCCATTTTTTCGTGAACTCGTTCAACAACAGCGCTAGAGTTTTCTCCTTTCAGCATCAAAACCAATCCCGAAACAATTTCTCCTTTGCCATCTTTGGTTGATGCTCCGTAACGTAGTGCAATACCTTCACGAACCTGCGCTACATTTCGAACCAAAACAGGAGAACTATTTCGGTTTTTTACTACCACATTTTCGAGATCTTTTACGCCTTTTGCCATTCCGACACCACGAATAAAGTACGTGTATTGATCTTTTTCAATGTAAGCTCCACCTGTATTTTGATTGTTTTTTTCTAAAGCGTCAAAAATTTCGGTAATGGTAACTCCAAGACTATTCAGCATATTAGGATTTACCGCAATTTCGAATTGTTTCAATTTTCCACCCCAAGTGCTAATTTCAGCAACACCGCGAACTCCCTGCAATTGCGGAATAATGATCCAATCCTGAATTGTTCTCAGTTCAATCGCGCTGTATTTGTTTTCATACCCTTTTTTGGCATATACATCATATTGGTAAATTTCTCCTAAACCCGTTGAGATTGGCGCTAATTCTGGAGAATTTACATAATCTGGAATGTTTTCTTCGGCTTGTTTTAAGCGTTGGAATATCTGTTCACGAGCCCAGTAAATATCAACATCTTCTTCAAAAACAACGGTTACAACGGATAGTCCGAAACGAGAAATACTGCGAAGTTCGATCACATTTGGAACTGTCTTTACAGCTCTTTCTAAAGGATACGTAATTAATTGCTCGACTTCTTGACTCGCCAATGTTGGTGCAGTGGTAATAATCTGAACCTGATTGTTGGTTACATCGGGCAAGGCATCGAGTGGCAAATTTTTAAGCGAATAACTTCCCCAAGCAATAAGTACAAGGGTAAATAATAGTATGACGAATTTGTTTCGTATACTAAATTGAATGATTTTATCTAACATTTGAGTATATAATGACGTGAGAAATTAGACAATTAAATTGTCTGTAAATGTGTGGAAAGTCCACAACTCTCTCGCCCGTTTTCGATCTTTATCGAACAGGCCTAATCATTATGCTATTTGAGGGGGCTGCCAAATACTTCCGTAGAAATTGGAAATAAAAACAGAACTGTAACTTGGTAATACAATTGAAATTTGATTGTAAGGTTTAGGAAACTCAAAACTTACAGTAGAATGATAACTTAAAACCTGTGCACCACAGCAGTTGCAAGCACAAAATGGAGAACATAAATCATTGTCTTTGTCGTGCGAATGATTGTCTTCTGAGGCAAACTGAGCGGTTTTATGCATGGCACTGTTTACTTCCATATCGGCACAGGGCATATTAGACAATGCCAAAAGGTAAATTGATAATATGATTGTTATCCATTTCACAGCTGTAAAAATACAATTTATTTTTTAATTGGTATTTGACGGTGCTAATTCCTAAAATAAAAATACTGAAAAATGGTACAAAAATTATTTTAATGCCTTTTATCATTTTCTTATTATTTTTTGTCGGCAGTAAGAAAATTTCCTTAACTTTAACATTAATTAACACATTATCAAGCCTTAATATTTAATTACAATAAAGCCAATTTAGCATATCAATAAAAAGATTCTCACAATAGCATTAGTACATATTTATTTTTCGCAGTTTAATTAATTTAACATTAAAACACTTAAATCAATGAAATGTAATACACTAATATCAGCCTTTTTATTACTATTTAGCATGCAAATTTTCGGGCAGGTTTATACCGATAAAATTGTAGGGAAAAAAAATGAAGAATTACTAGACAGTCTTAAAGTAGAAAAATATCCGTACGCTCTGCCTATTTGGGGTGAGAAAGTAGCTCAAAAAGGATACAAACTTCCCTACTCTGCAGGTGTTTCTGTTAATTATTTTTGGCAGGAATCTGAAATTGTCATTAATGATTTGAATATTGGTTTTAATCATGGCCCCCAATATAACTTAGATGAAATTGTACGATTTGATAAATCAACGGTTGAAGCTGGTGCGCTAACTATTAGACCTGATATCTGGCTGCTTCCCTTTCTAAATATTTATGGAATTTTTGGAAAAGCCAAAACGGCAACTAAAATTAATGCTGGTATTTGGGTGCCAGATGCAGATAACAATTGGTCTGAAGTTGCCAATTTTAGCACCAAAGCCAATTTTGACGCTACTACTTTTGGTATAGGTATGACACCAACAATTGGTATTGGCGGTGGCTGGCTCGCTCTGGATATGAACATGGCTTGGACTGATATTAGTTCGCTAGATAAACCTGCTTTTTCCTATGTTTTTGGTCCGAGATTAGGAAAAACATTTAAATTCAATAAACCAGACACCAATATAGCAGTTTGGGTTGGAGGTTTTAGAGTTCATATTTCTGGAGATACGAATGGAGATTTGCCTTTATCTGATTTTATTGATCTAAGCAGTGCTCAAGCTAAAGTGGACAGCGGACTTCAAAAAGTTTCTGATAATCAGACAAAAGTAGATTCATGGTGGGATGGTTTAACTCCGGCTGAACAAAAAAATCCGGTTAATGTAGCCAAACATAATACTGCCGACAGAGCCCTAGAAAGAGCAGGAACATTCCTTGCAACTCTAGACGGGGCATTGAGCACAGCCTCAGATTCATCTGTTCAATATTCCCTTCAAAAAAGGCCTAAAGACATGTGGAACTTCATTATTGGGTCGCAGTATCAATTCAGTAAGCATGTAATGTTTCGTGCAGAGTGCGGTTTCTTAGGGACTCGTACACAAGTATTGGGAAGTTTACAATACCGTTTTGGACTGTAATTCATCCATATATGAAAAAGATTTTATTAATCGTTTTTGCTTTCTTTTGTATTTCCACGGCGCAGTCACAAGTTTTGATTTCCTTAATCTTTGGAGATAAACTCAACTCAGAGTTTTTAGAATTTGGTCTGGAAGGCGGTGCAAATTTTTCTACCATTTCAAACATGGGATCTTCTGCTTTAAATCCAGGATTTAATCTTGGTTTTTATTTTGACTTTAGATCAAGAAAAAATCCGGCGTGGATGATCAATACTGGAGTAATTGTAAAATCACCTATGGGAGCCAAAGATATTCCGGTTTATTCTTTAAATGACGAAAATCTGGACAATACTTTTGCGGGCGGACACGTAAATCGTGAAATACGTTATTTTAATGTTCCGATATTAATCAAATACCAATTCAAAAATAATATCTATCTCAAAACAGGTCCGCAATTTGGTTTGTTAGCCAAAGCATTTGATGAGTTTAAAAACGAAATCAATAAAGACGATGTGGTTTACAAGAAAAACATTAGAGATCAGATTCATGTTATCGATGCTGGACTTGCCTTCGGTGCGGGCTATCATATGAATGTTGGAAACGGTTTAAATATCACCGTTCAATATTATTACGGACTTGTTACGGTAATGAAAGGAGATGGTCCAAATAATCAATACAACCGATCTTTGTATGTGACGGCAGGAATTCCGATAGGAAAAGGGAAAGCTGCGCAAAAAAGAGCCGAAAAAGAAGCTGAATTGAATAAAGTCGTGCTTCCTGAAGACGAGAAAAATTAAGAAATTGAAGATTTTTAGATTGAGGATTAACGATTCTTGATTTCTTCCATCTGAAATCAAAAATCGTTAATCAAAAATCAGCAATATTTATTTCTTTTATAAACTCTAAAATCTCTTCGGTTTTTAAAATAAAATCTGGCACTGTATGCAAAATTGCATTGTTAGGCATAAAAGGCATATCTGCAGAAAGCGGATTCTGCACAACGCTTATTCCACCCGCTGCCTGAATTGCTCTCAATCCTGCTGTACCATCCGAATTGGAACCCGAAAGTAGAATTCCAACTAAATTTTGACCATATATTTCTGCGGCAGACTCAAAAGAAACATCTATACTTGGTCTACTGTAGTTTATTTTTTCTGAAGTGTCTAGAGACAACGTTTCTTCTTTTTCAAATAATAAATGATAATTGGAAGGCGCGATATAAATAAATCCTTCTTCAAGTTTTACTTTGTCTTCGACCTCTTTTACTTTTATTTTTGATTTTAAAGCGATTAAATCTTCTAAGGTTTGTTCGTCGGAGTTTTTTCTGTGAACAACAATGACAATAGCAAAAGAAACAGGTTTTTCTATAAAAGGCAAAATCTGCAATAATGCCTGCAAACTTCCTGCCGAACCGCCAATTATAACTACTTTACAATTTGTTACTCTTTTATTTTTCTCCATATTTTCTCTTTATCAAATTGTTTGTATTTGGTTTGAGATATAGAATACTTTATAGTTTCTTTTGTTCCAAGTGCCAAAAAACCTAAAACAGCCAAGCTGTCATCAAATAGATTGACCACTCTTTTCTGCAGATTATTATCAAAATAAATTAAAACATTACGGCACAAAATCAGATCAAATTCATTAAACGAAGTGTCAGAAACTAGGTTATGCTGAGAGAAAACCATTTTCTCCGATAGATTTTCATTAAACTTTGCAAACCCGTAATTGGCAATGTAATAATCTGAAAAATCTTCTTGTCCGCCCGCTTCACGATAATTATCGGCATAGTCTTTTATCATTCTCAGCGGGAAAATACCGCTTTTTGCTGTCTCCAAAACCGTAGCGTTTATATCGGTAGCGTACAATATTGATTTGTGCAGCAAACCTGCCTCTTTGAGCATAATCGCCATCGAATACACTTCTTCTCCTGTAGAGCAGCCAGCATGCCAAATTCTGATAAAAGGTTTGGTTCCGAGCAAAGGAAGAATTTCTTTTCGAAGCGTTAGATAAAAAGATGGATCACGAAACATTTCTGTAACGTTAACCGTTATTTCATCAATCATTTTTTTGCAATATTCTGGATCGGTACGGACTTTAGATAGAAATTCATGAAAATGCTTAAATCCATCCAAAGTAAATACCCTGCTTACACGTCTTTTAAGTGAGGCTCTTGAATAACTTCCAAAATCAAAACCATAATATTCGTAAACTTCATTAATGAGAGTCTCTAATTCAATATCTTCAATCATAATTCATTTAAATTTCTCCCAAGATGTGAAGTAATTTATCTACATCTACAGGTTTTGAGATGTATGCATCTGCTCCGGCTTGTAAACATTTTTCTTTATCTCCTGCCATAGCTTGCGCTGTGACGGCAACTACAAAAGTATTCTCTTGCGACGGAATGGCTTTAATGAGCGGAATGGCCTCATAACCGTCCATTTCGGGCATCATCATATCCATCAAAACGGCGTCAATTGAATTGTCATTTGCTAATATTTTTAGGGCTTCTTCAGCACTTAAACAAGACAGACAGTCAAAAGATTTTGCCTTTAAGGTATTTACTAAAGCAAAAATATTTCTAGAATCGTCATCTACAATCAATACTTTTTTCTTTTCCATGTACAGTATTTTTTAAGATTAGATTTTATCGTATAACCAAACTCGAAGCAGCGATAATAACTGATCGACATCGACCGGTTTTGTAATATAATCTGAAGCTCCCGCTTTAATACATTTTTCTCTATCGCCAGTCATGGCTTTGGCCGTTACGGCTATTACGGCTAAGTTAAGAAATTTAGGATTGCTCCTAATTTTTTCTGCCGTTTCGTAACCGTCCATATTAGGCATCATCATATCTAACAATACGACATCGGTATCTGGATTTTCATCTAAAATTTTAATAGCCTCTTTTCCATCAAAAGCCGTGATAACAGTCATTTTAAAGGCTTCCAAAGCTTTAGAAAGCGAATAAATGTTTCGCACATCATCATCTACAATTAATACTTTTTTCTCAAATAAAATATTGTTTAGCGAATTCAGTTTTTTACTGCTTTCTTTTGCTGTATTTCCTTCTTTCTTATTTTCTACTAAGTGAAGGAAAAGCGAAACCTCATCGAGCATTCTTTGGTACGAATGTGCTGTTTTCACGATAATAGAATCGGCATATTTCTTAATTTTCAGTTCTTCTTTTATCGAAAGACTTTTTCCTGTAAATACAATTACTGGCAGATTTTCTAAACCTGGACTTTTCTTAACTCCTTCTAGAATTTCGTAAGCCTGTTTATCTGGAATTCCCATATCGAGAATTACACAATCTACCTCTTCTTTTCCTAAAGACGATAAACCTTCTGAAACTTCGCTTTTAATCTCCGAGTTAATATTATACGTTTCTAAGAAAAATGCCAATGCTTTTGCGTGTTTCGCATTATCTTCAATAATTAAAACCTTTTGCGATTCTTTGTTTATAATGTGTTCAATACGTTTAAAAACATCTGGAATTCGGTCAAAAGCAACTGGTTTGTCTAAGAAGTCGACCGCTCCTTTTAGCAGACTTTCCTGTTTCAATTTATGCGAAGACATAATGTGTACCGAAATATGCTTGGTATGAGAATTATTTTTTAGCTCTTCCAGAACCTGCCATCCGCTTTTTATTGGAAGTTCGATATCCAATAAAATTCCGATTGGTCTATAAATCAGAGCAAAATTCAAAGCATAATCACCTCTTACCGCCACTACTCCTTTATACCCTTTTTTCTGAGTGAAAGCCAATAATGATTTGGCAAAATTGATGTCGTCTTCTACAATCAAAATCACTTTATCACCTTCTACAATTGAATCTCTATCATCTTCAATTTCTTGCGGAATAACTTCACTGATGTATTTCGGTCTTTCCTCATCACTTTCAGTTGTTACTTCGATTTCTTCTGCATGTGGAATTTTATTTACCGAAACTTTATTGATCGCAAATCCTAAAACGGGAAGACACAATGTAAACGTACTTCCCTCATTTACTTTACTGTGCAATACAATTTCTCCTCTCAGTAATTTGGCTAACTCACGGCTAATTGATAATCCTAAACCAGTTCCGCCGTATTTACGTTTAGTTGAACCATCAGCTTGTTGGAAAGCTTCAAAAATTAGAGGCTGTTTTTCTAACGGAATTCCGATTCCAGTATCTTTTACAATAAAACAGATAATTTTATCATCGTCTGTATCTACTTTTATTTCAAGAGAAACAGTTCCTTTTTCTGTAAATTTAATGGCATTCGAAATCAGGTTTTTCAGAATCTGCTCCAAACGCATTTTGTCTGTTTTAATAACAATAGGCGCGTCTTTGGCAATAATTTCAAAATTAATTCCCTTCTCTTTTGCAACCAGATGAAACAAGTTATACAGGTTATCTGTAATCTCTTTGGTCGAAACATCCAAGAATTCCAGATCCATTTTTCCAGCTTCAATCTTAGATAAATCCAAAATTTCATCAATTAATCCTAACAAACTATTTCCTGAACTCTGAATTACTTTTGCAAATTCAATTTCTTCATTGTTCATCGTTTTATTGTTATTTTCAGATAATAAACGACTCAGCAATAAAATCGAATTCAACGGAGTTCTCAACTCATGCGACATGTTGGCCAAAAACTCCGATTTGTAACGCGTAGTCAATTCCAAAGCTTCTGATTTCTTTTGGATCTCCGTGTTTTTTTCTTCTAATAAAACGCTTCTTTCAGACAATTCTTCATTGGTTTGTTCCAATTCTTCCTGCTGTACGCGAAGTTCTTCTTCCGAAGCCTGCAATTTTTCGGTTTGTGCTTCCAATTCTGCATTTATAGCTTCCAATTCGCTGTGTTGAATCTGTAATTCTTCTGACTGAGATTTGGTTTCTTCCAGAAGTTCCATCACTCTCTTACGGTTTTGGGTCGCTTTAATCGCAATTCCGATGTTATTGGCTACCATATTCAAGAATTCAAGCTGCAAAACAGAAAATCCGTAAATACTAGCCAGCTCCACTGCACCTTCAATCTTAAAATCCATTAATGGCAAGGCCACAATATGTGTAGGTTTTATTTCTCCCAATGCATAATTGATCTGAATATCATCTGGAGAAAGGGTTTTAAGTTCCAACATTTTTCCAGAAACAATAGACTGGCCAATTAACCCCTCGCCTTTCTTGATTCTTTCTCTATTTTTGCTCGGTATATAACTGTAACCTCCTGTAACTGTCAATTCCTCTCCATCAATCACATACAAAACTCCGGCACTGCTATTGGTATATTGGCATAAAAATTCGATTACATCTTTGGATAATTTCTGGATTGTTTTTTCTCCCAGCATTTTATCGTTCAAAGTTGCAACACCCGATTGAAGCCATTCTTTTTGAGATAATAATTCGAAAGAATCTTTTAATGAATCTTTCATATTATGAATGGATGCGCCCAAAGCTCCTAAAGTATCTGATTTTCTATCGTCTATCTGAACATCATAATTTCCTTTAGAAATTTGCGTTGCGATACCGCTTATTACATCAAGTCTTTCAGCTGTTTCTTTATCTTTTCTCTCTAATTCGAGTTGCAATAACATTCTCTCATTATAATCCTTCAGAATTCTGATTAAGAAAACAATAGAAATAAGAAAGGCTATAAAGAAAGCAACAACAATTAAAGCTAAACTATAATTACCGTAACGTTCTGAATTCGAGTTACGTTCTTCTAAAAGTTTTTGTTCTGTATTTTCAACTTTCCTAACGATCGCCTTAATCTCGTTCATCATGTTTCTGCCTTCATTCAAATCAAAAATCAGCGTTTCTTTGCTTAAACGTTTTTTGACAATCTGATTGTTTAGATATTTAAAGAAACCGGAACGTTTAGAGCGTAAATCTTCTAGTAATTTTTTCTGCGAAGGATTGTCAGACGTAAGTTCGTCCAACTTATCAAAATAAGTATTTGATTTCGCTTCAGCATCATTAAAACGATCAACAAACTGCTCATCGCCTGTAAGCAGATAACCTCTCATACTGGTCTGGGCTTCTATAATAATTGAGGAACCTTCATTTAGGTTATATATTACATCCTGAGTATGGTTTACCCAAAAATTACTGTTTAGTAGACTTTTAATACTAATAAAAGAGGCAACAGAACTAATCGTAAGTACAAGCAGTGAAACTAGTGAACTGATTAATAAATTTCTTTTAAAATTACCATTCATATATTCTAAATTATTTTTATTCGTATTTTAAAGGAAGAACAATGATAAAGCTTGCACCTTCTCCCACTTTACTTTTTGCTGTAATTAATCCGTTATGTTTTTCGATTATTTTCTTAGCAATTGCCAGTCCAATTCCTGTTCCTTCGTAAGATTGACGATCGTTTAAACTTTGAAAGATAATAAAAATACGATCAAGATAAATCTCATCAAAACCAATTCCGTTATCTTTTACTGTAATCCTGCAAAATTTGCCTTCTGGCGAAGTCGGACTTTCGATTGATTTTTCTAAAATAGTTTCAGAAGTAATCTCAATTACCGCTTTTTCTTCATTGCCTGAGAATTTCAAAGCATTTCCAATTAGATTTTGAAAAACCTGGCGCATCTGGCTCGGAATACTATCTATTGTTGGAAGTTCGTTGGTTTTTATGGTGGCGTTTTTGCGTTCAATTAAATAATCAAAATCTCCCAACACTTCCTGCAAAACAATATTCAAATCTGTTTTTTCCGGTTTAACCTGAGCAGAAAGCCTTGAATAAGCCAAAAGATCGGTAATTAAAGTTTGCATTCTTTCTGCCGATTTTATTGTTCGGTCCACATAATCGATCGCTTTGTCGTCTGCCTTTAAGTAAAGGTCTTTTATTATTTTGATAAAGATTTGAATCTTTCTGATTGGTTCATTTAAATCGTGTGATACCACCCAAGAAAACTGCTGCAATTCGTGATTTCGAAGTTCCAGTTCTTCATTTTTCTGAACCAGTTCTTTAGTTCTTTCCGCGATTTTTATTTCAAGATTGTCCTGCGCTTCTTTTCTAATTTTTATTTCTTTAGAAAGAAGATCTTTCATCACTTTAAGTTCATTTTGCTGTTCGTAGATTTTAATGAAGGTTTTTACTTTTAAAATTAGTAAATCACTGTCTACAGGTTTGGTAATGTATTCCACAGCACCAGTTTCGTACCCCTTAAAAATGTATTTTTTCTCGGTATTAAGTGCCGAAAGAAAAATAACAGGAATATCTTTTGTACGTATATTTCCAGAAAGAATTTTTACTACCTCAAAACCATCGAGTCCTGGCATTTGAACATCCATAATAATCAGACAATAATCTGTTTTCAGGATTTTCTTTAAAGCTTCTTCTCCAGATTCGGCACTATCGACATCGATATTATGCAGCTCTAATGTTTTCTTTAAGGCAATAATATTGGCCCTTATATCGTCTACAATTAATACCATGCCATGTTGAAGCTAAATCGGTTGTAAATCAAAACTCTTGAATTTAAAGTGAAATTTAAAAATTTTCTTATTTTTTTAAAGAATCACCGAAGTAACTCTTAAAAATTATGTGGAAATTCTCAAATGTATAAAAAAAATAACGAGCAGGTTTTTTATCTAAATCAAAAATAGTTACAAAATTCCCATCTTTGACTATCACATTAAACCTATTGCATGATTTTTAGCTTATTAGAAATTTCTATTATTTTAATCCTATCACTTATTAGATGTATTTTCACACATAATCTATCATTTTATTTTGATTGAGCTAAACAAAATACCTTTTAAGGCAACTAAAATTGCAGTTAACAGGTAATTTTAAATGAAACTACAAGCTTAAAAAAGAGTAAATCATGAAAAAGAAACAAACATTTCCCGAGCAAAAACAAAATCTTCCAGGCAATGAACACATGATGAATCCGGAGCCTGAAATTATAAGAGAAAATTATGTTGGAAGCGGTAAATTACTAGGAAAAACAGCTTTCATTACTGGTGGCGACAGCGGAATTGGCCGAAGTGTTGCAGTACATTTTGCAAGAGAAGGTGCTAATATTGCAATTGTATATCTAAAAGAAGATAAAGATGCACTTGAAACCAAAGCGATGATCGAAAAAGAAGGCCAGCAATGCCTACTAATTAATGGTGATTTGAAAGATGAAAAGTTTTGTAAAAGTGCCATTAAAAAATGCCATACCACTTTTAAAAGTCTTGATGTTTTGGTAAATAATGCTGCAACTCAGTTTCCGCAAACAGAAATAGAAAAAATAACTTCAGCACAGCTTCATAAAACTTTTGAAACTAATATTTACCCTTTCTTTTATATCACAAAAGCAGCGCTTGCTTTCTTAAAAGAGGGCGATAGCATTATAAACACCACCTCTGTTACGGCTTTTCGCGGAAGCGAACATTTGGCAGATTATGCGAGTACCAAAGGTGCAATTGTAAGTTTTACCCGTTCACTTTCGACTATGCTGGCAAAAAAGAAAATACGCGTAAATGGCGTTGCACCGGGACCAATCTGGACGCCTTTGATCGTAGCCACTTTTGACAAATTATCTGATTTTGGAAAAGACAATCCGATGGAGAGAGCCGGTCAGCCTTCGGAAGTGGCACCTGCTTATGTGTTTCTGGCCTCTGAAGACAGTAGTTATATTACTGGGCAGTTTATTCATATAAATGGTGGAGAATTGGTTGGGTAAAAAGTTTCTAAGATGCTAAGTTTTTTTGCTCGCAAAGACGCGAAGGCGCGAAGTTTTTGTTTTTATTATAACTTAATAAAATGACTTTGCGACTCTGCGCCTTTGCGAGACTATCTAAACTAACTTAATAAAATCTTACAAAATGAATTATTAACCGCTAAGAGCGCTAAGATTTACGCAATGACCGCAATTTTTTTGCTCGCAAAGACGCAAAGGCGTTAAGTTTGTTTTTATAACTTAATAAAAATGGCTTTGCGACTCTGCGCCTTTGCGAGATTATTTTAAACCAACTTAACAAATCTTAAAAAATGAATTTTATAGACATCATCGGACTTTTTGCTGGAGGGTGTATTACACTATCTACGATTCCGCAAATTATAAAGGTCTGGAAGACCAAGAAAGTAAAAGAAATTTCGCTATGGATGTTCAGCATTTTAACCTTTGGGATTGCGGTATGGATTGTTTACGGAATTCTTAAAAAAGACCTTCCCATTATTCTGACCAATAGTATTTCTTTCGTTTTAAATCTCATCATGGTTTATTTCATTATTTACTATGAAAAAGAATAAAAAAAAACAGCTCGATCGAAGCTGTTTTTTTGAAAGTGAAGAATATGGTATGCTTACTAGCTAGCTAATTTTTGGTTGTATGATTTTAATTCCAATTGGTATTTTCGACGTTGTAAGTTTCGCTTTAAAAACTGTACTGGCGCTGTAATTGCGGTTAATTTCATATGAGATAATTTTTTGATCTCACTTAATTGTTTTACTGCAAAGTTCAAAATAGGCTCAAACGCTGTAAAATAATTATAACTATGTTGCGCTATCTCAAGCTCTAAAACTTCGCGAAGAATACTTTTCATTACTATATAACGAACTAATCCTTGACTCGGAATTCTTTTAAGCTCCTGAAATTTCTCTCCAATCTTGTGATTTTCATCTCCTATATAAATGTAATTTCCAGAATTGCTCGTAAATATTTTTTTTACTTGAGAAACAAAATCGCTTTCTTTATTTTCCATTGTTGTTGGCATTCCAATTAAAGAGAATTGAATATGTTGGTGGCTTTGAAAATACAAAACACTATTAATAGTAGAAGAATTGCTCATAATACCTGACTGTTGTTTTTTAAGGCTATGAGTAGCCCCATTGGCACCAAAACTATGCAAAACGTTTCCTTTCTCGCAATACGCAAAAAATACAGGCGAAAACGGATTCGATTCGATACTTAAACTAATTTCTTGATTAAAAGTTAAATCAAAACTTAGGTATGACATCTCTTTTTCAAAACGAACGCCAGAAATGCTTCCCTTTGCCCATTTTGATTGAATTGTCAAATTGTATTCATTGGCAGTAACTTTTAATTTTCCTCCAAAACTTTCTTTCAGATTATTAAAAACAGCATCAAAGCTTCCAGTATTTATGTAAAGTTTTTTCATTATATGGTTTGGTTTTAGTAAAAGCGGTTAGTTATTTATTTACGCATAAAAACCAACCTTGGTTGCTAACTTTCTATAATCCAAATTTCGTTTATATTGTCAGTCAATTCTTTATACAATTTTGTGCAGATATTTCATAATTATTATTTAAAGTTGCAAAGTTGCTGAGATACTGAGGTAGTAAGTTTCTCAAACTCAAAAAACAGTAAAAAACTACCTCAAATGAATTCAAACTAAGGAACTACACTTCTACCTTTCTCACTTTTAAAAAACAAAGAGCAAAAAAACTTAGGATCTCAGTATCTCAGCATCTTTGCAACTTTCAAAAAAAAAAAAAGCAGCTGCCTCAAATAAATTTGAAACAACTGCTCATCAGCAAAATAAAAATACCAATCTATTTTTATTCTTTTATGTTAATTCGTTTATGTCTGCATTTTTGGAATAATTGGCTTTCGGGATGTCTTTAAAAAATTCGGCTTCTTCCAAATCTGCCGTTGGACCATATCCTAATAAATGAGTTCCTTTGCCTCCATCTTTAGTTTCTATTATGTATAAAATTGACATATCATCGGGATCACTCATACCTTCATAACGATGATGCGCCACAATAAAAATATCTTCTGGTTTATACGTTGCTTTGCTCTCTGAATCTATCAAATGATCGTTTTCGAATAAATAATTTACCGTGTATCCTTCTTCTTGATATCTCTTTATATTATCGGTTTCGTGTTTTGAATCTTCCCTTTTCATTGTTTTTTATTTTTAACTGTTATTCAAATTTCCGCATAGGAAAGCGATAAAATTAACTCTAACGATTTTAATCTTGCCTCATTTAAAAATCGCTTTTCTGCGAATATTTATTTTCATTAATTTTAATAAAACTTAATTCAAAACAAGAATTTACTAACTTTAATACGAATGAAAAGTAGCTTGTTAACAAGACGAAAAATAAGATTTTAATGAATAGCAACAAATATGATTTTCTCGCAAACGGAGGAGAAATGGGTATGCTTACTCGCGCAAAAGATTGGAGTAAAACTACACTTGGGCCTATAGAATCATGGCCTCAAAGTCTTAGGACTACTTTAGGAATTCTTCTAAACTCTAAATTCCCCATGTTTTTATTTTGGGGACAAGATCATATTTGTTTTTACAATGATGCCTATCGTCCAAGTCTAGGAAATGATGGAAAACATCCTTCTATTCTAGGCCAAAAAGGAGCCGATTACTGGCCTGAAATCTGGGATTTTATTAAGCCTCTAATCGATCAAGTACTTCAAAATGGAGAAGCCACATGGCACGAAGACCAATTATTACCGATTTATAGAAATGGAAAATTGGAAGATGTTTACTGGACATTTAGTTATAGTCCTGTAAATGATGAAAACGGAAAAACAAATGGCGTTTTGGTAATTTGTAATGAAACTACCAATCAAATCATTACTCGCAAAAAACTCGAAGAAAGCGAAAGACGTTTTAGAAATACAGTTAAACAATTGCCTCTCGGAATTTGTGTTTTAAAAGGAGCCGATCTAATTGTCGAGATGGCCAATACCACTTATCTCCATATCATTGATAGAGAAGAAAGTGCCATATTAAACAAGTCTATTTTTGATTCTGTTCCCGAAACTAGAGAAACTGCATATCCTATTATAAAAAAGGTTTTCGAAACTGGCGAACCATACTATGCAGATGAATTTGCTGTAACCTTAAATCGTTATAACAAAGAAGAATTAGCTTATTTCAATCTCGTTTTTTACCCTTTAAATGAAGAAAACGAGATTACTGGAGTTATTGTAGTTGCATATGAAGTAACCGAAGAAGTAAAAGGCAGATATCTCCTTGAAGAAAATGAAAAAGCTTTTAGAAATATTGTAATTGATTCTCCTATTGCAATGGCAATTTTTAGAGGAAAAGATTTCGTTATCGAAATGGCCAATAAAGCCATGATGTATAATATTTGGCAAAAGGAAGAAAAAGAATGTATTGGCATTCCGTTACTAGATGTTTTTCCTGAATTGAAAAACCAAAAATATCCTGAATTATTACATGATGTTTTGGTCAATGGAAAAACGATTCGGGAGAATGAAGCTGTGGCTTATGTTGATATTAAAGGAAGTCTCAAAAAATTCTATCTGGATTACGAATATACTACGCTATACGAAAAAAACGGAAAAGCATCTGGTGTAATGTGCACGGTTTATGATGTAACTTCTAAGGTTAAAGCCAGAAAAAAAGTGGAAACTGCCGAAGCAAGAACACGTTTGGCTACTGAAATCGCCGAAATTGCCATGTGGGATTTGAATCTTAAAACAAAGAAACTCATCTATAGCGATACTATTCTAGATATTTTTGGATTTGAGAAAAATACAAAGATTGTACATCAAGACATTCGAAACCGTATACTTCCAGAAGACGAGAATATTGTTTTAGACGCTTTCGCGGAAGCATTAAAAACTGGAATTTACAAATATGAAGCTCGAATTTTAAAACTAGACCAATCAATTGCATGGATTAAAGTTCAGGGGAAAATCTTTTTTGATGAAAATAACGAACCTTCCAAAATGTTGGGAACTGTGATGGATTTTACAATCGAAAAAGAAAGTCAGCACGTTTTAATGAAGAGCGAACAAAAATTTAGACTTCTCGCCGATTCTATTCCTCAGTTCATCTGGACGAGTGATACTCTAGGAAATCTGAATTATTTTAATGAAACAGTTTACAGCTATTCTGGATTGTCTAAAGAAGAAATTGACAAAAATGGCTGGCTTCAAATTGTGCATCCCGACGACCGCGAGGAAAATGTAAAACTATGGATGGAATCTGTAAAAACAGGAAATGATTTTCTTTTCATTCACCGTTTTAAGCGCTATGATGGCGAATACAGATGGCAGCTCAGCCGTGCAATAGCACAATTGGATGAATCTGGAAAGATTCAAATGTGGGTTGGAACAAGCACTGATATAGAAGAGCAAAAAAACTTTACCAATAAACTAGAAGATCAAATTATAGAGCGTACCACACAATTGGAACTCAAAAACAGGGATTTGATTAATATGAATATAGAATTGCAGTCGTTTGCTTATATCTCAAGCCATGATTTGCAGGAACCGCTGCGAAAAATTCAGACTTTTGCAAGTCGATTGGCAACTTTAGACGAGCAGAATATTTCGGCAAATGCCAGATCTTATTTAGCTAGAATTGAGTTTTCGGCAAAGAAAATGCAAAATCTAATTCAGGATTTATTAACCTATTCGCGTACCAATTCTGCCGATCGTATTTTTACAACGGTTAAAATAGACGAAATTGCAGAAGAAGTAATAAGTGATTTTTCTGATCGAATTGAAGAAAAAAATGCTATTGTAGAATATCATGATTTAGGAGAAGCAAATCTTATTCAGTTTCAGTTTAGACAGTTGGTACATAATTTGGTTGAAAATGCTTTGAAATTTTCTATACCTGGTGTTCCTCCAGAAGTGAAAATTTCTGCTACTCAAATTGATGGAAAATTGCTTCCTAATGCTGAATTTAAAGACAAAAATTACCTTCATCTCCAAGTGGAAGATAACGGAATTGGTTTTGAACCTATTTATAAAGAAAAAATCTTTGAAGTTTTTCAGCGCTTAAATACCGAAAGTGAATACAAAGGAACTGGAATTGGTCTTGCAATCGTGAAAAAAATCGTCGAAAATCATAGAGGCTTTATCACAGTTTCTAGCGAAAAAGGTAAAGGTTCTACTTTTAATATTTATATTCCCGATTTGTCTGAAATTAATATTTAAACACAAAATTAGATTGATTGGGAATAAATTTTTCCCAATCTATTTGCATTGCATGCTCTATAGATTTTATAATGTCATTCATTAAAACTGGCTTTGTAATAAAGCAGTTGGCGCCAAGTTTACGGCATTTTTCTATAATTCCAGGCTCGCTTGAAGTAGAATAAATTACAACAGGAATATCTTTTTTATAATCTGAATTTCGAAGTTCTTCTAGAACATCAAAGCCATTTTTTCCAGGCATGTTTAAATCTAAAAAAACGACATAAGGTGTAGCAGGCGGATCGCAAATTGCGTTTAAAAAATTCTGTCCGCCAGAATACGTTTGAAGTTTAATGTTCTGAGGTATAGATTCTACGGCATCAGCAAAAATACACAAATCATCTTCATCGTCATCAGTATAGTATATCGTAAAATCAGTCATTATCTTTTGGCTTCGAATTATAATGTCTCAAATATAATGTAATTTTATGTAACAACCAGATTTTAAACTAATTTCTTACAAAAAAAGCAAATTGAAATCTCATAATTTATAAGTTTAATTATATAATCTGTAAACGGACAAAAAGAGCCAACTTTACTTTTAGCTATTTCAATGACAAACAAGACTTTATTTGTCAAGTAATTAACTTAAAAATATTAATATTATGGGCGATCATAAAGACCTTACAGATGAATTTGCAGTAGATAAAATAAAAGATCTTGCTGAGCATATTAAAACATGTATGTTTTGTACATACAATGAATATAGATTACAGTCACGACCAATGTCTGTTCAGAAAATTGATGATTTGGGACAGCTTTGGTTTTTATCTGACCGAAACAGCAGTCAGAATGCAGATATTACATTAAATCCGATGGTTGAAATATTCTTTTCTGAACCGCATGATAAATTTCTAACGCTTCACGGAACCGCAAGTATTTCGTACGATCGAGAAACTATCGAAAAATTATGGAATCCTATAGTAAAAATCTGGATGCCTGGCGGTGTAGACGATCCGAATTTGAGTGTTATAAAAGTAGTTCCTGAAGATGGTTACTATTGGAACAACAAAAACGGAAAAATGGTTGCTATTGCAAAAATGACAGCGGCTTTTGTAACAGGAAAAACGATGGATGACGGAATTGAAGGAAGCTTGAAATTATAGCTTTTTTAAAGTTTTTTTAACCGCAAAGAGCGCAAAGTATACGCTAAGTTCGCTAAGATTTTTTCTTTTGCGTACCTTGTGTATACATTGCGCTCTTTGCGGTTATTTTTTTTTGCCACAGATTAAAGGATTAAAAAGATTTAAAAAAATCTGTTTAAATCTGTAATCGGAAGCGTGAAACAAAAATTATTCAGCAAGAAAATTAAACTCAAATCTTTGCGAACTTTTTCACGCATGCATTAAGTCTTCAAAATAAAAAAAAAACTTTGCGCGCTTTGCGTTAAAAAAAATTCGTTTAGATAGACACGGTTATTTTTTTGCCACAGATTAAGAGAATTAAAAAGATTAAAAAAAAAATCTACTAAATCTGTAAAATCTGCGGGAAATAAAAATTATTCAGCAAGCAAATTAAACTTACTTTGCGAACTTTTTCACGCATGCATTAAGCCTTCACAATAAAAAAAACTTTGTGCACTTTGCGTTAAAAAAAAAAGACAGACTTAAGCATTCATTCTCTTCAATTCCAAAGCATTCAAAATACCTGCTTCACTTGCTGTATTATTAAAGTATACAAATCCTTTTTTGGAATGAATTTGGTGATTTACTTGCTGTAATTCTTCTGTAGAATAACTGGAGTAAAATAATTTCGGAACTCCATGAAATCGCACATAAAGCAGCGGAAAATCTTTAAAAATAGTTTTAGGAAGATTAGGATGGCTTACACTGCAAAATGTAACATTATTTTCTTTGAAAACAGTCCAAACCTCATCATTCCACCAGCTTTCGTGACGAAACTCGACCACATTTTTAAAATTATAATCCAAACTATTGATTATGGTTTCTAATTTTTCCCGGCTAAAAACATAACTCGGCGGAAATTGAAACAAAACAGCTGCAAGTTTTTCTTTCATACCCACTTTACAGACCTGATAAAAGTCATTAAGCAGACCTTCACATTCTTGCAGTTTTTTGATATGGGTAATTTCTTTTGGCACTTTAATCGAAAACTTGAAAGATTCAGGCGTTTTACTGTACCAATTTTGAAAGATTCTTACTGTTGGAAATTTATAAAAACTTCCATTAAATTCATACGTATCAAAATGATGGCAATAAAAATCAAACCATTGCTTTGAAGGCAGATTTTGTGGATAAAAAATATTCTTCCAAAAACTGTTATAAAAACTTGAACATCCTATTATTACTTGATTTTTCATTTGTATAGTTGTTGACAATTGGTGCAGAAAAAGCTTCTGCGTTTACGATCTCCCGTCTGTTTTTTTTCAAACGGCAGATTACATCGTAAGCAAATACTTTTTGTATAAGCTTCCCAATGTTGTTTCAGTTCGAATTTCTTTTTCCAGTATAAAAATTCAAAACTGTAAATAGAACATTCGGCTATGAGCTGGCTTATAAGATGAGGCGGAATCTTTTCTACAATCGACTCTGGATGAACATAACAGCGGTACAAAACTTCATTTTTTATGATATTGCCCACTCCAGAAAAAATATCCTGGTCTAATAGTACATCACAGATCATTTTTTCAGGCATTTTTTCAATGCTCATCTGTGCTTTCTTCGGATTCCAATTTTCATTCATTACATCAACGCTCCAATCATAATGAGAATTGATATCGCCTTCTAAGATTTTAACTGAGCAGGTGTAGAAATTAATTTCGCCCTTATCAAAAACTAAACTAAGTCTGGGTTTTGAAGTTTTGCGTTCGTTAACTCGGTAGGTTCCGAACATCAGCAGGTGAATTTTTACCGTAAAAGAATCAAAACAGATTAAAAAGTGCTTTCCCCAAGTTTTAAAGGCAAGAATCGTTTTATCCTTCAGTCGTGAAATATCAATATGAGTGTTTCCCGATACAGAAATTATTTTCTGTCCAGTAAATTGCTGCAATTCTTCTTTTAAGATTACTATAGACGGACCTTCGGGCATATACTGTATTTTTTTATTCAACTAAAAAAGTGCAGTTTTAGAACTGCACTTTTATTTCATTTCTTAAACTACTATTCAATTTCGGCAGCTTCAAGATTCACTGCATTTACAGCGACTTCTGTAAGGGTTTTATCGGCTCCTTTTTCTTCATCGAGTGTTTGTTCCAATAAAGTTGCTGCTTCTGGCAAACCAAGCGTTTCTGCAAATTGTCTTAAAGTGCCGTAAGTGGCAATTTCGTAATGTTCAATTTTCTGACTTGCCGCAATAATTCCTGCGTCACGCACTACTCCAAGCTCTGTTTCTTCCAGCATTCCTTTGGCTTCTTCAATTAAACCTTCCATGGCATCGCATTTTTTTGCAGTTGCTTTTTTGCCAATAATTTTAAATACCTCTTCCAAACGGACAATTTGTTCTTCGGTTTCGGTTAAATGATTATCAATTGCATCTTTCAATTCAACAGAAGAAGCATTTTTAACCATTACAGGCAAGGCTTTTAGTAGTGCTTTCTCCGCCCAATAAATGTCTTTTAATCCGTCTTCAAATAATTCTGTTAATCCTGAAGCGGCGTTAGACTTTGGCTTCGTAACTCCTCTCGGTGTAGTTTCTTTTGCAGTAGCTGCATTTTTACTATCTGTAGTTTTCATGGTAATAGTTTTTATGATTAATATGTTGGTAAAATTACTGCCTGTACTATGAGACTGGTTATATGATTACAAGTTAAAATTCCATTCTAAACATCTGTTAATTATAGAATTACACTAAATAATTTTATAATATATTCCGTCAACTTCATGCTAGCTTTGTATATATAATCATTAAAAAAACAGCGATCATGAATACTATAGATAAAAACAACAGCACGAATAAGGATTTCAAAAATCATTTTTCAAATGATAGAAACTTGGCAGAAGATCTAGATGATGTTAAAAAACCCGACAATGATAATCGTGAGATTGCAGAGCGAGGTTATACGGTAAGAAACGGCTACAATCCGAACAGGCCAAATCCAGATCAAGAAGATTTTGTAAGTGATGATGATTTGGACGATCTAAACGATGATTTTCATACTGACAGAGATCTAGAAGATAACAACGACGATGTTTATGAAGTTGAACTAGAAGATGATAATTATGCCGAAGAAAATGACGAATTTGATAATCCTTCCGATTTAAAAGAAGACGAATACGACTTTAACGAAACCGAAGATGTTTTGGAAGACATTGACGAGGAAGACGATGAAGATGACGAGGAAGACGAGTACATCGAAGAGGATATTGATGAAGAAGATGATACTGATTATATCGAAGACGATGTTCAGGAAGATAAGGATGATGAAAGGTATCCAGAAAATGATCCGCGAAGATTGTAATAGTTCATTCTACAAAAATAAAAACCGTCTCGTTAAAGAACAACGAGACGGTTTTTTTTGAGTCTAAAACTTAACTACTTAATCTCCAATAATTTTCAATACTGGAATATCGTCCATTCGGGCTAAACGCTCGGCTAATCCGGCTCTGGCTTCATTAAGCTCTTGCTCAGCTTTCCCTAATTCTATATACCATTTTTCTTTACCTACTGGCGATGACTCTATTTTTCTGATAATTTCATAAATCTCACCCTCTGCCTCCATTACTTTTAGCCTTTTATAATAAGTCAGACTTTCGGTCATATGTGCAAGCGCAATCATAGCGGTCAAAAACGGATGATTATTGGTCACATTTACATCTTTTACCCTACCGTGTTCCAACTCTACTTTTAATGCAAAAGCGAATTCTTCCATATTAAAAGCTTCATGTTTGCTTTTCGGATCCAGATAAGCTTTTATTGCATGAACATTATTCATTGTAGAAAGATCAACATCGGTGTGATTCTTAGCATTTAAATCTTTAAAAACCACATTTGCAATAGCTCGTGCTTCTGCAGTTGTCGGATCATTTTCAGGATTTTCAAAATCACGTACTGACCAATCCCAATCTTTAGGATGAACAGGTTTTATATACTTTTCGCAAAAATCTGTCACATCATTCTTTAGGCTTACCATTTCATCTTCTCTTTTAATATAAACATCCTGGTAAGCACCGCTTTTTGTTCCCATGACTTGGCTTTTTTTATTGAAACCACAAACGACACATTTACTAAATGAAATGTGTCGTTTTTGATTTGTTTGTATTTACTGATACTTCTTCTATACTCTTGTTGATCTTCCGCTTATTAAGGAAATAACAAAAAGAACTAAAAATATAAAGAATAAAATTTTTGCTATACTAGCAGCTCCAGCGGCAATTCCACCGAAACCAAATATTCCCGCCACTATGGCTAGAATAATAAAAGTGACTGTCCAACGTAACATAATAATAGTTTTTTAGTTAATAATGATTTTGTTTGTATTACAAACTTTTGAAACTTTTGGGAGAGATGCTCCAACTCTTTTTATTGACATGATGCTTCTAGATTAATCTCATAATTTTGAATCAATTCCGAGAATGCACTTTCTGTTTTTGTAAAATATTTTTTCGTGCTTCTGCTTTTTTTAACTTTATCAAAATACTCCTGAATAGAACCATCTTCATAAGTCGAAATCAAAAGCGGATGAACGTAATAATCTTTGCAAACTTTTCTGGTGTTTCCGAGCGCTTCGGCTGTCAGATCAAAAGCAGTTATGATATTCTGCTTGATTTCTTTTTCATCTGAAGTCACTCCTATTTCCATCAGGCTTTCAAAGAAAATAATAGAGGCTGCCCAAGTTCTAAAATCTTTCGCGCTAAAATATTCGCCCGATATTTGGTGCAAATATTCATTGACCATATGACTGTCCAGTACTTTTTTCTCGCCGTTTTTATCGTAATATTTAAAAACTTCCCAGCCTGGAATTTCTTCGCAACGGCTCACCAGTTTGATTAATTGTTTGTTTCTGGTCGTAATAGTATGCTGTTTCCCTTTTTTGCCAACAAATTCAAATCGGAGCGAATTTTTATTGATATTAATATGACGTTTTCTAAGAGTTGAAAGTCCGTACGATTTGTTGTCTTTGGCATATTTCTCATTTCCGATTCGAATATGTGTTTCTTCCATCAATCGAATAACCAAAGCTGTTACTTTTTCTTTAGACCATTCCTTCTGTTCCAGATCTAGATCAACTTGCTTTCTAATTGCTGGAAGTTTAGATCCAAATTCAGCAATTTTATAAAACTTGGTCTGATTTCGAATCAAATTCCATTTTGGATGATAACGATATTGTTTTCTATTTTTAAGATCAGTTCCTACGGCTTGTAAATGTCCATTTGTAATATCGGTAATACGAACATTTTCCCAAGCTGGCGGAAGTACCAGACTATTAATGCGTTTAATTTCATGTTTGCTTTTTACATTCTTTCCGTTCTTTTTATAAACGAAATTTTCTCCTTCGCGACAGCGTACAATTGTCAATTGATAATCATTGATGTATTCCAAATCTAGTTTTTCAATTACTAAATGTGGTGCTTTTATCAGCTGATTCATTAAGATTTCTTTTTTGGCTGTGGCGTTCATGATATTGCTATTTTTATCGCATTAATGTTTTGTTTTAAATTTTAGTTATTTCTTAAAGACTCAATCAAGGCTTTTTTATTCATATAAGATCTTCCTTTTATGCCAACTTTACTGGCTTGTTTCAGAAGTTCCTCTTTTGTCCATTCGTCATAAGGTTTTGCTTTTCCACCTTTCTTCCCCGCATCTGGAGTATTGGCAATACGAGCCGATTTTTCTTTGCTGTATCCTTTTTTCACCAATGCTTCATATTGCTCTTCATTCTTAATTCTTGGATTTGGCATGACTGTAATTTTTAATATTATTTCTAAAAATCTGATAAGTCAAAGTTCTTCAAAAAGTAAGATCATTCTGTTATACAATTTTTGCAGGAAATTTCATTTTTGTAGGATGGGAATTGTGAAAGTGGAAATGTAAATTTTCTTTTTTTTTTATGAAATGTGAAATGTGGAATGTGAAATGAAAAAAAAATCCCAACTCTTTTGGAGTTGGGATTTTGATTATTTTAAAAATTTAAGGATATTAATCTTCTTTTTTATAAGATATTTTTATTGACTGATCTTCTTTTGCTCCATCCCAATAGACATATTTTTGCACATTTTTTATACCTGCCAAATCTTTTTCAAAGTTATTTTGATAGCTAACAGCCACCTCACCTTTTTCAGCATATTCATTAAATAATATATTCCCAATATATAAAATCTCACCTTTATTTACTTTAAAGGGAATAGAAAAACCTCCCAATCCACTATTTTTTTGAAGTATTGCAAAACCACTATTAGAAAAAAGTCGAATTCCAGTTATTTCATTTTCTCCTTCTGGTCTTTCAATTGCAAAAAGATAAGTAAGTCCATTATCTAACTCTCCCTTGTGTCTCATTTTAAAAATTTGAGCTGGACTAATATGAACTTCTTTAAAATTTTTTCTTGCAGTTTTTTCATCTGCAGCTTTATAACTAATCTGAATAAAATACTCATTAAAATGTGCTTTTTCTTTTGGAAATGTAATTGATCCGAAGATTAGTCCTTTATCTGTTTTATTTGGAATAAAAGTTAATTGCTGAGCCGTTAGTTTTGAAAATGTTACAACACATAAAAAAGTAAATATTGACAAGAATAAATTTCGAATCATAAAATAGTTGATTTTAAAGTTTTTGATATTATTTTTTTTTAGGTTCAAATATATAATTTTTAATAAATCAATCTCCTTCTTATAATTATTTAAAATTATGATTTTTTAAGTAAACCTTAATCCTACAACAATCTCTAAAAATCCTGTAAGCCCCCATTATATGTTCTTAATAACTTCATTTTTATAATATTATAAAATAATTAATCACATTTAATCTTTTTGTAATCCTGTGTTTTATCGTCATATTCCATACAGGTCTTTTTAATCAAAACCATTTTATTATTGACCACTTTATATTCAGTTCTTTCTACGCTTCTTCCAGCGCAACACTGATTATGCTCGTAAATTCTTTTTGTTTTGTTGTCAAATTCTAAAGAAGTTCCGCTAAAACCGCTTTCAAAATATTTTCCTGTTTTTGGATTATAAAGAAAATATATTCTTGAAGTATTTGGACCTGCATAACTAGATTCGAAAACAGAAAACTCTTCAAATCCATCAAAATTATAATCGCCTACATTTATATTATGCAATCCCCAAAGTTGGCATTCTATATCAACCTTCTGAATTAATTTATCGGTCTTTTTTTCAATAATTTTTATTCCAGAAACCGTAGATGAACCTTTTTCTTTCAAAATAACCAATTTAAAATATTTGTCTTTTAAACAAACGGGTTGTAGAATTTCTCTTTCTGTCCATTCTTCTCCATTATTATAATTAAGGTCAAACTCTTTTATCAGACTGATTTTAAGTTCTTTTCCGGAATTTAAATCTTTCCAAATTCCATTTAATTGATCACTTTCAGAACTATAATTTTCAAAACTCAATTTCGCGGTTTCTTTATCATTTTTATCTTTTTCTGTAAATACTAAAGTTTTGCCATTTAATTTAGCATTTAAGACAATTGGAGTGTCATAATTGGAATAAGCATAAATTGCCGTTCCTTGTCCATCAGAATAGATATCAGTTACAAACTCGATTGGGTATTTATCAATAAAACCTTTATAACTGATTTGAGCTGATACAAAAGCTGTAGCTAAAAGAAATAGAATTGTAATTTTTTGTTTCATGAATAATCTTTTTACTTCTTAATATACAAACATACATTTTCTAATTATATAAAAGCATCCAAATCCTATAACAATCTCTCAAAATCCTGTAAGACATTCCTGTATGTTCTTAATAATTTTACATCATAACATTTAAACTATTAAAATCATGAAAAAGTTATTATTAGCCGGAAAAGCCATTTTAGGAGCAGGACTTATTATATTATTCCTTCAATCTTGCAAAAACGAAACTAAACAAGAAGATCCAAAAGAAGTTGCAGAAGATGCAAATGAAGCGAAATTTGATTCTATTGACAGCAAAGAAGATGATTCTGAATTTTTAGTAGATCAAGCTGAAATTAATTTAGCTGAAATCGAAATCGGTAAACTGGCACAAACAAAAAGTACAAACCCTGAAGTGAAAAAATTTGGTAAAATGCTTGTTGATGAGCACACTAAATCGGCTTCTGAAGTGAGTGCTTTAGCAAAGGCGAAAAACTTTACTCTACCAACTTCTCTAACTGAAGAAGGTCAAGAGGAATACAATAAACTAAACGAAAAAACGGGAGTTGATTTCGATAAAAAATTTGCAGACATGATGATTGATGGTCACGAAAAAGCGATCAAAAAACTTCAAGATGCAACAAAAGATGCCGTTGACCAAGATGTAAAAACTTGGGCTTCTAACAATATTGCAGGTTTAACAGCGCATTTAGAGCACGCTAAATTGCTAAAACAAAACCTAGACAAAAAGTAAAAATGAGTTAAGACGCTAAGATTCTAAGGTCCTGAGATTCTAAGTTAAATTATCTAAGAACCTCAAATCTTTGCTAAAAAAACCCCTCAAGAGTTGAATTGCTTGAGGGGTTTGTTTTTTTTTTTAGATTCTAAGATGCTAAGTTTCTGAGATTCTAAGTTTTCTGTTAGTTGCTTAGTAACTTAGCATCTTAGAATCTCAGAAACTTAGAATCTTAGCATCTCAGAAACTTACTTTCCAGCTATCTTCTGCAGATGTTCTGGGTATCTTGATCCTTCAATTGTTATTTTTGAAGCTGCATTTTCGATTTCTGCTAGATCTTTTGCAGAAAGCACTAAATCTGTTGCTCCAAGGTTTTCTTCCAAACGATGCAGTTTGGTTGTTCCTGGAATTGGTGCTATCCAAGGTTTTTGAGCCAAAATCCATGCAAGCGCTACTTGTGCGTTTGTTGCTCCTTTATCAGAAGCAATTTTAGATAATAAATCTACCAAAGCTTGATTCACTTTTCGGGCTTCTGGTGTGAAACGCGGAAGTGTATTTCTAAAATCTGTACTGTCAAATTGCGTGTTTTCATCAATTTTAGCCGTTAGAAAACCTCTTCCTAGCGGACTAAATGGCACGAAACCAATTCCTAATTCTTCTAATAGCGGAAAAATTTCTTCTTCTGGAGTTCTCCACCAAAGAGAATACTCACTCTGAAGTGCTGTTACAGGATGAACCGCATGTGCACGTCGAATACTTTCTACGCCTGCTTCTGAAAGTCCAAAATGTTTTACTTTTCCTTCCTGAATTAAATCCTTTATAGTTCCTGCAACGTCTTCCATAGGAACATTTGGATCAACACGATGTTGGTAATATAAGTCGATTACATCTGTGCTTAATCTTTTTAAGGAACCTTCAATGCTTTTTCTAATCCATTCTGGACGGCTGTCTAACCCTTTTTTAGAATCACCTTCCAAAAAACCAAATTTTGTCGCAATTACAACTTTATCGCGAAAAGGCGATAATGCCTCTCCCAATAACTCTTCGTTCAAAAATGGTCCGTAACATTCTGCCGTATCAAAAAAAGTAATTCCTTTTTCGTAAGCAGAACGCAACAAACTTATCATTTCTTTTTTATCATGGGCTGGCCCGTAGCCAAAACTCATTCCCATGCAACCCAGTCCCAACGCGGAGACTTCTAAGCTGCTATTTCCTAGTTTTCTTGTTTGCATGTTTTTTTTTAAAGTTTCTAAGATGCTGAGACGCTAAGGTTCTAAGTTTTTTTCTCTTTAATCCTTTTAATCTCTACTCCTTGTTTTTTTACATAATTTCTAAATTAGCCAAGATTCTAAGCACTAAGGAGAAAACTTAGTATCTTAGAATCTTAGCAACTTAGCATCTTATTTAAGCGACTCCATATCAATTACAAAACGGTATTTAACATCTCCTTTTAGTAATCTTTCGTAGGCATCATTAACATCATTTACACCGATTACTTCTACATCTGATGTGATATTATGTTCGGCACAGAAATCTAGCATTTCCTGAGTTTCAGCGATTCCTCCTATTAGAGATCCTGAGAAACTTCTTCTCCCTAAAATAAGACTGAAAGAAGTTACAGGAAGCGGATCCATTGGCGCTCCAACTAAAGTTAATGTTCCGTCTACTTTCAATAAATTTAAATACGAATCAATACTGTGTTCTGCAGAAACGCAGTCTAAAATGAAGTTTAAACTTCTAGCATGTGCTGCCATCTGCGCTTCATCTGTAGACAATACAACCTCATCTGCTCCAAGACGTTTTGCGTCTTCTGTTTTAGATAAAGATGTAGTAAAAACCACTACATGAGCACCCATAGCTTTTGCTATTTTTATTCCCATATGGCCAAGACCGCCAATACCTACAATTCCAACTTTTTGACCAGGACCAACTTTCCAATGTTTTAATGGTGAATAACTTGTAATTCCTGCACACAATAATGGTGCAACAGCAGAAAGTTCTAGTTTATCTGAAATATGGAGTACAAAGCTCTCATCAACTACAATACTTTGAGAGTAACCTCCATAAGTTTGTCCTCCTAAATGTTTGTCAGGCGAATTAAATGTTTGAATATTTCCTTCATCACAAAATTGCTCTAAATCATTTTTACAGTGTTCACATTCTCTACAAGAATCAACCAAACATCCCACTCCTGCCAAATCGCCAACTTTAAAACCTTTTACGTGATCTCCAACTTTTGTTACACGACCTACAATTTCATGTCCAGGAACAATTGGATAAATTGTGCCATGCCATTCATTTCTAGCTGAGTGTAAATCTGAATGACAGATTCCGCAATACAAAATTTCGATTTCTACATCGTGTGCCTGTACTGCTCTTCTTTGAATATCTAGGGTCTTTAACGGTGCTTCGGCAGCTTCGGTACCAAAGGCTTTAATGTTTTTTGTTTCCATAATTTATTTGTTGTTTTTTTGTTTCAAGTTTCAAGTTTTAAAACTGTTGAAAAAAGGCATAGAGAATCTACCAAATCATATTGATTTACAAATAGTTATATAAATTTCGATTATTTTTACCTAATCAAAAAATATAATCTGTTATAAATCAGTAAAATCTGCGTAAAAAAAACTTAGAATCTCAGAATCTCAGAATCTTAGAATCTTAGAACCTAAGCATCTTAGAATCTAGCATCTTTCAAAAGAATAATATTCTTCATCGGTAACGCTTTCCAGCCAAGTTCCATGACCTTTATCTATTTCTGTTACAATGGTAATATGAGAATATTTTGTCGTTGGTGTTGCTCCGTACCAATGCTCAATTCCAGGTAAAACCGTGATTACTTTGCCTTTTTCGATAAGATTAATTTGTCCGCCTCTTTCTTGATAATAGCCAACTCCATCTGTTACAATAATCAACTGCAGACTAGCGTTACTGTGCCAATTACTTCTTGCTCCGGGTTCAAAAGAAATATCTTTGATAACAGTATTTTCAGGATGAATTTCGCTTGTCTGCTTTTTATATGACACTTCGCCTGTCATATAAGTATTTGGAATTTTACCTTCTTCGGTTACGGCAGTGAAATGTGTCGACATAATTTCGTTGTTTTTAGGTTAATAATTAATTTTTAAATTCTTATAAGCTTATTTGAATGAAATAATCAGTACATCGAATCTCTTGATAGAAGGAGATTTTGATTTTAATTAATACTTTAAAAAAATTTATATTTTTCTATTATCAAAATTTAAAACTAAATGTAAAGCGGAGCATGCTTTTGTGAAGTGTTATTTAGTCATTAAAAAAACTGATACAAAGATTCGTTGTTTATTTCAGGGCAAATGTAGTGCAATACTATAATGCCGAAATAACAATATTCAAACAAAAAATTAAGAAATTGAAACAATTTACATTCGAAGTGATTTCGGAACCGTTCCCGTAAGTCTTTTAAAATAATTATTGAAATAACTCGGGTATTCAAATCCAAGCGAATAACCAATATCAGAAATACTCCAATCTGTGTGCTGCAATAAAGCTTTTGCTTCATTAACAACTCTCTCTGTAATATGTGCCGTAGTTGGTTTTCCTGTAACTTCTTTTACTGAACGGTTTAAATGATTTACATGAACAGAAAGGCTCTGTGCGTAATCTTGAGGAGTTTTTAAAGCTAACGGCTGATCTTTGGTTTCTATTGGAAATTGTCTTTCTAATAATTCTAAAAACAAAGAAGTAATTCTCGAAGAAGCATTTTTATGTTTAAAGAAGTTCTCTGAAGGCTGCATTTTCATCGATTCATGAATAATCAAATTGACATAACTGCGCATTAAATCGTCTTTGAAAGCATAATCGGTTTCGTATTCTTCGATCATTTTTTGGAATAACGAATCAATAAATACCTTTTGTTCAGGAGTTAAAGTAAAAATTGGAGTTCCTCCTATTTTAAACAAAGGCGATTCCTGAAGTGTTTCAGAACGGTCTTTGGTTTTAAAAAATTCTTCGGTAAAAACGCAGGCATAACCTTCGAATTTCTCAGAAATAGTTTCCCAAGAATATGGAATAATCGGATTCCCGAAAAACAGAATCGTTCCGTCGGTTTCTATTCCGCGGTCGGCGTATTGTATGATACTTTTACTAGTATTAATACAGATTTTATAAAAATCTCTTCGGCTGTAAACGGGAACTTTACTGAAATCTCCATTTATAGGATAAACTTTAAAACCTTTCATCTTCAAATCTGAAGTGAAATCGCAATTCTGTATTTCTGTTTGATTATTCATTTTGCAAAGTTATGAAAATCAAACATTATTCTTTTGTTAATTTTTTGTTTCAGGTTTCAGGTTTTTGGAATTAAACGCGAAGAGCGCGAAGAATTACGCAAGGTTCGCTAAGTTTTTTTTTGAGATAGAAATGCTCGCAAAGACGCTAAGGCGCAAAGTTTTCTTTTAATTGCCTCCAGCTTTAGCTGGAGGTTTAAAGAGTTAAGTCGAAAAAGGCTTTAGCCAAACTGCGAATAGTTTGGCTAAAGCCTTTTTTAACTATATTATTTTTACATCCAGCTAAAGCTAGATGCAATTCATACATTCAAATTAAAAAGGAAAACTTTGCGCCTTAGCGTCTTTGCGAGATTTTATTTTTTTTAGCGTCCTTTGCGTAAATCTTAGCGTGCCTTGCAGTTAAAAAAACTACTTCACCACAATCACACCATTCTTTAATCCTTTCCCAGAAGCAGATAAAACCACTTCTTTGGCGTTTTCTTCTTTTTGAATGATAATTTGAGCATAGCCATTAAAAAGCTTTCTCTTCCAAGATTCTGCTGGTGTAATTACTTGAATAATTCCGGGATCGGTATTCATAACATCCCAGTCTTTTACTTTTTGTAAAGGCGTTGCTGCAATGTGAATGGTGTTTTTTCCTTCTTTTAAAATAGCCGAATTCAAAACATATTTTTGAGAATCATCTTTACTTGGCTCAACTTTATTTCCGTTCACGAAAACCACTTTTTCAACTCCTATTTTTTTGTAAAAGAAACTCACAACATTTGAAGCGGAGTTGTTCTTCAAATCAAATTCTCCTTTATAAATATAAGACGGAGCTTGCTTTTTATAATCACGATCTTTAAATGCTTCTATCCATTCCTTTTCTGAATAATTAGACAATTCCTGAGGCAGAGAGGCAGTTGTTGCTTTTTGCTCCATAAAATTACTTATAGCAATTAAAGCGATATCATCAATAAATTGATCGCTTTCTAATGAAGTTGGATCTCCATTTCCTACTCCTAAAATTCTACCGCCTTTGATCGAAAACATAATTTCATCGTTTGCTGTCGGAACGTGCAAGCCATTTTTATCTGTAGTTTCAACCGTTAAAACAGAAACATTTCCTTTCAAAACGTTTTCTTTATCCAAAGATAATTTGATGTTTTCTGATTTTCCAGTCGTTTTTTGAACATCAGAAAGTACTTTTTTACCGTTTTTATATCCAACAGCTTCTAGAGTTCCAGGCGCGTAATTTACTTTCCATTCCAAATGCCCGTTTTGTTCCATTTTCTTTTTTCCGAGGCTTTTTTTGTTCAGAAAAAGCTCTACTTCATCACAGTTCGAATACGCCCAGACATCAATTTCTTTGCCTTCCATTCCACTCCAATTCCAATGTGGCAGTAAATGCAAAATGGGTTCTTTTCCCCACCAAGATTTCAAATAGAAAACATTGTCTTTCGGAAAACCGCAAACGTCCATCATTCCGAAATAAGAAGTTACAGAAGGCCAGCCATAAGGAGTTGGTTCTCCACGATAATCAAAGCCCGTCCAGATAAACATTCCTGCCAGATAAGGTCGTTCAGCATAAAACTTCCAGCCTTCTTCTATACTATAAAAAGTTGGTCGAGGCTTTTTATCATATGCACTTTTATAATGTTTGGCATCGTCTGTAAAATAAATTCCACGCGTTGCAAAAGTCGAACCTTCCTCTGTTCCCATTCCTGGCTGTTGCTTAAACTGATTTCTATGCGCATCAATATCTCCATTTCCGAGATAATTATATCCCATAATTTCTACAACAGAAGAAATTCCACTTTTAAATCCGCTGCTGATTCCTACTGTTACAGGTCGTGTCGGATCGATACTTTTACTGAAATCCTGCATGATATTGGTAATTCTTTCACCCGTAATCCCACCCTCAATCTGCCATTCTTCATTTCCAACTGACCAGCAGAAAATACTCGGATGATTGCGATCTCGTTCCATCATTCGCTGTAAATCATTCAAATGATACTCATTGATTCCCATTAGACGGGTTTCGTCAATAACCAGCATTCCTAATTTATCGCAAGCATCCAGCAATTCAGGCGTTGGCGGATGATGTGAACAGCGATAGGCATTCGCTCCCATTTCTTTCAATTTTGCAATTCTATAATACTGAATTTCATCTGGAAGTGCTGTTCCGATTCCTGCGTGATCCTGATGATTGTTTGTTCCTTTCAGTTTTATGTGTTTTCCGTTAAGC
Organism: Flavobacterium sp. LK-23; assembly: GCF_058135255.1. Lineage (NCBI taxonomy): Bacteria > Pseudomonadati > Bacteroidota > Flavobacteriia > Flavobacteriales > Flavobacteriaceae > Flavobacterium > Flavobacterium sp. LK-23. The sequence continues at coordinate 70,688 of NZ_JBYUVT010000002.1, forward strand.
AAAAAACCATTTTCTGGATTAAATTCAATCGTTCTAATTCCAAAAGAGGTTTTATAGCTGTCAATTACTTCTCCATCCTTTTTTATTTCAGTAATTAACTGATATAAATTAGGCGAATCAATATCCCACAAAAGCGGATTTTTGACATTCAATTTTGATGAATAAGCATTTGTTTTATAAAACTCTGGAGCTGTAACATTTTCAGAATTTGTAGCAACCTGTTTTCCAGAAGCGTCCAAAATAATTTGATTTATTTCTACATTTCCTTTAAAATGACCTTTGTTTTCCAATTTAACTTCTGCAGTAATTAAAGCATTATCCTTTGAAATTTCTGATGTAACATAAGTTCCGTTTTGCTTCACATGCAGTGGATTTGTTTTCTGAAGATAAACATGTCTATAAATTCCGGCACCTTCATAAAACCAGCCTTCTTCCATCGAAGCATCTACACGCACTACAATTGTATTTTCTCCTCCATAATTAACATAAGCCGACACATCATATTCAAAACCATTATAACCGCTTTCTTCGGTTCCTAAATAAAATCCGTTAAAAAAGACTTTTGAATTTCTAAAAACGCCATCAAATTTCAGAGAAATAATTTTCCCTAAATCTTCATTCGGAATATTTATTTTTTTTCGGTACCAGCCAATACTTTTCTCTGGGAAATTTTTGCCTGCTGATTTGAATCCGTGGCTGAAACTTGCATTTTCGCTAAAAGGCTGTTCAACTGCCCAGTCATGCGGCAAATCCAATCTTCTCCAAGCACGATCGTCAAATCCAGAAGCTGCTGGCCCATCACCAAATCCTGTTTTGGTTAAATACGAAAAATAACCTTCTGCATGACCGAAATCTCTTTTGGTATCGTATTGATGACCAAATGAAAAGCTCCAATCTTTATCGATTAAAACAAGCGCTCTCCCTGATCTATTTTGTGCTAGTAAATGGAATGAACATAGAAGAAAAAAACAGAAAATTGTCTTTTGGACGAAAGTGGTTTTCATAAGTTTGGTTTGTTAGTAAAATCAGATAGCGATAAAAATAAAGTTTTTAGAGAAGAAACATTAATAGTATTTTATCAAAATATGATAACTCATTCATAACAAATGTTTCTAGAATAGACTTTCAAAATTTAGAATGAATCTAATGGCTTCAGATTCAAAAATTATTTTCTTTTAATGTAATTTTATATTGAAATCTTAAAAAGCAATTCTACTATGAGTACTATTATGAATGAAAATAGACTCCAAACGACTTTCAAAAACCTTGATCATAAGATTAATAAACTTAATGATCAAAAGATTGTAGCTTTTTTTGAATCTTTAGGATTATTAGAAAGAAAAGACGTTCCGAAAGACTTTTTGAACTGGGAAAACATATTAATTGTGGTTCCCAATCGACATGTTTCTCACGAACTGAAATACTATAAATATACCATTTCAAGAATTTCATTCTTAACAAATCCTTACGCAGATCAAATTCATATTTTTGATCTCAAAGATTGGAAAAGCGCATCGGGAAACAAAACGCAGTTTCAAATAAGAGAAATGCTGAAAACGAGTTTTGGAGGTGTAAAAAAAGTGATTAAAGAGTCTTAAAAATTAAAAGCCCAATATTATCGATTGGGCTTTTTTGTTTTTTAACCGCAAAGAGCGCTAAGGTTTACGCTAAGCACGCTAAAAATTTAAAAACTTTGCGAACCTTGCGTAAACCTTAGCGCTCTTTGCGGTTAAAGAAAATCTATTGAACCTCTAAAAGCTCTTTAATTTTAGCCTCTAAAGCTGGTCCGTGAATGTTTTTTGCTAAAATAATTCCGTTTTTATCAATTAAAAAATTCAATGGAATAGATTGCAGCATATAATCTCCAATAACTGGAGATTGCCAGTATTTTAAATCACTCACATTTGTCCAAGGCAGTTTTGCCTTTGCGATTGCTCCTGTCCATAATGGCTTTTTGGTATCCATAGAAACTCCGTAAATTGATAGTTTGTCTGGATACGTATTGTGCAGTTTTATTAATAGAGGCTGCTCTTTAATGCAAGGTCCGCACCAAGAAGCCCAAAAGTCTACTAAAACTAAAGTTCCTCTTAAAGAAGAAAGTGCAACTTTCTCTCCTTTTGTATTCGGAAGATCAATTTCTGGAGCAATGTCTCCAACATCTACACCTACAACTTGAGCTTTAGAACTGGTAATTACACAACACAAGAACGCTACGATAAGTAAAGTTTTTTTCATAATGATTAAGTTTTATTTATTCCGGGATCGTTTTAATCTCGCAAAGTCGCAGAGTCGCAAAGTTTTTAGTTATAACAATTGAATTGCCTCCAGCTTTAGCTGGAGGTTCATAAATACAAACTCACAAGGCTTTAGCCAAATCTATATTTTTGGCTAAAGCCTTTTTTATAACCTCCTTATTACCTCCAGCTAAAGCTGGAGGCAATTCAAAAAATACCTTTGCGACTCTGTGACTTTGCGAGATTAATACATTAGCAAATATAAATTTTCTTTATTAAAATCTTCTTCATTTGTACTCCCCAGTCATAAAATTATCCTAAATATTTTTCTTTAAATCCATATATCGGGAAAAGTCGATATATTTGCACCATGGAAACGATAGAAATTTTTAAAGCATTATCGAACAAATCCAGACTACAAATGCTGGAATGGTTAAAAGAGCCCGAAATTAATTTTCCGGGACAGCTTGAGCATGCCGGATTTGAGCATGGTGTCTGCGTTGGGCAGATTCAGGCCAAAGCTGGTTTGACACAATCCACAGTATCCGAATACCTGTCTATTTTACAGCGCGCTGGTTTTATCGAGGCCAAACGTGTTGGACAATGGACTTATTATAAACGTAACGAAGGTGCCTTTGAAGCACTCAGTAAATTAATTCAATCTAATTTGTAAAATTACTATGAGTACAAACAACCTATTTTCAGAATTTAATCTAAAATCATTAAATCTGAAAAACCGAATCGTAATGGCGCCAATGACGCGCTCTTTTTCTCCTAATGGAGTTCCAACTGACGAAGTCGCAGCTTACTACCAAAAAAGAGCTGAAGGCGAAGTTGGTTTAATTTTATCTGAAGGAACTGTTATTGACAGAAAATCTTCTTCTAATGATGCCAATGTTCCTCACTTTTATGGCGATTTAGCTTTAAACGGATGGAAAAAAGTGATTGACGAAGTTCATGCTGCGGGTGGAAAAATGGGTCCGCAGATTTGGCACATGGGAATTATGGACAACCACCATTCTGGATGGGTTCCGCCAGTTCCATTTGAAGGTCCGTCTGGATTAAACCGTCCTGATTTTAGAAATGGTGTTGCCATGACTGAAAAAGATATTGAAGATACTATTCTTGCTTTTGGAAAAGCTGCTGCTGATGCAAAAAGATTAGGCTTTGACACTATTGAAATTCACGGAGCACACGGTTATTTAATTGACCAATTCTTTAGAGCTGAAACCAATTTGCGTGAAGATATTTATGGAGGAAAAACACTTCCTGAGCGTAATCGTTTTGCTATTGAAGTAATTAAAGAAGTGAGAAAGCAAGTTGGAAATGACTTTGCTGTGATTATGCGTTTTTCTCAATTTAAACCTTCTGATTATAATTATAAACTGGCTAAGAATCCACAGGAATTAGAAGCTTGGCTTACTCCTCTTGTTGATGCTGGTGTTGATATTATTCACGCTTCGCAACGTCGTTTCTGGGAACCAGAATTTGAAGGTTCTGATTTAAACTTTGCTGGATGGGCTAAAAAAGTAACGGGAGCGCCAACTATCACAGTAGGTTCTGTTGGACTTTCTGGTGATTTCTTTGGTGCATTTGCAGGAGAAAGTTCGCAACCGACTTCTTTAGAAGAATTAAACAGACGTTTCGACAGAGGTGATTTTGATTTGGTTGCCGTTGGAAGACCTCTTTTATCAGATCCAAATTGGGTTGCTAAAATCAAAGCAGGAAAAACTGAAGAATTAAAAGGATTTACTAAAGAAGCTCTAAGCCAATTGGTTTTAGAATAATTTTTTTAAGTTACAAAGGTTCAAAGGGACAAAGTTTTTCCTTTGAACCTTTTTTATTTTCTAAAATATTAAGGGATAAATAGAATATTTATCTTTTCTTTCTCTGCTAAGGTTTATCCTTTTCAAGCATTTAATGATATTTTGTTTAAAATGATTAAAATATGATGCCATTTTAATACATAAAATTTATCTTTGCAGTCGATATGAAATTCTTGAACAGCATATTACGCCTTCCTTTTTTCAGCACTTATTATTATGCAATAATATCTGCTCGGATAGGCTATGCATATAATTCAACGTATTCACGACTATAAATTAAATAGATAAATTATATAAACCTTAAAGCCCGGGCATTACGTCCGGGCTTTTTTATTTTCAAAAAAAATGGAAACAATTGAAAAATTAAAACAAAATGCCGCCATCTTTCTTCCCGAAAATGGCTTAGAAGAAAAAATCAATCAGGCTGAAAAAGAAAACAGAAAACTAATTATCAAACTAGGTTTTGACCCAACTGCTCCAGATTTGCATTTGGGACATGCAGTTGTCTTGAAAAAGTTGAAACAATTTCAAGATTTAGGGCATCAAATCGTAATCGTTGTGGGAAGTTTTACCGCAAGAATTGGTGATCCGACGGGAAAAAATAAAAGCCGAAAACCTCTTAGCATTGAAGAAGTTAAGCATAATGCAGAAACCTACATTTCGCAATTATCTAAAATTATTGATATTGAAAAAGCTAAAATTGTTTTTAATTCAGAATGGCTCGATGAACTTTCTTTTTCTGAAGTGATTCAGATTATGTCCAATGTGACGGTCGCTCAATTGATGCATAGAAATGATTTTAATAAACGATTTACAGAAAATACCCCAATTGCCATGCACGAACTGGTTTACCCAATTTTACAAGGTTTTGATTCGGTTAAAATTAATGCTGATATCGAAATGGGCGGAACAGATCAATTGTTCAACTGTACAATGGGAAGGCAATTGCAGGAGAGTTTTAAACTTTCAGGACAAATTGTGATGTGTATGCCTTTACTGAAAGGATTGGATGGAAAAGAAAAAATGAGTAAATCGCTTCATAATACAATCGGATTGATTGATGAACCGAATGAAATGTTTGGCAAAACCATGTCGATTCCTGACGCTCTTATTCTTGAGTTTTTAGAATTGACAACCGATTTTTCATTTGAAGAAAAAGAAGAAATCAAGAAAAGATTAGAGAATGAAAATCCGATGAATATTAAAAAACTGATTGCCAAAAATATCATTTGCCAATACCATAATCAAACTGAAGCGGAACAAGCAGAACAATTTTTTATTAATCAATTTCAAAGTAAAAATGCCGAAACCAAATCGTTTGTTCCTATTTCAATTTCTTCTTTAGAAAGCAAAACCAATGAAATTGCATTAATTGACCTTTGTGCATTTATAAAAAACGATATTACAAAATCAGCAAACAGAAGATTGATTGAAAGTGGTGCGGTTCAGATTAATAATGAAAAAATTATCGATCCGTATGAATTGATTTCATTAAAAAAAGAGACCAAAATTAAGATTGGAAAACGAAATTTTTATGAGTTAATTTAGGTTAAGCTATAAAGAGATAGAAATCCAAATTGGCAAAGGTTTTTCTTTTATTGTCTTTATTTATATCTGAAAAATAAAATGGTTTGACTAAAAAAAGACAATCTCTTTTTATCAGATATACTATTTATAGAGATTCAATAAGACAAATAAAAAAAGCTCCAACGGAGCGACATATCATTATAAATTGTAAAAAATATGTCACTCCTCCGGAGCTTTCTATTGTAAAATTTTATACTTTACTATAAATATTTCGCTTCTCCGAAGCTTACAAAAAGTCTTGCTTTTGAAACAAATATATTATTTATCATCATCATCCGAATTAAAAAAATCATTTGGATTAAATGGAATATCCTCATCTGGATCTTTATCATGTGCATTTACACCGGGCGGATTAAATAATCCCCAACTGTCTTTTATATAATTCCAAACATCAAAACTCGCCACCCAATCAATAAATAAAAAGCGAAATTCTTCAATTGTATTTCGTAACAGATAAATATAATCAGTATCTGTAATTCCATCCTCGTAACGAAGACTTCCTGCTTGCACATATAATTCTCTTGCCGCTTTTCTAATAATTGCAGCATTTTCCATTCTAAGATCATACAAATCACCAGCTTCTGCTCCAGCGATTTTAGCGGGAATAATCATAGCATTCTCCAACATAAATCGAACGATTGTTTCTTGCAGGAATTCATTCTCAGCTGGGATAATATGAACTAAACCTTCCGTTAACTTCAAAATCTGCTCTGCCTTTTGAAAAATGGGCATTTTGTGCGTTTCATCTAATCTTGACATTTCAAAATCATTTTAATCATTTAATCTGTGACTATTCTTTATTCTAAACTTAATAAATTTTCTTTTATAATCTAAAAAAGAAAGGGACAAACCATTAAAGTTTATCCCTTTCTACATTTGCAACTAACAAAAATTACAAACTCTAAAAAACTCATTATGCCTCTATTGGCTTTTTCTTTTTAAACTTATTTATAAGCCAATTTCTAACCGGCTCATCGTATAATTTTAAACATACAAAAGCTAGAATGATACTTACGATTAATACGCCGATTCCTTCCAAATAGCCATTTTCCATCGAAACTTTATTATCTACAACCCATGCTGTAAACCAATAAATTAAGGGATAATGTGTAATATAAATTGGGTATGAAATATCTCCGAGAAGTTTGCAAATCTTAAGTGAAAACTCATTTTTAATTTCTCCTCCTGCTCCAATTGCCACAATAATTGGGAAAATAAAAATAATACAGATTGATTCGTATAATCCATTGATCCAAAGACTGTTTTCGTCCCCAAATCTTGGCAAGGCTAAAACAATTGTGATTAAAATACTGCAAATCCAAAAAGCATTTTTTACATGAATTAATTTTCCTAAACGGCATAATAAAACTCCAGCAAAAAATGGATAAAGTAATCTTGTGAAACCAACATTCATTTGTTCCCAATTCAATGACCAGCCGCCGATTACATCTCCTTTTGGTCCAAAAACAGTATAATTAATTAACAGTCCGGCAAATATCAATACAAAAACTGACATTACTTTATTCGAAAATTTACGAAAGATTAAGGCGTACAAGATGTTTGCAATATATTCGAAAAAAAGCGACCATGCCGGACCATTTAAAGGATGCATTTCTCCCCAGCCTCTAATTTCTAATGAAGGCGGAATTGGCAATAAAGTAAAACCGATTACCATCGTCAAAATAACTTTCCAAACTTCCATACCTCCAATCATGGGAAACAATATATCTGAAGCTTGAAAGTAGTAAAATATGGCCCCAATAATCATCCCCATGATTACCATTGGCTGTAAACGGATCAATCGGCGTTTGTAAAACTCCCATTGTCCCATTTTCCCCCAACGATCATCATACGCATATGCGACAACAAATCCAGACAAAAGGAAAAAGAAATCAACAGCAAGATATCCGTGATTTATAATTTGTACAAAACGATTTCCGCCTGCGAAAGCTTCAAAAATATGAAAAGCAACTACCAAAATAGCCGCAACGCCACGCAGTCCGTCAAGAATTTCGTAATGTTTTTTTGGTTTAATATCAGATGAAATTGAACTCATTTGTTTTTGGTTTAAGTTAGGTTAGGTTTTAATTGTAGATTTTAGATTTTCTGCAATCTTAAAATTCAAAAATTAAGTTTGGAATTTGAAATTTTTAAATTGAAATTTAATCTACTGGTGGTTTTTCAGCCATTCCGCTCTTCTTTGATCTGGTAAATGTTTTACCGTAAAGTTCTCAAATTTGGCTTCAAAACCTTTTCCGTCTGGAGAAGCAGCCATTAAACCAACCATCACTGGCGTGTTGTCTTGCAAAGGTGCATTTCTAGTCATGATATAATTTTTATCATCAAAAGAATAGAATATTTCGACAGCATCTAATCGTCGCACGGCCTTAATCCAAATAAAAGGAGGCACTTTTTCTAAAGTTGTTACGCTCCAATCACTTTTCTCGTGTGTTACAACGGTGCTTATATTAAATTTTCCATCAACAAACTCTACTCCTGTTTTAATATAATTTTTTTCGTCAATGCGAATCATTAACCCCATTTGGTCAAAACGCGCAATGTAGTTTCCAGTCAATTTTACTTTTGCTTCAAATTCGCCCCCATAATTAGCATAGTAAAAAGGTGCATCATCAACTGTAAATCCGTAGTGTGAAATTCTCCAATAATCGCTGTTTGCTGTTACATTCATAATTAAAGCATTGTTTTTAATTTCCCATTTTTCAGGTTCATTAAACCATTGCATTTTATTCAGTGTCTGTGCTGAAATATTTTTCGCAAAAAATAAAGTCAATATTGCAATCGTAATTTTTTTCATATTGTTTCTTTTTTTTACCATTAAGATATTAAGAAAATTAAGTTTGACTTAATGAATCTAATCTTAATGCTTAAATATTAAGAAAATAAAGCTTCTCTTTATGTTTCTTAATGTCTTAATGGTGAATTTTTTAACCAAAAGCAAAGCTGCAAATTTTTACACTTGCAGCTTTACAAACCAACCAATTTTTAGAAATAAAAAAACTTATTTAAGTGAGAAATTCACTTTAGATTTTATATCTGTAGATGAAGCGCCAATAATCGCTTCAAAATCACCAGGTTCTGCAACCCAGTCATGTTTTTTATCGTCGAAGAAACTTAAAGCCGTTTTGTCAATTGTAAACGTTACTGTTTTTTCTTCTCCAGCTTTAAGAGCTACTTTCTCAAAACCTTTTAATTCTTTTACGGGACGTGGCAATGAAGATTTCACATCTGTGATATACAATTGTACTACTTCAGAACCTTCTCTGCTTCCTGTGTTTTTTACATTAACTGAGAATATAATTTTATCTCCAGCGTTCATTTGTTTTTTATCTGCTGTTACTTTTCCGTAAGCAAAAGTCGTGTAACTTAAACCGTGTCCAAAAGAGAATAAAGGTTTGATTTTGTTTTTATCTGCCCAACGGTAACCTACAAAAATTCCTTCATTGTATTTTACTGAATCGCCTCCTGGAAATTCGCCTAAAGCGTGAGCTCCGTTATCCGCTAATTTTACTGGGAAAGTAAAAGATAATTTTCCTGACGGATTCACATCTCCCACCAAAACATTTGCTAAAGCATTTCCTGCCTCAGTTCCTAAAAACCATCCTTGAACAATTCCTGGAACTTCTTTAATCCAAGGCATTGCCACTGCATTTCCAGAAATATTTACGAAAACAATGTTTTTGTTTACTTTCGCTAATTCGCTAATTAATTTATCCTGACCATAAGATAAATTCAATTCTTTACGATCATGTCCTTCATCATCTTGATTTGGACTTTTATTTAATCCTCCAATAAAAAGAACAATATCTGCATCTTTAGCAACTTTTAAAGCTTCTGCCGTTAATTCAGCCTGTGGACGTTTTTCTTCTAAACTTACTTTAGCTACAACGCCATTGTAGTTGCTTGTAGGATCTCCAACATAACCTCTTGCATAAACAATTTCAGCTTGATTTCCGATTCTTTTCTTTAAACCTTCTAGCGGAGTTATTTCATATCTAGCTTTAAGCGAAGAACTTCCTCCACCCACAGTCATCATTTTGATAGCATTTTCTCCAATTACAGCAATCTTTTTGGTTTTAGAAAGATTGATTGGAAGAATGTTATTGTTGTTTTGCAATAAAACAATTCCTTCTTCAGCAATTTTACGCCCAGCAATAGCGTGTTCTTCTGTTCCAAAAGAACCAAAAGGACGATTTCTATCCATTGTCGTCAAGAAAGACAAACGTAGAACACGACGTACTTTTTCGTCTAATTCTTTTGTTCCAATTTCTCCTTTTCTGATCATTTCAGAATATGGTTTTGCTAAGTAATAATTGTCATAAGCATTACTTGTTCCCCAAGAAAGTCCGTTTGTCCATGAACCAAATTCCATATCCAAACCATTGTGGATAGCTTGTTTAGTGTCATTAACTCCACCCCAATCTGAAACCACAACACCTTTGAAGCCCCACTCTCCACGAAGAATATCGTTTAACAAATATTCGTTATGGCAGCATTGCTGACCTTTGTATTTATTGTAAGCTCCCATAATCGACCAAACATCTCCTTCTTGAACTGCAGCTTTAAAAGCCGGAAGATAAATTTCGTACAATGCACGATCGTCAACAATTACATCAACCGAGTTACGATTGGTTTCTTGATTGTTTAAAGCGAAATGCTTTACGCAGGCAGCAACTCCATTGGACTGAACTCCTTTAATATAAGGAACAACCATTTTTGAAGCTAAAAACGGATCTTCGCCCATGTATTCGAAGTTACGTCCGTTTAATGGACTTCTATAAATGTTTACACCTGGCCCTAATAATACGTTTTTGTTACGGTAACGTGCTTCTTCTCCAATAGATTTACCATATAAAGAAGCCAATTCTTTGTTCCAAGTTGACGAAAGTGCCGTAAGTGCAGGAAAAGCAATACAAGAGTCGTTTGTCCATCCTGCCTGATCCCATTCGTCCCATTTTACCTCAGTACGAATTCCGTGTGGGCCATCGGTCATCCAGTTTTCTGGAATTCCAAGACGTTTTACACCTGGAGAACTAAATTTAGATTGCGCATGAATCATGGCAATTTTCTCTTCGGTAGTCATTCGTTTAAGCGCATCTTCTACACGCTCTTCAATCGGTTTTTTATCGTCTAGATAAACTGGAACTTTGTTCTGAGCATTCATTCCCGCAGAACTCAGTAAAAGTAAAACAACAATTGTTTTAACGTTTTTTAACATAACAGTAATAATTAAGCATTAGTTAGATAATATTATAAAGTCTATTATAAAAACTTTCTCTATCATATTGTAAAACTAAAACGTTATCGTACAAGTTACATTTTTAGATAGAAAAAAGTAGTGGTTTAAAAAATTAAAAAACTGATTTACAAATATTTAAAAGAAAAACTATAGTGAAAAAAGTAGTAGTTTTAAAATAAATATTTACGCTTTCAAAGCCATCGAACCAATTTTCATGACCATTTCTTCGAAATCATTTCGCGAAACGGCAGCCTTATTTCGAGCTCGTGTGCGGTAGTTGTAAATTGTGCTTAAAGAATAACGTAAAAATGCTGCAATTTTAACACTGTCAGTAATTCCAAGTCTGATTAAAGCAAAAATTCGAAGTTCTGTATTTAGCAATTCATTTTGTTTTAAAACAATCTGTTCTTCTGGAATCAATAAAGCATTAAAATCTTTAACGAATGTTGGATATAAATTCAGAAAGATAATATCAAAATTCTTGTACAATTCTTCTAACTCATTATCAACTAAAGTAGTTGACTTTAGAATTTTATAAATTTCATCGAATTGTTTTGCCGTTGCTTTTTTATTTAGAATAATGCGATAATTTTCCAATTTATTGATGTAAGTCGAACAAAGGTTGAAGAAATGCGCAATATATTCTTCTTTTACCAAATTAGATTCAGACAATTGCAGGTTGCTTTCCTGAAGTTGACTATTGGTTTCGGTAATATCTTTGTTTAATTCTGCCAATTTCTGACTGGTTTCAAAAAGTTCCGATTTAATTCTGGAAACCTTTTTCATCTGTACATACACATAAATAACCGCAACGATCAAAAACAGAGAAAGTAAACTGATGCAGAGTAAATAAATCTGCAATTCGCTTTTTCTCTGCGCTTCGCGCTCCTGATAAACGGTATTGATGATAGAATACACTTCTGACATCAATAAAGTTCTAAACTGTACATTGCAGTACAATGCATCTTCAATAGCAGATTGTGTGAGTTTATAAGCCATATCGACATCGCCAATTTCGTAAAAAACCAATGCCAATTCTTGCAATGAAGCATTGTCTTTATTGGCATTTTTAATGTCTGAAGTGGCAGAAAGCGCGTAATACTTTTTTCTCGATTCTAAATCATGTGTAGCTTCTGCAATTTTACCTAATAAATAAGTAATCATTGCATATTGTGGACTTTCTTCTTTTGTTTTTCCTAATAAAGCTAATAATTGTTTTCTAGGCTCATCAAATTTTTTATTGAAAATATCCTGCTGGATTCTGTTAATCTGATATTCTAAAGTATTCGGATTTAAAACACCCACTAACGAATCTCGATATTTGCCAATCTGATTTCTGTATTCCGGGCTATAACTGTTTGCGGCATAATGCTCGAAAAACTCGCGATAGGAAAAATAATAAATTGGAATCAAAGAAGGCGCTAGATTCTTCTTGTTGATACTTTTTAAAATTGCTTCAGATTCACGGTATTTTCCAGAAGAAGAATAAAGCGTTACTAATTGCAATTGCGCTAAATTAAAAAGCTCTTTATTCTTAAGTTCTTCGGCAATCTTGAGGTTCTTTTTTACATATTGAATAGCCGAATCAGAATTTAATTTCTGATATTCTAAATACAGTGTTTTATTATAATTGTACTCCTGCTCTTTCGTAAGATTATCAGATTTTATTTTCTTGAAGTTGGCAATTCTTTCTTCTTTAATCTTTACGTAATGCTGTTTGTTTTTAATCGCTTCGTTTAATTCTTTTAAAATACTATCTGTACTTTCCGATGCAAAAAGAGGAGAGTTTAGGATAAGAAATAAAAATAAGTAATATTTTTTCAAAGCGATTTTAATATAAAGGAATTACAAATATAACAAAGCGAAAATATAAAAAATGAATTATTTCAAGAGTGGTTATAATTAACCAAAAATAGAATTACAATCTTTATGATATAAATAATTTAGCAAACAGAATATTAATCCTATAAATAAATTTATAAAAGAAGAGCTTTATCAAAGATATAAACTTTGACAAAGCTCCTCTAAAATTATATAAAATCTAAAGCGCAATCGGCGCCGCTAAACAGCTTTCTGGAATATCAAAAGCATTTACAAGAGCCACAGCATCGGGACGAATATCCCAACAAAGCTGATTTACAATTTTGCGAACTGCTTTGGTTTTAACTGCTTCCATATAACCGTCTTCCAGATACCAAGCTTTATTTTTCTCGATTTGCGAAAGGGCATACAATTGATTCAATTTCGTCAAAATGGCTTTTGAAGATTCATCTTCAACTGCTTTTATGGCAAGTTGAAACTGCTCTAAAACTATTCTTTCTAAATAGGCCTGAGCTACATCAATCATTTGGTGCTGAACGACATTAAACGCATCGTAAGGTTCTAATCCACCATCGATTAATTTCTTGATGCGTCGTGCTGCCGAAGCCAAAATTGTTTTTTCTCTGTGAACGAATGCCTGAAGATGAAATTCACTATCTAACAAATGCTCCTCGTCTGTTCTTCGTGTAGCTATTGGGTTTTTCTCTGAAATAGCCGTTTTTGCGTTTTCATACACATAATTGATAATTCCTAACGACCCCATTTCTCCAAATGATTTTCTGAATTCTGCCAAACGGTTTTTAGCAACCAATTGCATCAAAACTGTATTATCTCCTTCAAAAGTTGTGTAAATTTCGGTATCGTTTTTAAGCGCATCAATTCTGTTTTCAGACAAATAACCTTTTCCTCCGCACGCTTCTCTGCATTCTTGCAGAATATCTCTCGTGCTCCAAGTAGAATACGATTTCATTCCGGCTGCTAAAGCTTCAATTTCTTGCATTTCGGCTTCAGTTTTGTTTAAAAATCTGTTGGTTAAGTATTGCAATGCAAAATGAACTGCATAAGTTTTAGCCAAATGTGGCAACAATCTGCGCTGGTGCATTCTGTAATTTAAAATTGGAACCTCAGATCCACCTTCTGGTCCAAATTGTCTTCTTTGGTCGCTGTAGCGAATGGCAATTGTTAGTCCCGATTTTGCAGCGGCTAAAGCCGAACGCGGAATCCCAATTCTTCCTCCAACCAAAGTTCCTAACATGGTGAAAAATCGTCTGTTATCACTCGGAATCGGACTTTCAAATTCGCCTTTATCATTTACAGAAGCAAAACGATCTAGCATATTGTCTTTCGGAATCACAACGTTATTAAAACTAATAGTTCCATTATCAACACCGTTTAATCCCATTTTATGACCACAATCGCCAATTGTTACTCCATTTACCACATTTCCATTTGGATCTCGCAACGGCACCACAAAAGCATTTACACCATAATCATGATCGTCTATAATTAATTTAGCAAAAACAGTTGCCATTTGTCCATGAACAGCTGCGTTTCCAATATATTCTTTTTGAGCGTTTTTATTGGGTGTATGAATGGTAAAAGTCTGATCGTTATGATTGTAAGTTGCTGTAGTTTCCAAACCTTTTACGTTCGATCCGTGATGTGTTTCAGTCATGGCAAAACAACCTGGAAGTTTCAGCGAACCAATATCTTTTAAATATTTAGCATAATGTTTTTCTGTTCCTAACGATTGGACGCTCATTCCCCAAAGTCCAAACTGAACACCAAATTTGATTACCAAACTCAAATCATGATAGCTCAACGTTTCCATAATCGCAAAATAATCGGCTATGTTTTCTCCTCCTCCATATTGTTTTGGGTACGCCATATTTCCCAGGTTTTCATCAGCTAGAATTTTGCACCATTTGTAAACGGTTTGTCTGAAAACATTAATATCGGTCGAAGTTTCATAAGCAAATTCAGGTCTTGAAATCACCGATTTTACTCTTTTGATTATGGCCGCTTCTTTTCCATCTAAAATTTGAGTGATTTTCTGAATATCAAAACTTGCGTCGGTATGAGAATTGGCCGTAAAAGAACCTGCTTTGGTTTTGAAGTTTTGAAGTGCTTCTTCTCCTAAAATTCCTAAATCATTTTCTAGTTTTTTGAAATCTGATTCGATTGGTGTTAAATCCAAATCGTTTCCTGAAAGTGCTTTCGCAATATCAAAAATCGACTTGATCGAAGATTTATCCTGAATACTTATTTCAATATCCAATTTCCATTGTGTGAGTTCATTTCGCGAAGGCGGATTCGAAATATCTAGTTTAGAAAGCAGATATTCTTTTTCTTCTTCAGATAAAACATTTAACGAATTTATAAACTCTTTTAAAGTTGCAAATTCTTTCTGAGTCAATAAATCATCTGACCACACTAAATAAAACAACGGAGTAAAGGCTTGAAGTTTGGTATTTTTCATATCAATAGTATTCGGTTTAGAAATAGTTTTTTTTAGCCACGAATTCACGATTTTTTTAATCTAGTTTTTTTTAAAATAATTCGTGAATTCGTGGCTATCTTTTATTTACGCGTTATTGCATAAAAAAACAGGAATGAAAAATACTCATTCCTGTTTAAACATCCTGTTAAGGTTCTTATAATTTTCGATTTTAAACCAATAAAAAATATGAAAACTAACCCTTATGAACCTTTGGATATTGAAGTCATTTTTTGCTTAATTGCAAAAATATGATGTGAATTAAAAACTAACACTGCGGTAAAAATGATACCATATGCTGTAATTTGTAAAGGTGTAATGTTTTCTCTGAAAAAGAAGGCCGCCAAACCAAATGCAATCATCGGATTGATGTTTAATAACATTCCAACTGTTGAAGAGTTGATTCCAGAAAGCGCATACAAATTCAGGAAAAGCGGAATAATTGTAAACAAAATTGCAATTGTCTCGATACAGAAATAGAATTTAAACTCTGTTGGAACTGGACCTCCGTAACTTGGATAAAATGGCAATAAACATAATGCTGATAAGGTTATATGAAAAGTTAAAACAATAAACTTATCAAACCCTCTGTTGGCACGCTGACTTACCAAATAAGCCGCATAGGTTAAACCAATAATAATACTGAACAGCATATCCATTATATCACTGTAAGAAAGCAATATACATCCTGAAATACTTAATCCTACAGAAAGCCATTGTGTTTTAAGCAGTTTTTCTTTCAGTATAAAATAAGCCAATAAAGTCGTTAAAATTGGACAAACCAAATAAGCTAGAGAAGCCGCTTTTACGCTTACATGATTTACTACATAGATAAATGTAAACCAATTGGCCATTAAAAATGCGCTTCCGCCAATATTCAGAAGAATCGATTTTCTTTTTTCTGATTTTGGCATAGCTTTAAAAATCTCAACGGTTTCTCTTATTTGTTTTCTTTTAAATAAAAAAGCAATTAAAAGCATTAAACCAGCACAACTAAAAACACGAAAAAACAAAATATCTAATGACGGATATTCATGTATTGGCTTTAAGACCAAACTAAAAAGTCCCCATATAATAAAGGCTGAAATCGCCGCGATATAATATTTTGTTGTCTTCACAAACTTGCTTTTTGAAATTGTTCTGTTTTTATTTGGCAAATTTCTTAAAAATAAAACAGCAATACAGATACAGTTTTTGTAAATTGCAGCATAACAGTTTTTATTTTATGAAAAATTCGAATTACTTATATCTTCAATTTGCTGACCGAATCGAGAAACAGATCAAATCGGGCGTTTTAAACGTTGGCGATAAACTGCCTTCTATACGCGAAGTCTGCGCCGAAACGGGTTACAGCATGAGTACTGTAAGTAAGGCTTATTATGAAATTGAAAGCCGTTCTCTTATCGAATCTAGACCGCAATCTGGCTATTATGTGAGTAATATTTCTGCTCGAGTAATTGCTGAACCTTCGGCAAGCAAACCGCAATTAAGCCTAGAAAACATTGAACGCGAAGATTTAATCGATTTGGTTTACGGCGATATGCGAACTAAAGATGTTACCATGCTTTCGCTTGGTTTTCCGTCCAATGAATTACTTCCGATTGCTAAACTGAATAAAGGAATGGTTCAGGCAATACGACAATTACCGAACAGCGGAACGAGTTATGAGGAAATTCAAGGAAATAGCAATTTAAGAAAAGAAATTGCGCGATGGTCTTTTACATGGGGCGGCTCTCTAACGGAAGAGGATATTATAACGACTCCAGGCTGTATTTCTGCTATTTCAGATTGCTTATTAACACTGTCTAAACCGGGAGATACGATTATTACAGAAAGTCCAGTTTATTTTGGAATACTGCAATTGGCTCGATCTCTAGGCTTATACGTAATGGAACTTCCTACCAATATGACTACGGGAATCGAATTGGAAGCGGTCAAAAAAACACTTTCTACCAATAAGGTAAAAGCTTGCGTTTTGATGAGTAATTTTAGTAATCCGTCGGGAAGCATGCTGCCAAATGAACATAAAAAAGAAATTGTTCGTTTGATGGATTTCTACAATGTTCCACTAATTGAAGACGATATCCATGGCGATCTATACTTTGGCACAAGTCGGCCAACTAATTGCAAAACTTATGATGAAAGCGGCATTGTTTTGTGCTGCAGTTCTGTTTCTAAAACTTTAGCGCCAGGTTATCGAGTGGGTTGGGTTTCGCCAGGAAAATTTAAAAAAGAAGTTTTAAGAACGAAATTATATCATACTATTTCTAACACCACTATTACACATGAAGTGGTTGGAGATTTCTTGAAAAATGGCCGTTATGAGAATCATCTGAGAAAAATTCGACAGATTTTAAATCGAAATTGTACCAATTACATCAATACCGTTTTGGAATCTTTTCCAGCGGGAACAAAAGTAAGCCAGCCTCAAGGGGGATTCTTTCTTTGGGTAGAATTGGATAAAAAAATCGATACCGCAGCTTTTTATCATTTAGCGCTTAAACATAATATTAGTATTGCGCCAGGGAGGATTTTTTCCTTTCAGAATCAATTTTCAAATTGCATGCGATTGAGTTTTGGATTGCCTTGGTCTAATGAGTTGAGAACTGCTATTCAGACATTGGGGAAATTGGCGAAGCAGTTGTGAATATTTAGAACCTCATCAAATTAACATAGCCCGTGGTTTCAACCACGGGGACACATAGTAGTTTTTTGCCATTCTTTATTTTCCAGCGGTTGAAACCGCTGGCTATATTTAAGATGTTTGTGTTATAATTATTGCCTATATACTTTCGTGATTTCTCATTTCATTCGAAATGATAAAATTGAATCTGTAAAATAAAAACACCCAAGATTAACACCATCAAATTAACATAGCTCGTGGTTTCAACCACGGGAACACATAGTGGGTTTTACCATTCTTTGCGTTCCAGCGGTTGAAACCGCTGGCTATATTTAAAATATTTTTGTGCCTTATTGCTTCAAAATAACAATAAAAAAACTGGACAGCGCAACTACACACTGTCCAGCCAACAATTAAAAGCAGACCAAAATTAAATAGTTATAAGACAAAATAAGCGTCTTTTTCGACTTTCTTAGGCTCGTCTTTTAAATCAAATTCTTTCAGGATATCAAATTCGCTTTGATATTCGTTTAGCATTTGTTTAATATTTTTTTCAATTGTATTTGCAATTGCAGTAACTGGAGTATCTGTTGGTCTGTTTTCAAACGGATCTTGCAAATGAATCGCCATTCTTTCGATCAAAAAGAAAGCAGCTCCAATAGCAGTAATCAACGGAATTGCAAACCAGCTTAAAACGCTCGTTAGTCCGAAAGGCAATAGAAAAATAAACAAACACAAAGTCAATCTAATGTACATACTGTATGTTGTTGGGAAAATCGTATTTTTAATTCGCTCACATTTCCCCATTTCATCACATAATCTAGACAGAGTATTATCGATTTCAACCTGCTGATACATGTTGATTTTCTTTTCGTTTTTAGCAGTTCGTAAATCTCTTGCATGTAGCATCAAAATTGCATTCGGAACGTTTTGATGATTTTTGATGTATCTGATTTCTTCTTCGCTAATTAAGCCTTCAATCGGTTTTATCGCATCTCTATTTCGAAGCGACTGACCTAAACTGTAACACCAAGCAATTTGCCTTTTAGCAAAATTTTCTTTGAATTCGCTTGCTTCAACAGAGAAATCTGGATCTTCGTAAAACGTTAAAACCTGACGAATCAAAGTTCTGGAGTCGTTTACAACAGCGCCCCAAACAATTCGTGCCTCCCACCATCTGTCATAAGCCTGATTTGATTTAAAAGCTAACAGTAAGGAAATTATGGTTCCGATCATGGTCGGAATGGCAATCGGGATATCTACAGGAAGATTGATGAAATAATGATGAAAAATCTCAAATAGTATGGTATACGCTAATACCAATACAATTTCTACTTTAATTTTCCCGAGAACGTACTTCATTGGTATTCTTTTCTTTAATAACATATTTTCGGTTTTAAATTAAATTAATATTTTTTAAGAGGCTAAGATGCTAAGTTTCTAAGATGCTAAGAATTAAAAAGCTTAGAGACTTAGTGTCTTAGGAACTTAGAATCTCAGAAATCAAACCATCTCTTCGTATAATGAAAGAACAGGAAGACCTAGTTTTTCATTGACATTCTCTTTTTTCGATTTTTTAAATTTGATTTTTTCGCCTTTTCTGGTTTCTACCAACATATCAATATTATGTTTAGAAATGGCTTCTGATAAGAACGGAGCGACTTTTTCGTAGTCGTCTTCAAAACTGGCAGTTTGACTTACAATCTCAAAAGAGAAATTGGCACTCAAGAAATCTTGAACATCTTTTACATGAATGTTCATACTAGAATTTTCTACGTAAAGTGCTTTATGGAAAACTTCTTTATTAATCTCTGTGCTTAAATGTAGAATTGGGCATTTCTGATTTCCTGCCAATTGCACCAAATACTGATGAATTCTTTTGGTTTCTTGTTTATAAGAATGGGTAAGAATGACCAATTTGATTGAAAAAGCTTCAATTAGCCTTTTAAAAATTGGTGCTGAAAGTCCGTATTGGTTGTGAACTTTTAATTTTATGTTTGAAGTGTGTTCAACAATATATCGACAGGTTTCTAGAACTTCTTCCTGACTTCTAGTAATTCCAGATTTCATTTCTCTTAAAAAACCAGAAGAAGAAAACGTATCGGGCGCTTCTGAAACTAATACTAAAATAATTTCTGATTCCGTATTTTTGGACTGATTCACCGCAGATTTAACAGCAGAGATTGTATCATCTTTTAAAGTCGTAGGTATAAGAAAGTTTTTCATAAGTACATCTTTTAGTTTATACTTACAAAATAACTGTCCGCAAATTAGACCTTAATTAATCTAAAATTAGAATTTTCTAAAATTAAACATTAGATTTTTTAATGTTGCCTTTTTTAAAGATAATGGTAACGATTGTTCCTTTATTTTGCTCCGACTGCACTTGAAGTTCGCCATCATGCATTCTAATGATTTTAGATGCTAACGGAAGTCCCAAACCATATCCTATATACTTGGCAGCGATTTTACCTCTAAAGAAAGGCTCGTACAAATGCGGAATATCCTCAGGCGGGATTCCGATTCCGATATCATTAATCGATATTTTAATCATTTCTTTATTAGCAGAAAGACTCACAAACACTTCATTATTATCAGAATACTTTACACCATTGGTAATAATATTATTAATTGCCAATTCTAAAAGCGGTTTATTGCATGGCAGCAATAATAGATTAGAATCTTCTGGAGCAAAATTAAGTCTAATGCTTACGCGATTGTCTGGATAAATTTTATCTAAATCTGATTTTACATCCAATAACAATTCGTCCATTCGGGCAATATCAGACACTTGTTTTTGTCCGTCATAACCCGTTTGAGTCAATTTCAGCAAACTTTCTGTTAAGTTTCCTAATCTTGAAGCCTGACTGTAGATGTTTTGTAGCGATTCTATATATTCTTGTTGCTCTCTTTCTTTCAGCAGCATAATTTCTGCTTCGGCAATAATAGTTGTAATTGGCGTTTTTAATTCGTGAGAGGCATTATTAATAAAGTTGGCTTGAATCTCGAAAGAAGTTTCCAAACGATCCAGCATGTTATTAAAAGTATTAGTCAAATCTGAAATTTCATCAGAATTTTTAACTTCAGGCAAACGATTATGAAGATTAGAAGCACTAATTCTTTTTACTTCTTTCGTAATCCTTGCCACCGGATCGACAACGCGTTTTGCTAAAAATCGTCCTAAAAGAAAAGCCAGAATCACAAAACCGATTCCGCCAAAAAGCATAATTTTAACAATGTAAACGGTTGTATCTTTTCCTTTTCGATCTCTCGCGCCAACAATTACAATATATTTTTGATTGTTTTCTTGAAAAATCTGTCCCAAATAATATTTGTTATCTCTTTCAAAAGAATCTTTTCCTGTTCTTAAAATATTGGTATAAAAAGAGTTTGGGAGATTTAGATTGGTATTGTAATCAAAACTGTTGTGGCTGTTGATTTTCAATACATATTCCTCTTCCTCGATCAATTCTTCAAGACCATTCTTTTTAAGGTTCTTGTAATATTTGATCTTTTCCGGGTCTTTTTGAAAATGAATAGAAGAAACAATTTTTGCTCTATCGTCCAGACGCTTCAAAAAATGATATCGATTGTTTTCTCTAAACAAGAAAAACACGATGATACACAATAGAGAAGTACTAAAGGTAGAAAGGGCAACATAATTAAAAGTAATTTTTTTTCTAATATCCATATTATGGTTTTATAACATACCCCAAACCTTTCATGGTATGAATAAGTTTAGACGAATAAGGCTTATCTATCTTTCTTCTTAAGTATGTAATATAGACATCAACAACGTTGGTATTCATATCAAAATTAATATCCCAAACATTATCCAAAATCTGATCGCGCGATACGATTCTGCCTGTATTTTTAGCCAAATAATATAACAGTTTGAATTCTTTGGCAGTTAAAATGATGTTTTCTCCATCTCTTTTAACCGTTTTGGCGCGTCCGTTTATTTCTAAATCAGCAATTGTGATCGTATCAATTTTTTCTGTTTCCTGTTGCGATCTTCTGTACAGCGCATTTATTCTGGCATCTAATTCGCCAAATTTAAAAGGCTTAACCAAATAATCGTCGGCACCAGCATTTAATCCTGTTACAATGTTTTCTGAAGTTCCTAAAGCTGTTAAAAGTAAAATCGGCACAAAGTTTTTTGCTGCGCGAAGTCTTCTGCAAATTTCAATTCCATTAACATCAGGAAGCATAACATCCAAAATCACTACATCGAAGGTATAATTATGAATCATCTCCATAGCCGTTTTACCATCCATTGCAACGCTTACTTCATTATTATTTTCTGCAAATCCTTTTCTTAATATTGATAATAGATTTGGTTCGTCTTCAACTATAAGTAATTTCATCTTAAGAAGTTTGTATATACAACAAAAATAAGAATACAATTTAACATAATTTGGCACATCAAAACAAATTATGATTTAATTATGAAGAATCAAAAAAGCAGACACAATAGCCTGCTTTTTGATATTATTTTGCACTTAAAGTTTCTGATTCCTAATTTTTGAGATTAAAAAGTCTCTCCAGCATTCAAATAGAATCCTTTAGAATTGTTCCCCCAAGCATAATCCAAAATCAGATTTGTTTTGGAAGCTTTATCAATTAAGATTCTCAAACCAACACCAACGGCTGGTTGTATTGATTTGAATAATTTTAAATCATTATCAGAATTACTGGCGGTTACAAAATTGGTAAAAACCGTACCGCTTAACAATTGATTGCATGTAATGGGAAACCTAAATTCTGTAGACAAATAAACCAACCCATTTCCTCTAAATAATCCCTGTGTATACCCTTCTCCGCTCCTGCTCCGTTGATCCCAGCCAATTGCAGGAAGATTTAAATACGGAACTTTTCCTCTAGTCACAAATTGCCCGTACGTCCAAATAGCTAAAATATAATGCGGATTTTTATGAGAAACAGGAATAAAATGACGGTATTCTGCAAATAAAACATTGCTATAATCCTGATTATTAAATAGAACAGGATTAAATCTATAATTTATGTTGGCAAACCAACCTTTTGACGCATTTACCTGATTATCACGAGAATCGTGAACCAGATTCAGGCTAACTCCATTTAAAAAATATTCAGAATTATCAAATCCGTATTTTTGGCTGTAATCGTAATGATAGGTATATTTTCCGTTTGCAACATCCAATTCCTCATCTTGTATCCTTGAATACCAGTCAATATTTATACCACCTCCGATATAGTAGTTCTCTTTGACCTCAAAAGAAACCGTTTGATGAAACTTCAAATAATTATAATCCATTGCCTGAGCAAGAGAATCTACACCAAAGCCTGAAGGGCGGTCACGTCTGGGCGGAATAATATCGGTTCCTAAACCATAATTAGGCTGCGAAAATAAGTACAATCGATAATCTCCACTCAGAAAGATTTTATTATTCTTCAGCAGAATATTGTTTTTAATGTTAACCAGCCACTGGTTTTTTACCGTATAAGTAATTCCTACGTTGGCAATTGAATATTTGTCTTTTTCTTCTTTTCCTTTAAAGGTATACTGAGCCACAGCACCAAAAAAGAAACCTGTTGCAGGCTGTGAACCAATTGCGGGAATTAATAAAAAGAAATTGTTCTTTGTGGGTTTAACAACCAAAGCATCGTCATCTTTCTTAAAAAGATCAAATAATGTTTTAGGAGGACAGATTGTTGGAGTTTCAATTTCAGGATTTTTAATTTCCTCTTGAGCAGATAAATTAAAAGAAATAAGAAGTAATAATCCTAAGATTTTAGACTTGTACTTAACGGCATTATTTTGAAAAAAAAGTACCATTTACAAAGTTTTGTTTTAGAAATAAAATCAAGCTCATTGTAAATATAAGTCTTATTTTCAACATCTTAAGCACTAAAACAAAATAATTTAAAAATATTTTAACAAAAAAAGCCGTCAAAAAATTGACAGCTTTAATTTATAGTATTGCTATTTTTATTTAGTGATAAATTTTGGATGAATTAGATTTTCTAAAGAATAAATCTCATCCCATTTTTCCTGTGTAATTAGTTTTCGTTCTAAAACAGCAATTTGATGCACGCTTTTACCCGTTTTTAATGCTTCTCCAGCAATACTTGCACTTTCTTCGTAACCAATAATCGGATTCAATTGCGTTACGATTCCGATACTATTCATAACCATATTATAGCAATGGTCAACGTTTGCAGTGATTCCGTTGATACATTTATCAATTAAAGTCTGAATCGCATTTGAAAGATAATCTAACGAAGTAAACATCGCAAAAGCAATAACAGGCTCCATTACATTCAATTGCAATTGTCCTGCTTCTGCTGCCATTGTAACCGTTAAATCTTGCCCAATCACATAAAAACAAGTCTGATTGACGACTTCTGGAATTACCGGATTTACTTTTCCTGGCATAATAGACGAACCGGGTTGGCGTGCAGGAAGATTAATCTCATTTAAACCCGTTCTTGGTCCAGAACTCAATAAACGTAAATCATTGCAGATTTTAGAAATCTTAACCGCAGAACGCTTTAAGGTTCCCATAATCTGAACGTAAGCGCCTGTATCTACCGTTGCTTCAATCAAATCTGGCGAAAGCGTTAAAGGAATTCCAACCTCATCTGCCAAATATTTTACGCAGATTTCTGGATAACCTTCTGGAGCATTTACTTTTGTTCCAATCGCTGTTGCGCCCATATTAATTTCCAACAATAATTCCTGAGCATTTTTCAAACGCTGAATATCTTCGCCAATTGTTGTCGCGTAAGCTTTAAACTCTTGTCCTAAAGTCATAGGAACTGCATCTTGCAATTGTGTTCTTCCCATTTTTAAAACTTCTTTAAACTCCTCGCCTTTTTTAGCGAAAGCAACTTCTAGACCAGCTAAAGTTTTAATAAAAGTTTCCATTTTCAAGTACAATGCAATTCTAAATGCCGATGGATATGCATCGTTAGTAGACTGAGAACAGTTTACATGATTATTGGGATGAAGGAAATTGTATTCTCCTTTTTTATGACCTAAATATTCAAGTCCGATATTGGCAATAACTTCGTTTGCATTCATGTTTACAGAAGTTCCTGCACCGCCCTGAATTAAATCACTCACAAATTCTTGATCAAATTTACCACCAATAACCTGATCGCTTCCGTAACAGATTGCTTCTGCTATTTTTGCATCAATAGCGCCACAATCTTTGTTGGCTAAAGCTGCAGCCTTTTTTACATATCCTAAAGCTTTGATAAATAAAGGTTCTTTTGAAATCGGAATTGCTGTAATATTAAAATTCTCTACAGCTCTAAAAGTCTGGATTCCGTAGTATAAATGATTCGGAATTTCTAATTCTCCTAAAAAATCATGTTCCTTTCTTGTTGGTTCCATATAATAAAAATTGATATGTTTTAACTTAAAAAATAAGTGTAAAGCTACAGCATTTTATGGATTAAAAATGAGAATGGAATCAAAATCATTTATAATTTGTTCGCATTTTTCTATGGTAAATTATTACCTTTTCACCTTCAAATAATTATCGAAAAAGGTTGAAAAAAGAAAGCGAATATTTTCTTGACAAAGAATACAATACGATTGTTTACGCCAAAGATGACTTAAATTTTAAAGACTTCGAATGCTGTGTTTTTAACAATTGTAACTTTTCTGCCTGCACTTTTTTGGCCGTTACTTTTATCGATTGTGTTTTTAATGACTGTATTTTTAGTGAAGCAAAAATTAATTATGTCGCTTTTAGAACCGTAACATTTAATCGATGCGAAATTAAAGAAGTGAATTTTGCCATGTGTGACAAGCTTATTTTTGAAGTTCGCTTTAATGATTGCATCCTTGACTTTTCTAAGTTTTATACTTTAAAATTAAAAGGAACTCCGTTTACCAATTGCAGTTTAATAGCGGTAGATTTTATGGCCGCTGATTTAACCAACGTAATTTTCGATAATTGCGATTTATACCGTTCCGAATTCAACAAAGCTATCGCCAATAAAGCCGATTTTAAAACAAGTTATAATTATACTATCGATCCTTCTAAAACGAAATTGAAAAAAGCTGTTTTTTCTTTGAAGGAAGTGAAAGGATTATTGTTTAAGCATGATGTGATTGTGAATTAACGCACAGTTGTCATTTCGACGAAGGAGAAATCTTCACAAGTAGCTCCGCACAGAAAAGTTGCCAATCTTTGTAGAGTTCCTTGCGAAGATTTCTCCTTCGTCGAAATGACAATAATGCTAAAAAATTACTTTGAGACTGATTTTCCCATTACATAATCCTCCATCAAATATCCATTTCCAATTTCTATATCCAAAGTTTCTTTGATTTCGAAACCTAGTTTTTTGTAGAAATTCAAAGCTGTATTAAATCGGTTAACATTTAATAAAAGTTCGTTTGAGTTATTCTCTGAGGCCAGTTTTTCAATCGATTCAAAAACTATTTTTCCGTAACCTTTTCCTTGTGTTTCAGGCAAAAGATATATTTTATGGATTTTTGTAATGGCTTCATTTTTATAATGATGCTCAATTCCGATAAAACCAATTACAGATTCAGGATCCGAAACCAAATAAAACAATTGTTCTTTATTGTGAATTTGTCTAGTTAAAGCTTCATCAGAATAAATCAAATCTAACATATAATCTAATTGTTCTGCTGTTAGAATTTCGCCATAAGTTATTGGCCAAGTTATATTTGCAATTTCTTGAATTTTAGCAATATCTTTAATTGATGCTTCGGTAATTTTAATCATATTTATTTTGTAAAAACTTGATTTTCTTGCTCGCTTACGCGGATGAAAGTCGTTCTCTTAGTCAATTCTTTTAATCTTGAAGCTCCTACATAAGTACATGTGCTTCTTATTCCGCCCAATATATCTAAAACAGTGTGAATCACATCTCCTTTAAACGGAACTTGAACTGTTTTTCCTTCGCTTGCTCTGTATTCTGCAACGCCTCCAGAATGTTTATCCATGGCAGTTTTAGAACTCATTCCGTAAAATTGTTTGAATTTTTCTCCTTTTACTTCTATTAATTCACCGCCGCTTTCTGTGTGTCCTGCGAGCATTCCTCCCAACATTACAAAGTCTGCTCCAGCACCAAAAGCTTTGGCAACATCACCCGGAGTTGAACAGCCGCCATCGCTGATAATATGGCCACCTAAACCGTGCGCTGCATCGGCACATTCAATAATTGCAGATAATTGCGGATAACCAACGCCTGTTTTAACGCGAGTTGTACAAACAGAACCTGGACCAATTCCCACTTTTACAATATCAGCACCCGCTAATAGAAGCTCTTCGGTCATTTCGCCTGTAACTACATTTCCTGCAATAATAATTTTATCGGGATATTGTTTACGGGTTTTCTTTAAAAACTGTACAAAATGCTCCGAATAACCGTTGGCAACATCAATGCAGATAAATTTCAGCAACGGATTTGCAGTAATTATTGCACCTATTCTATCAAAATCTTCTTTTCCTGTTCCTGTGCTTACAGCAATATAATCGTAAAAATCAAGAGTTACGTTCTTTAGAAATGCATTCCATTCTTCTAAAGTGTAATGTTTATGAATGGCTGTAAAGAGTTTTTCTTTTGCTAAAACTTTCGCTATTTCAAAAGTTCCAACCGTATCCATATTGGCAGCCATTATTGGAATTCCTGTCCAGCTTGCTGTACTGTGCAAAAATTTGAAATTTTGTTCTAGTGAAACTTCAGATCTGCTTTTGAGCGTTGATCTCTTAGGTCTAAACATTACATCTTTAAATCCTAATTTCAGGTCCATTTCTATTCTCATAGTTCGAGATTTTGGTTACTCTCAAATGTAAGGAATTTTAGATTGTAGACTTTAGATTTTAGATTAACAAAAACTTGAACTTTTGAACAATTGATTTACTTTGCGTGGGCTTCGACTTCGCTCAGCCTGACAAACGTGAAAACTGAAAACTGCGACTGAAAACTTAAAAAATTATCCGTGTATCGTCTCTCCTTTTCCGTAATTCGTAATTATCGATTCTTCGAAAGCCAACCATTCTCTCCAACGCTTTTCAACATCTATTCCAGTTCCGTATTTACGTGCGTAGGTAATGAATGTTGTATAATGTCCTGCTTCGCTTTCCATTAATTCTCTGTAGAAAACGGCTAATTCTTCGTCTTTAATATTTTCAGAAAGCACTTTAAAGCGTTCACAGCTTCTAGCTTCGATCATTGCAGAGAACAATAATCTTTCTACAAGTCCAGAAACACGACTTCCGTCACCGCTTCTTTTCATGTATTGATATAGTTCGTTTACGTAATCATCTTTACGCTCACGTCCTAATTTTAGTCCTCTTTTGATGATGATATTATGAACCTGTTCAAAATGATCTATTTCTTCTTTGGCCAAAGCCAATAAATCTTTTACTAAATCTTGATGCTCCGAATTATTCGTAATAATCGTAATCGCGTTTGTTGCCGCTTTCTGTTCGCACCAAGCGTGATCTGTCAAGATTTCTTCAATGTTTTTCTCAACAATATTTACCCATCTTGGGTCGGTTGGCAATTGTAATCTTAATACGCCCATGTCTTTTAATTTGTTTCAGGTTTATTTTGTTTCATGTTTCAAGTTTCTTTTCTAAACGAAAAAAAGTTTAAAGTTTCGTAATACGTTTATTTACGCATTACAAAACTTTAAACTTGAAACCTTAAACTTTAAACTAATTAATACGCAAAAATTGGTCTTTCGCTCATTAATTCGTTTACTTCTTCAGCAACTTCTTCGATAACATCCTCATTTGTATGATCAGTAAGAACTTTATCAATTAAAGCTACGATAGTTTCCATATCTTTTTCAACTAAACCACGAGTTGTGATTGCAGCTGTTCCAACACGAATTCCAGACGTGATAAATGGAGATTTATCGTCAAAAGGAACCATGTTTTTGTTTACTGTAATTTCAGCTTTTACTAATGCGTTTTCAGCTTCTTTACCAGAAATATTTTTATTTCTTAAGTCAATTAGCATCATATGGTTATCTGTTCCGCCAGAGATAATGTTGTAACCTCTTTTTACGAAAGCGTCAGCCATTGCATTTGCATTTTTTTGTAATTGCATTGCATAAGTAAAGAACTCATCTTTAAGAGCTTCACCAAAAGCAACCGCTTTAGCAGCGATAATATGCATTAAAGGTCCACCTTGATTTCCTGGGAAAACAGCTAAGTCTAATAATGAAGACATCATTCTGATTTCTCCTTTTGGAGTTGTTAATCCTTGTGGATTTGGGAAATCTTTCCCCATTAAAATAAGACCTCCACGTGGTCCTCTTAATGTTTTGTGAGTTGTTGTAGAAACAATATGACAATGTGGAATTGGATCGTTTAATAATCCTTTTGCGATAAGACCAGCTGGGTGAGAAATATCAGCAAATAAGATCGCTCCTACGCTGTCAGCAATTTGTCTGAAACGAGCAAAATCCATATCACGAGAATAAGCCGAAGCTCCCGCGATGATTAATTTTGGCTGTTCTTTAGTTGCAATTTCTTGAATTTTATCATAATCTAAACGACCAGTTTCAGCATCTACACCGTAGAAAACTGGACGGTATAAACGTCCTGAGAAGTTTACTGGAGAACCATGAGTTAAGTGACCTCCGTGAGATAAGTCAAAACCTAAAATAGTATCACCAGGATTTAAACAAGCGTGATAAACAGCTGTGTTTGCTTGAGAACCTGAGTGAGGCTGTACGTTTGCATATTCAGCGCCAAATAATTCTTTAGCTCTGTCAATAGCAATTTGCTCAATAACGTCAACTACTTCACAACCGCCGTAGTATCTTTTGCCAGGATAACCTTCAGCA
This sequence comes from Flavobacterium sp. LK-23, assembly GCF_058135255.1. Taxonomy (NCBI): domain Bacteria; kingdom Pseudomonadati; phylum Bacteroidota; class Flavobacteriia; order Flavobacteriales; family Flavobacteriaceae; genus Flavobacterium; species Flavobacterium sp. LK-23. The sequence goes on from NZ_JBYUVT010000002.1 coordinate 100,360, forward strand.
TATTTATTAGTTAAAACAGACCCTGCTGCTGCCATTACTTCATCACTTACAAAATTCTCAGAAGCAATAAGCTCTAGTCCGTGAATTTGTCTTTCTTTCTCCTCTTGGATAAGATCAAAAATTTGTTCGTCGCGTTGCATTTTTTTGTTTTTCGTTAATTTCACGCAAAAATACAAAAAAACGTTTGTCAAACTGCTAGATTATGATATATTTGACAAGTAATTTTTCAACAAATAATTAACATTAAACATGCCAATAACTGCCAACGATACCAGTAGAAAATCATGGTTAGAAGTGCCAGAAAATAGCGACTTCCCCATTCAGAATATTCCTTTCGGTGTATTTCTTACTAAAGAAAATGTCGTTACCGTAGGAACGCGAATTGGCGATTACGCCATAGATTTAGGGGCTTTACAGCAATTAAACTATTTTGAAGGAATAGAATTAACCGATGATATGTTTATGCAGGATACGCTAAATGATTTTATTTCTGACGGAAAAAAAACATGGCGTTTAGTTCGAAATCGTATTGCAGATATATTCGACGAAACTAATCCACAATTAAGAGATTCAACAAAACATAGAGATATTGTTATATTTAAAATTGAAGATGTAGAGATGCAACTTCCTGTTTTAATTGGTGATTACACCGACTTTTATTCTAGTAGAGAGCACGCTACAAACGTGGGTAAAATGTTCCGAGATCCAGACAATGCTTTGTTGCCCAACTGGCTTCATATTCCGGTTGGATATCATGGAAGAAGTTCTACCATTGTACCATCTGGGATTCCAGTTCACAGACCGATGGGACAAACTTTGCCAGCTGGACACGACACGCCTGTTTTCGGTGCTTCACGTTTAGTAGATTTTGAATTAGAGACTGCTTTTATTACAACAGATGTAAATGTAATGGGCGAAAATATTTCAACTTATGAAGCTGAAGATTATATTTTCGGAATGGTTTTACTAAATGACTGGAGTGCTCGCGACATTCAGAAATGGGAATATGTGCCACTTGGGCCATTCTTAGCTAAGAACTTTGCGACTTCTATTTCACCTTGGATTGTGACTATGGATGCTTTGGAACCTTTTAGAACAAAGGGTCCTAAACAAGATCCAACACCACTTCCGTATTTGCAGACCAAAGGAAAAAAAGCTTTTGATATTCATTTGGAAGTTTCCTTAAAACCTGAAAATCAAGAAGAAGAAACTATTGTTTCAAGATCTAACTTCAAATATTTATACTGGTCAATGAGTCAGCAGTTAGCGCATCACACTTCTAATGGATGCCGCGTAAACTCTGGCGACATGATGGGTTCTGGAACAATTTCTGGTCCAACTCCTGATAGTTTTGGTTCTATGCTAGAATTAACTTGGGGAGGGAAAAATCCGTTGAAGTTAAAAGACGGAAGCGAACGTAAATTTATCGAAGATAATGACACTGTAATTATTCGTGGATTCTGTGAAAATACGGAAGTAAGAATTGGTTTTGGAGAAGTTTCTAGCCAATTGCTACCTCCTTTCATTAAACAATGAAGAGCAGATAAAACTGAAGAGATATAAAACAAAAAACCTTGGTTATCCCAAGGTTTTTTTTATGCTTTATTTAATCTCGTAAATTAAAAGGCAAAGTTTTATTTATTCCAAAACTACCTTTACCCAAACCAAACGATGATCTGAACTTGATTCGCGTTTTTCAACCAATTCCGACATTGGTTGGCCTTTGGCAGGCCAGAATACACCGCTGTTGAGAACCTTAAATCCAAGTCTGGATGGCAATACATAATCTGCACGCATTCTCCAAAATGCTGTATGATTAACTCCAAAAGGATTTTCAGGACTAAATTCAGCAGCACCTTTACTAGCTGGCGTAAAGTCGCTATTAATTTTCGGACTCTCAACTAAAGACTTTATTCCTTCTCTAATAGCATCCCCCTCAACCGGTGAAGCGTTTTGATCACCCATTATGACAAATCGAGAATTCGGAGACAAACCGCCTTTTACCCCTTTATCATCATAAATATACGAGGCCGAATTATCTGAAATATAGTCTTTCCAGAATCGAATTTCATCATGATTTCTTTTCCCATTGCGATCTTCAGCACCGTCAAAAGTAGGAGGAGTTGGATGACTGACTAAAACATGAACCGTTTCATTGCCTATCTGTACAGGTACATCCCAGTGAGATTTTGAAGATAATGGAAATTCCTTCCATGCTTTCTTACTGTACCAATCCGATCCATCTGCTTTTTTAGTAAGCAATGCTCCCGGCATATCTTTCCACTTAAAATGTTGAAAAGTACGAACTGCCTTAACATCAATAGGATATTTAGACAAAAGCATCATCCCATATTGCCCGGGATACATACCAAATGCCCATGCATCATTTCCAAAACTATCCAACTTTCCATCATTGTTTAAATCGTAAGGACTTGGCTGACCCGTATTCACTGTCGAATAATAGTAATAAGGATAATCAATAGCTGTTGCTCCGCCTTGGCTCACATTCAAGTAATTTTTAATAAAAGCCTTTACACCAAGTTCAGGGTCTTTAATATAATCAAATTCGTTTAGCAGAATAACGTCTGGCCTAACGGTTTGAATAATTTTGGCGATATTTCTGATTTGAGTATTATGTCCTGAATTAAGCTGATAAATCAATATCTGCTCCGATTTTCCCATTGCGCCTTTCGGAGAATAATTATCAGATTCCATACTTACATTGTAGGTCGCAAATGTAAATTCTGGTTTTTCCTGCGACTCAGACTGCGAAAAAAGAACTCCGGAAGAAAGCACGGAAAGGATAAAAAATATTTTCTTCATATAAAATTAAATCTGCATTTCTGCATTATTGAACATACGAATATAAGAAGGATACGTGGACACACGGCAAATCTGTCTGTTAAATATACAACAAAAAAAAGCTGCCACTTTTGGTGACAGCTCAAATAATATAAGAAAGTCTCTGTATATCTGATAATTTTATCACAGATTAAAAAAGATCAAAGTGATTTTTTTTAATCTAACACTACTATTTTTATGCAGGAATCTGCTGACTTAAACAATGCAAAGTTCCGAATCCCCAAATAAAATCAATACAACTTATACCGATTACTTCGCGATCAGGGAAACATTCTGACAATATATTTAAAGCTACGCGATCATTACTGTCATTGAATGTAGGCACTAAAACACAATTATTCAAAATCAAGAAGTTTGCATAACTTGCTGGTAAACGTAAATCTTCAAAATCAACACGTTTTGGCATTGGTAACGCTACAATTACTGGCGCTTTTCCGTTTTCTAATTTTGCATTTTGCAAACGTTTCAAATTATCCTGCAAAGGTTTGTAGTTTGAATCGTTTTTATCTGTTTCTACAATTGTAACGATGGTGTCATCATTTACAAATCGGCATAAATCGTCAATATGACCATGCGTATCATCGCCTTCAATTCCATCTCCTAACCAAATTACATTGGTAACTCCAAGATATTCTTTAAAAACGGCTTCATAATCTTCTTTGGTAAAACCAGGATTTCTCACCTGAATTGTTGGATGCATCAAACACTCTTCAGAAGTTAGTAAAGTTCCTTTTCCGTTTACATCAATGGCTCCTCCTTCAACAATTACGGGTTTTCCTTTGTACATCACCTGAGTTAAAGGAACATCAATAAAATCTGCTACTTTACCCGGAACAAATTTATCCAACTGATAGTTTTTATATTTTGCCCAGCCGTTGAAATTAAAATTCAATGCTTCTCTTTTCGAACCATTTTTCACGATAATTGGTCCTGAGTCACGCATCCAGCTTCTATTGGTTTTATGAATAATATAAGAAACGTTGTTAAGGTTTACACGAGCTCTTTCAAGCATATCGGCTACTTTTTCTTTTAGCTTTTCATCGGCAACCACTAAAAAAACAGTTTCAAAAGTCGCTACTTTTTTAATAAACTCTACAAAAGCCCATTGAACAGCTTCGTATTTTCCTGGCCAATCGTTACCATTGTGCGGAAAACACAATACAATTCCTTGTTGTTTTTCCCATTCTGCTGGAAATCTTCTATTATCTGTTGACATAAATACGTTCTAATTTAGAAAGTGCAAAGATAAGCATTCGTTAGGATTTTAAAACATCTGAACCAAAATCGTATGTTATTTCACAAAAAATATCCTGTAAAAATTAAGTTAAAGATTAAATAATACATCCTTAATATTTAACAGAGAGGCCAGAATTACTTTTGCAAAAACTAAAAACTAACGCATGAAAAATTTATCAATCTCATTATTAGCTGTTCTTTTTATATTAGCAAGCTGTAACAATGATGAAAATTCGAACAACGAACCAGAAGTTGTTGTAAACGAAAACCCTGGAACTTTTAAAGAAATTGGCTCTATTACAATTGGCGGAGAAGCTGCTGCAGAAATCTCTGCTTACTGCGAGAAAACAAAAAGACTTTTTACGGTAAACAACAGCGGTGTAAACCAAATTGACGTTATTGATATTGCTGACCCAACAAAACCTCTTAAAGTCGGAAAAATTGATTTAGTTGCTTATGAAGGCGCTGCAAATAGTGTTTCTGTTTTTGACGGAAAATTAGCTGTTGCTTTAGAATCTACTGCTAACAAGCAAGGTAATGGAAAAGTAGTAGTTTTTAATACTTCTGATTATAGTTTAATCAAACAAGTTACAGTTGGTGCATTGCCAGATATGATTACTTTTTCGCCAGATGGAAAATATATCATGACAGCTAACGAAGGCGAGCCAAATACCGATTATTCTCAAGACCCAAACGGAACAATTTCTATTATTGAAACTAGCACTTACAATGTCACGACTTTAGATTTTAGCTCTTTTGCGGGTCAAGCAGAAGCATTAAAAAAAGACGGATTCAGAGTTTCGAAATTTGCTAAGAGTTTCGCTCAAGATATCGAACCAGAATATATTACTATTTCGGACGATTCTAAAACTGCTTGGGTGACACTACAAGAAAATAATGGTGTTGCAAAAGTAGATTTAACTTCTAAAACTATTACAGCCATTTATCCTTTAGACTTAAAAGATTACAATACTGCTGAGAATGCAATTGATGTAAGCGATAGTGATAATAAAATCGCTTTTAACCCATGGAAAGTAAAAGGTCTATATATGCCAGATGCCATCAGCCATTATACGGTAAATAATATTCCATATTTTGTTACTGCTAACGAAGGTGATGCAAGAGAATACGCTGCCTACTCTGATGTGAAGCGTATGAAAAGCATGACACTTGACGCAACTGCTTTTCCAGATGCCGCTACTTTAAAATTAGATACTAATTTAGGCAGATTAAACCTTGTTACAGACATGGGAGATACTGATGGAGATGGAGATCTGGATCAAATGGTAAGTTTTGGAGGAAGATCATTCTCTATTTGGAATGGAAACACTGGAAAAATCGTTTTTGACAGTAAAAATGATGTTGACAAAAAGACGAATGAAATTGGCACATACGACGATAAAAGAAGTGATGACAAAGGCTCTGAGCCAGAAGCCGTAGTTGTAGCAAAAATGGGAACTCAAAATATTTTATTTGTTGGTTTAGAAAGATCTGATGCTTTTATGGTTTATGATGCAACAAACCCAACTTCTCCACAATATTTACAAACAGTAAAAACAGGTGACGCACCAGAAGGTTTATTATTCATTCCGGCTTCAAAAAGTCCTACAAAAAGAAGCTTATTAATAGTAAGCAGTGAAGGAGATGGATCTGTTAAAATTTATCAGCCAGATTTGAAATAATTAATACTTTTTCAGGAGAGCAAAAGGACAAAATGTGAATTTTGTCCTTTTTTCATGCTTTGTATTGTACTTATTTTAACGTATTTACATAATTAAAAGCCAAAAGATGGGAATTATGTAAGGGCATATACAACGCATTCTAAGATTCGACATCTAATTTTGTTCATGAGTTTAAAATAAAAACAATTTAATTTTTGATATCATGAAAAAGAAATTAGTATCAGCATCCTTATTATTACTATCATTTGCTGCAGGCGCTCAAAATATGGCTACCACTTCTACCAAACCTAGCGTAGATCAAGAATACAACAAATGGTCGATCGAACTAAATGGTGGTGTTAACAAACCAACCAGAACAATGACTCCAGGATATACTACTGAATCATTGAACTTTTTTCACGGAGATTTAGGTGTGAGATATATGTTTAATCCAAAATTTGGTTTAAAATTAGATGTGGGTTACGACCAATTTAAAGAGAAAAAAGACACACCAGACTTTGAAAGCCGTTATGTTAGAGCAAGTTTACAAGGGGTTGTTAACGTTGGACGTGCTTTAAATTTTGAAACTTGGACAAATACAATCGGTCTTTTGGCGCATGGTGGTTTTGGAGTTTCTCAAATTAGTACCGAAACAGGATTTGGAGGACAAGATTACATGGCTCACGGAATTGCTGGTTTAACTGGACAAATTAGATTAAGTGATCGTGTAGCTTTAACAGGAGACCTTACTGGAATTGTAAACGGAAGACAAAATTGGAACTTTGACGGAATGGGCAACACAACAAGTGGTTCTTTTGATGGTGTTTTATTGAATGCTTCTGTTGGTTTGACGTTCTACTTAGGAAAAAATCAGAAACATGCTGACTGGATTGGTGAAGAAGATAGAATTGGTGAATTGGAAAAAAGAGTGGACTTAATCGAAACTGGTCTTATCGATTCAGACAAAGATGGAGTTGCTGATTTATACGATTTAGAACCAAATAGCATTGCAGGAGTTGCTGTTAACACAAAAGGACAATCTATTGATACGAATCAAAATGGTGTGCCAGATGAGTTAGAAAGCTATTTAGACAAAACTTACGAAAAGAAAGGCGCTGGAACGGCTACAAACAATACTGTTGAAGAATTAATTAACGGTGGTTATGTAAACGTTTACTTCGATTTCAATTCGTCTAAACCTACAAATGCATCTTTATCAGGCGTAGATTTCTTAGTGAAATACTTGAAAAACAATCCAGGAAAATCAGCCGATATTATTGGTTATGCTGATGAAATTGGAAATTCAAACTACAACACTGAATTATCTAGAAAAAGAGCTGAGGCTGTGAAAAAAGTAGCGGTTAATGCAGGAATTGATGCTTCAAGATTGAATGTAATTGCTAACGGAGAAGATACTTCTGTTAACAAAAATTCTAAAGAGGCACGTCAGATCGTGAGAAGAGTTACTTTCCAAGTGAAGTAATTTACATATAAAGCTAAAAACAGAAAAGGAGCTATTTCATACGAAATAGCTCCTTTTTATTATAAAAATACACATAGAGCTTCGGAGAAGCGAAATATTTATAGAAAATAAGAAATGTTTACAATATAAAGCTCCAGCAGAGCGACATATTTAGAACATAAGATTTCGCTCTGCTGGAGCTTTTTCCATTTGCACTATTAAAGTTCTATAAATATTTCGCTTCTCCGAAGCTTACAAAAAAGAGCTGTCTTTTTGAGACAGCTCTTTTTTCATATAATTTTAATCTAATTATTTATCAATTGCTCTTTTTGTAATATCTCCAAAAGCATCAATTCTTCTGTCTCTAAAGAATGGCCAGTTTTGACGAACGTTTTCTTGCAAGTCCAAATCAACTTCAGCAATTAAAATTTCTTCTTTATCATGAGACGCTTGAGCTAAAATTTCTCCTTGTGGTCCTGCAATGAAAGAAGCTCCCCAGAACTGAATTCCTTCTGTTCCTTCAAGATATTTTTCTAAACCAATTCGGTTAGCTGCTGCTACGAAAACACCATTTGCTACTGCATGTCCTTTCATAACGTTCATCCAAGCACCATATTGATTTTCTCCATATTGTTCTTTTTCTTTAGGATGCCACCCAATTGCTGTTGGATAAAATAAAACCTCAGCTCCTTTAAGCGCTGTAATACGAGCTGCTTCTGGATACCATTGATCCCAACAGATTAAAGTTCCAACAGTTCCTTTTTTAGTTTCGATTGCTTGGAAGCCTAAATCACCTGGAGTAAAATAGAATTTTTCATAAAAATGAGGATCGTCTGGAATATGCATTTTACGATACAAACCAGCTTCTGTTCCATCAGCATCAATGATGTAAGCACTGTTATGATAGATTCCTGCCATTCTTTTCTCAAAGAAAGGAACAATAATTACTACTCCTAATTCTTTTGCCAATTCGCTGAATGCAATAAATGAAGTGCTGTAAAGTGGTTCTGCTAATGCAAAATTATCTACATCTTCGCTTTGGCAGAAATAATGACTGCTATATAATTCAGGAAGTAAGATTACCTCAGCACCTTGACTTGCAGCATCTCTTACCCAGCTGATACATTTTTTAAGATTGTTTTCGGCAACATCATTCAGATTTAACTGAATAACCGATATTTTATACTTTCTTTTCGCCATGACATAAAATTTAGAGTGCAAAAATAATACTTTTTAAAGGAATAGCAAAGTGTTGGTAATTGATCCTTACTTTAAGATTATTTGTAACTTGTAAATGCTTCTAATTGCAAATTTACCTCGTCAATAATATTATCCATTTTATAAAAATCCGTTTTAAATATAAAGCTTAAATGATAAATCATTTTTTCATTTGGAATATGATATTGAAAGTTCACTTTTGAAAATTCATCGCTTTTAATGTTATGATACCATCTGTCAAATAATTTTTGTCTAAAATCTTGTTTAAAATCTACACTATCACAAACATAATTTAAAATAATATCTGGATTATCTTTAAAATATTGATTTATGATGCTGGTGATTGTAATTTCTATTGATGGATCATTAAAAAATTTTTGATTATTTGCTTCGTAAAAGTCGATGCTATAAAGTTTATTAAAGAAGGCATTTTCAAAATTCATTTTCTGAAAACTGACAAAATATTGCAAACCATGCTTTGTTGTAAAATAAAAAAGAGGGTACAAACCCTCTTCTGAAATATATTGATACATAAAGAAATATTATTTTTTCTTTAATCTTCCTAAAACTTCTTTTCGATGTTGTTCTTTTAAATCAACCATTTTTTTTAGAACAGAAACTGTCTTCTCATTTGGTTTTATGATTATCGTTTTTTCCATAAGTGTTTTTGAATTGCATTGCAAATGTAAGAAAAAAACTTGTATTCATCTAATTTAATGGAATTAAAAATCTTATAGCCTTTAATAATTCTTACAATTTCATCAATACAAAAAAACCATTTCACATCCATTTAAAATAAACTTCTGCAAAATGGTCTATCAACCTCAAAAATTCAACTAAGCTTGTTGTTATTCAATCACTACTTTTTGAGTAAGGAATTCTGTTTCTGATTTTTTAAATTTGATTTCGAAAGTTCCTTTTACTTTAGATGAAAATTTGTAAACTGTTTTCTTAGGATCTGGAACTTGCTGCGTGCAAACTTCTGATGGGTATTTTGCAATTACTTGAAGACCTTTTTCAGATCCGATAGTTACTTCTGAGATCTTATCAAATTCAGCACAAGCGTTATCTACTACATACGTTACATCATAGCTTAATTCGTCGTTTACTTTTCCTGTTGCTGGCCCCTTAATTTCGGTTACCAAAGCTGCTTTTGTTGTTGGAGCTGGTGTATTGTTATCATCGTCGTTACTGCATGACACAAATCCAATTGATAAAAATAATACTACTAAAACTGATTTTAATCTAAAACTTTTCATATAAAATAATAATTAATTGTTAATTACTATGAAGATGTAAGTTAGTTGCAATGGTTGCTTAAAATAAAATGTTAAAAATTTCACTAAAACATTAAATACCTAAAAATCAAATCCTTATTAAAACAAAAAAACTATCGAATTAATGATACTTTTTTGTGATTGGAACAAAATTTTCTCATTTATCCCAGATTAAAAGCGTATTATTTATTGCAGTACTCCTGGTAATTTTCACAAACAAAAAAAAATTTTTGATTAATATATAAAACAAAAAAACACCAGTGTTAAACTGGTGTTTCTGATATATATTTAGTTGCTAATTAAGCATCTTTCTTTTTAAAAATCTTTTTGAAGATATTTACAAAAAGTAAAACTATAAATCCTAGAATTAAGCCGGTTGTAAATTCTTTGATAATAGCTGGGATTTTAATTTCTTCTGATAAATGATGGAAATAAGGAATATAGTGAACAAAGATTCCTCCAGCCACTAAAAGTAATGCAATTGTACCAATTACCGTTAAACCTTTTATTACTAACGGAAGAGCTTTTACCAATAAATTCCCAATAAATCTTGAAAGGCTTTTTTCGCTTTTGCTATGTTTTATTAGCTTAAAGCCTGCTTCATCCATCCTAACGATAAGCGCCACAATTCCGTAAACTCCGATTGTTGCCACTAGCGCGATTATCGAAGTTACAATTATCTGCTGTGTCAGCGGTTCTTCTATTACAGTTCCCAATGCTATAATTACTATTTCTACAGATAATATAAAATCGGTAATGATTGCTGATTTTATTTTTCCTTTTTCAATTACTAGAATTTGTTCTTCTGTTAAATCCTCATGGGTAATTCCTTCTGATTCATCGTGCTTGTGAGGAAAGACAAATTCGTAAATTTTTTCGGCTCCTTCGTAAGCTAAAAACAATCCTCCAAGTACCAAAATTATTATAATTGCAATTGGTAAAAAAGCACTTAATAAAAATGCAATTGGAAGAATAATAATTTTATTCAATAAAGAACCTTTACTTATTGCCCATAAAACCGGTAATTCTCTTGATGAAGCAAATCCAGAAGCTTTTTCGGCATTTACTGCTAAATCATCTCCTAGAATTCCAGCTGTTTTTTTTGCAGCAACTTTACTCATTACTGCAACATCATCCATAATTGCTGCGATATCATCTAATAGAACAAAAAAACCTGAAGCCATTTTTAAATTTATTTTTATTTTTAGTGATGCGAATCTAGACAATTTGACTTAATCTGCCCAATAATCTTACACTAAAATTTGTGTTTTTATTCGTAATTTTCTGTATTGTGGTTTTAGTTACATTGTCCTAAAAGAACCCACAAAATAATAAAAACGATAATTGTTCCAAAACATCCTCCACCAAGCTTTTTAGCTCCGTAACCTGCCAATAATCCTCTAAATATATTGTTCATAATTTCTAATTTTAATTAATAATTTGCTGATTTTTATTTATTTAAAATTCATCCTTTTTTAGAAATATATTGTTATATGAATTAGATGAAAAGTTTCAAAATTTCAGGCAAAAAAAAAGCATCAGCTAAAAAACTGATGCTTTTTTAAGATTAACATAAAAAAAATTAATTAGCGGTCTGGTTTCTAAAAACCAATTGTCCATCGAAAGCATCTAACAAAATGATGCTGTCTGTTGTTATGTTTCCTGCCAGAATTTCTTTTGACAGTTGATTTAAAACTTCTCGCTGCACGACACGTTTTACAGGTCTTGCCCCAAAGTGAGGATCGTAACCTTTGTCAGCCAAGTAAGCAATAGCTTCTGGGGTTGCATCCATTGTAATACCTTGCAGAGCCAGCATTTTTGTAACACTCTTCAACTGTAAGTTTACGATTCTTGAGATGTTCTCTACTGTAAGCGGTGTAAACATTACAATTTCGTCGATACGGTTGATAAACTCAGGGCGAACTGTTTGTTTTAACAACCCTAAAACTTCGTTTTTAGCAGCTTCTGTTGCTGCTTCAACGCTTCCTTTTAGGTTTTCAAATTTCTCCTGAATAATATTACTTCCCATATTTGAGGTCATAATAATAATCGTATTTCTAAAATCGGCCAAACGTCCTTTGTTGTCTGTCAAACGCCCTTCGTCTAGAACCTGAAGCAAAATATTGAACGTATCAGGATGCGCTTTTTCAATCTCGTCTAACAACACAACAGAATACGGTTTTCTACGAACAGCTTCTGTCAATTGACCTCCTTCATCATAACCTACATATCCTGGAGGCGCACCAACTAAACGGCTCACGCTGTGACGTTCTTGATACTCACTCATATCAATACGCGTCATGGCATTTTCATCATCAAAAAGATATTCGGCCAGAGCTTTTGCCAATTCGGTTTTACCAACTCCGGTTGTTCCTAAGAATAAGAATGATCCAACAGGTTTTTTCATATCCTGTAAACCGGCACGGCTTCGACGAACAGCATCACTCACGGCTTCTATCGCTTCTTCCTGCCCTACTACACGTTTGTGCAATTCGTCTTCTAAATGCAATAGTTTTTCCCTTTCTGTCTGAAGCATTTTGGTTACTGGAATTCCAGTCCATTTTGCTACAACTTCTGCAATGTCTTCTCTGGTAACTTCTTCTTTAATTAAAGAATTTCCAGATTGGAATTCCTGCAATTGTTTTTGCAGTGTTTCTTGACGTTCCTGCGCTTCTTTTATTTTTCCGTAACGTATCTCAGCTACTTTTCCGTAATCACCATCACGTTCTGCACGTTCTGCTTCGTATTTAAAGTCTTCTATTTCATGTTTTACAGCCTGAATTCCGTCAACGATATCTTTTTCCTGTTTCCATTTCGCATAGATTTCGTTTCGTTCTTCTTTCAGGTTGGCCAATTCCATACCCAAAATTTTCAGCTTGCTTTCTTCTTTTTCACGTTTAATAGCTTCAATCTCAATTTCTAACTGCATGATTTTACGATCCAAAACATCTAATTCTTCAGGTTTTGAATTGATCTCCATACGCAATTTAGAAGCCGCTTCGTCCATTAAGTCAATCGCTTTATCTGGTAAGAAACGATTGGTAATGTAACGTTGTGAAAGTTCAACTGCTGCAATAATTGCCTCATCTTTAATTTGAACTTTATGATGCGTTTCATATTTTTCTTTAATTCCACGAAGAATCGAAACCGCACTTTCTGTATCTGGTTCATCAATAAGAACTTTTTGGAAACGTCTTTCAAGTGCTTTATCTTTTTCAAAATATTTTTGATATTCATCTAAAGTAGTAGCACCAATTGCTCTCAATTCTCCACGAGCCAAAGCTGGTTTCAAGATATTCGCCGCATCCATTGCGCCCTCACCTCCACCTGCTCCTACAAGCGTATGAATTTCATCAATAAACAAAACAATATCTCCGTCTGCAGCTGTAACTTCTTTCACAACCGATTTTAAACGTTCTTCAAATTCTCCTTTATACTTCGCTCCGGCAATCAAAGCTCCCATATCAAGAGAGAAAACGATTTTATCTTTTAAGTTTTCTGGAACGTCTCCGTCCACAATTCTATGTGCTAAACCTTCTGCAATAGCGGTTTTACCAACTCCAGGCTCACCAATAAGCATTGGGTTATTTTTGGTTCTACGAGTTAGAATCTGCAATACACGACGAATTTCTTCATCACGCCCAATAACCGGATCTAATTTTCCTGTACGGGCTAATTCGTTTAAGTTTTTAGCAAATTTATTTAGCGAATTATAGGTTTCTTCTGCCGAAGCCGAAGTTACTCTTTCACCTTTACGCAATTCTTCAATAGCCGCTTTCAGACCTTTTCCTGTAACTCCCTGATCTTTTAAAATCTGAGAGACTTTACTTTTTGAGTCAAAAATGGCTAAAATTAAATGCTCAATCGAAACGTATTCGTCGTTCATTTTTTGTGCAATGATTTCTGCTTCATTCAAAGCTTTGTTTGCGTCTCTAGAAAGCATAACATCTCCTCCAGAAACTTTTGGAAAACTTTGAATTGTGCTATCTAAAATTTGTAAAAACAACGGCACATTTACATTCAATTTTTTTAAAATAAATGGCGCTACGTTTTCGTCAACTTCAAAAATAGCTTTAAAAATATGCTCATTTTCAATTTGTTGCTGACCATTTCGTTGCGCTAATTGCTGCGACAACTGAATGGCTTCCTGCGATTTGATTGTAAATTTATTTATATTCATATCTTTTGATTTGATTGATTTAACTGTTTAAAATATATAGGATTAAAGTTACGATTTATTGAGGTAAATAGTTCGCTCAAATAATTTAACTTTGTATTCGAATAGACAAATTATATTCCACAGTAAAAAAACAGACAAAAAGACAGTTAAAATCGATTTTTCACGCTTTTAACACGTCAAAAAGTCATAAAACAAGCCAAATATGAGTTTTTTTAATTCAATCTTCGGAAGTTCAGAGAACTCAGAAGCAGCAAAAAGTAAAGTAAACTGGACTGAATTAATAGATATGCTTCAATTAATGGAAATAGAAGCGATCTCAAATGAAAAACCAGTTGTCATTTTTAAGCATAGCACAAGATGCAGCATCAGCCGAATGGCTTTAAAGCAATTTGAAAGAGAATATGATCTTGAAGGTGTTGTTGACGCTTATTTTTTAGACTTAATAGCACACAGAGATATCTCAAATGAAATTGCTAGCAAATTTGGAGTTTATCATGAATCTCCTCAATTGATATTGATCAAAAACGGAAAAGCAGTTTACGATGTTTCGCATAGCGATATTGATGCAGAAGCATTGAAGAGTAAGGTATAGTTTTTTCTTGCCACAGATTAAAAGGATTAAAAAGATTTAAAGTCTTTATATATGCACTTTGAGTACAAATAATTAAAATAAAAATTAATTAGTGGAAATTCGTGAAATTGCTTCGCCTGTTCGCTATCGCTCTGGTCGTGGCGAAAAAAAATCTTTCTAATCCTTTTAATCTGTGGCCAAATAATTTAAAAACTTCCGTCTGACCCTCCACCGCTGAAACCTCCTCCTCCAAATTCCATTGGAGAAGCTGTCTTAACTTCTGGTTTCATTCCGAAAGTTGAAGCTACAACTAAAGCTTCTGCATTTAATAAACTATCTGAATGGTTTATTCTATCTGGTTTAAAAGTCAGTCCGCTTTCTTTTTCCTTTAATTTTCTAATTGAAAAATATGCTATTGCAAATAAAACTACACCGCCAAGCGTTAGCGCTAATTCGATTGGTAAAACCGAATGGTAAAATCGAATGGTATAGATTGAAAATGCAATTGCCAAAAAGCTCAACCAAAGCATTATTCTGTCTTTTGTTTTTAAAGCTTGCACCAAATAAACAATCGGCACCATAAAAGTAAAACCATAAAAGAAAAATGCAAACGGAATATCTGTTCCAGGTTTTACTTCTGTTCCTAAAAGTTCTGCAGAAAGTTCTCTTACAACCAAATAATTACAAGAAAGATAAAACAAAACCAAGCAAAAACTATTTGCCAATAATAATCCGTTGTAATAATAACTTTGGCTTAAATGATTCATCCTCTTTTTTGTCAAAAAATAAAACAATCCTGAAAGAATCATTGCTGCAAAAGGCAAAATAGCTTTTCCAATATCTCCAAATTTAAACATTCCGAAAAACAAAAAGGCGGTTGCCGAAATGCAAAATACAAGCATTGATAATACATGCAGATATCTCAAAAACATAAAAAGCGCTCCAACTGCTACAAAAAAAGCAATTACTATTTCATGACCTTCAGTTGTTATTGCTACTGCTGCGCCCAAACATAAAATCGCATTTAATATAAAAGAATCATCTAAGCCATGATTATGATAATTTTGATTTGCAAGCAATTCTGCTCCTACAAATCCAACTATAGTAAAAATATAACAGCAGATTTGAAAAAATACATTTTCTGCGCTTAATCCAAATAAAGAAATTGATCCACAAATTGACCCATACAACAAGCAGCCAAGCAAAAAGAAGCCTATTCTAACCAGAATATTACTCTGACCTTTTAAAACGGGCAGTTCTTTTTCTATAAATTTCTTCTGTTCTTTACTAATAAAGCCTCCTTTGCACAAAGAATCTGCTTCATCAACTAAAATTTCATTATCTAATAATTGTTTGCTGTATACTATCATTCTGCTATCTCTTTATGAAATTTTTTAATTAATTTAATAAACATTACAATCGAACCAACAAAATAAGCTGGCAGTAAGAAAATTAATAATTCCCAAATATCAGAGAAATCAACGTTTTCAAAAATTCTGAACAAAACAATATTTCCTCCGATATAAGCATAAACAATCATAAACACATATAGAGACATTGCTTTATATTGATAGCTAGCTTTATAAAAATAATAGGTTGAACCAGCTAAAACTAAAGCAAATATTACCCATGTTAATGTATCATAACCTGTTAAATTACTAATCGCAGCAATACTTACAATATGTAATGCAAAAGTGAGAAAAACTAAACCAAAATGAGTTTTAAGCGAAATTCGACTACTGTAGATGGTCCATAAAATGAGTAAAACTCCCAACATTACTGCTGAATAGCTTAAACTTTGGCTTGCATACAAATTATTGCTGTCATTAAATATATCTTGTGGCGTAACAGAAAGTCCCACATAAGCCGCCAGACCCGTAATTGCAATAGTTAAAACACTTCTATTATCAAAATAGTAAGCACAAAAGAAACTTACAAAAGTTGGCACTAAAGTCGCTAATCCGTAATGTTCTCCAAAAGGTTTATACTGAAACTGAAGATATCCGATAAAAATGCAAGTCAAGATATTGCCCGCCAAAACCAGATATTCTAAAACAGGATGCTCAAAAGTTGTTTCTGCTTTCTGAAAACCTTTAGAATGCTTGAAACAATAAAAAAAGCAGACTGCAATAACAATTAAAAGCAACGATAGAATAGCAATGTGTCCTATAGTGTCGATATTTTCATAAATCAAGACTCCAATTCCGGAAGTAAATAATACTACTGATAAATAAAGGAATAGCTTTAATTCTGCATTTAACGAAAAGATATTTCGGCTTCGATAGGTTTTCACTTCTTCGAGCTGGTTTTGTGTAATTAAACCCTTCTCGAAAAGATGAAGCGCAGACTGATCTTTGAATTTTTCCATTGGTGCGTTTTAAACTGGTACATCAAATATATGTATTTAGCATGAATTTTCTCCTTTTACTTTAAAACCTTTCCTATTTTCTAAAATATCTCTACAGATCGTACTACAATTAAATAGTGTAAAAACAACACTTATAAATCTGTAAATCAAAACTTTAAAAACATAAATATTTGAAAAATTAATTTGAAATTCTTTTAATTCTTTTACATTTGTGCAATCGATTACATTGACTATTAAACCACAAAAAACCACACTTAAATGAAAACAAAACTTATTGCATTGGCCTTACTTATGCCATGCTCCTTTCTATTTGCGCAAAATTATTTTATGAGTGCACCAGAAGGATTTGGAGCTTCTGCCACTGGCGGAGGAAATGCAACTCCTGTGACAGTGACTACCTTAACCGATTTAACAGCAAAATTAAAACTGACTACTCCGCAGGTTATTTTAGTTTCAGGAACTATAAATTGTTCCTACACCAGCCTCCTAGTAAATGACAAAACCATTATTGGTCTTCCTGGTGCTAGATTAGTGAATCTGGATCAAACTGCTACTGGTTCTGGAATTTTAAGTTTAAAACCGGGATCAAATAATATTATTATTAGAAATCTAATTTTTGAAGGCCCCGGTGCGTATGATGTAGACGGACGTGATAATCTTACTTCAGAAGCGACAAACATCTGGGTAGATCATTGTGAATTTCAAGACGGAATGGATGGAAATTTTGATAATAAAGGCGCAGCAGATAATGTAACGGTTTCTTGGTGCAAATTTATTTATTTGAAAGCCCCAAAAGCTGGAGGCTCTGGTGGAGCCGATGATCACCGTTTTTCTGATTTAGTTGGTTCTTCTAAAACCGACGCTCCTTCTGACGGACATTATAGCATCACTTTTAAAAACTGTTATTGGGCTGAAGGCTGTAAAGAAAGAATGCCACGAGCAAGAAATGCCGAACTTCATATTTTAAACTGTTACTACAATACATCCGTTTCGGGTTCACTTGCAATTGGTTTAGGCGGCGGAAGCAACAACACAACATGTTATGTAGAAGGAACTGATTTTGCCAAAATCGGAACGGCTTTTAAAAATTATGTAAGCACAGATGGTGGAACAATTGGAATTGCTTTTACTGATTGTTTGAATTCGTCTGCAAATTCAGGAACAACTGTTGTAAAACCTTCTTATACTTATAGCGTTTTACCAATAGCCAATGTTGCTGGATTTATTTCAAACGCTTCTTGCGGAGCTGGAGCAACGCTTCAAGTTACTGCTCAAGGCGCTGTATCAACGAGCTGCAACAATTTGGGCTTAAATGATAATGTAAACAATCTAGATTTAAAATATTATCCGTCAGTTATCAATCGTCTTTTGAATATTGATTTTTCAAGTTCAGATAATGGTTTGGCACAAGTTGATCTTTTTTCTTCTAATGGCGCAAAAGTATATTCAAATTCCAAAAATGTTTCTCCTGATGAAAAACTAGAATTGAATGTTGGAAATCTTGCTAAAGGAATTTATGTATGCAAAGTTCAAATCGAAAACCGAAGCAAAACTTTTAAACTGGTAAAAAACTAAATTTACACCATAAAAAAAGGTCATTGAAAAATCAATGACCTTTTTACATTTTATATCTTAATTTTCACACTCACTTAAAAAGCAGCTTTCATTTTATCCTTAATTGCATCAAGACATAAATTATTAATACTGCCTTCGTGCGTATGTTTAGTTTCTTTTGGAGATTTGTATGTTCCCGCTTCCAATTGTTCTGCAACCGCTTTGTAAGCATCTCTAAACGGCATTCCAGCTACCACCATTTCGTTTAAAGTATCTACAGTAAACAAATAATCGTATTTTTTATCTTCTAAAATATGATCTTTCACCGTAATATCTTTGATTGAAAAAATCGCAATATCCAAACAAGATTTTAAAGTTTGAATCGCTGGAAATAAACCTTCTTTTAAAAGCTGCAAATCTCTGTGATAGCCGCTGGGAAGATTATTGGTAATTAAAGTGATTTCGTATGGAAGCGCCTGAATCTTATTGCATTTTCCTCTGATCAATTCGAAAACATCTGGATTCTTTTTATGAGGCATAATGCTAGAACCAGTTGTAAGATGTGCCGGAAGGCCAATAAAATCAAAATTCTGACTCATATACAAACAAACATCCATAGCAAATTTTGACAATGTACCTGCTACGCTTGTCATCGCAAAAGCAACGGTTTTCTCTGCTTTTCCGCGACTCATTTGTGCGGCAACTGCATTGTACTTTAAGGTTTCAAAACCTAATTCCTTTGTTGTAAATGTTCTGTTGATTGGAAAAGAACTTCCGTAACCCGCAGCAGAACCTAACGGATTCTGGTCTACAATTTTAGAAGCTGCATTCAACATTGTGATATCATCAATCAAGCTTTCAGCATAAGCAGAAAACCACATTCCGAATGACGATGGCATAGCAATTTGCAAATGTGTATAACCTGGCAATAAAACGTTCTGGTGTTTCTCTGCCGATTCCATCAACAAATCAAACAATGTTTTTACTTGCTCTTTTATTGCTTTTAATTCGTCTTTTAAATACAAATGAACGTCTACTAAAACCTGATCGTTACGAGAACGCGCGGTGTGGATTTTCTTTCCGGCATCGCCTAGTTTTACGGTTAGAAGATATTCGATTTTTGAATGTACGTCTTCGAAACTGTCTTCGATTTCGAAATTCCCAACTACAATATCAGCAATGATTTCGTTTAATGCATCAACTAAAGATGTTGTTTCTTCTTGCGTTAATAAACCAATCTGTCCCAACATTTTCGCATGAGCAATTGAACCTAAAGCATCATATTTTGCCAAAACCAAATCCAGTTCGCGGTCGTTTCCAACGGTGAATTGTTCGATTTGTTTATCTGTTGGTATTCCTTTTTCCCAAAGTTTCATAGGTCATGTTTTTTTTTGCCACGACTCGAGCGCTAGCGAACTGGCGAAGCAATTCACGAATTATTTTTGATAATCTTTCTGATTATATTTTTTGAATTAATTCGAATTAATATCTCGTTTAGATAATAAAAAAAATAATTCGTGAATTCGTGGCGGTTTTTCTTTTCTTATAATTTAAAGAAATCAGTTAGTATCTTGATATACAAGTCGACTCCTTCTTCAATTTCATTTACAAAAATAAATTCGTCAGCTGAATGCGAACGTAATGTTTCTCCAGGTCCTAATTTCAAAGACTGACAGCTTAAAACCGATTGATCTGAAAGTGTTGGCGAACCATAAGTTGTTCTTCCTAATGCAATTCCAGCTTGAACCAAACCGTGCGCAACTGGAATAGACGATGCGTTTAAATGCATTGATCTAGGAGTTACTTCAGCATTTACATTTGCTTTTACAACTTCCAAAATTTCAGCGTTTGTATAACGGTCTGTTACACGAATGTCTACAACCAAATCACATTCTGATGGTACAACATTATGTTGTTTCCCTGCGTTGATTTGTGTTACAGTCATTTTTACTGGACCTAGAACGTCTGAAATTTTATCGAATTTATAGTTTTTAAACCATTCCATTACCGGAATTGATTTGTATAATGCGTTATCGTCATTTTGATGTGCGGCGTGGCTTGCGGTTCCTTTTACTTTTACATCCAAAACTAAAAGTCCTTTTTCAGCAACTGCTAATTGCATTAAAGTTGGCTCTCCAACAATAGCACAATCTAATTCTGGCAAATGTTTTAAAACACTATTTAATCCATTTTTTCCACTGCTTTCTTCTTCGGCGGAAGCCACAATTACAATATTGTGTGATAGGTTTTGATTTTCGTAAAAATGAACAAACGTCGCTAATAATGAAACTAGACATCCACCTGCATCATTACTTCCTAAACCGAATAGTTTTCCGTCTTTTTCGATTGCTTTAAACGGATCATTTGTATAAGCTTGATTTGGTCGTACAGTATCGTGATGTGAGTTTAATAAAAGTGTTGGTTTGTTTTCGTCGAAATATTTGTTAAAAGCCCACACATTATTGTTTTCTCTCTTGAAGGGAATTTCATTCTGATTGAACCAATTTTCTATTAAAAGTGCCGTCTGGTCTTCTTCACTTGAAAATGAAGGGGTTTCGATTAGGCTTTTTAATAAACTAATTGCTTCTTGGGTAAGCGTATCTATACTTTTCATAAGTTTGGTTTCTTTGCCACGAAGGCGCGAAGTCACAAAGTTTTTTAATTTAAATCTGTGACATTTTTGATTGGCGCAAATTTCTAAAATTAAATTCTAAAAGCACTGCGCAGCTCCGTTTTTTTGCCACTAATTACACGAATTTTTACAAATTATTTTTTTGTTGTAGATTTAAAATCAAAATGAACTTTTTAGTGTACATCTAAAATAATTTTCTCTTTTAATAGAGAAAATTAATGTCAATTCTTGGCAACATTTTTTATAATGTAATCGTTGTATGCGGAATATCTGAATTTTGAAGCATTTTATGATGCCCAATCTTAATTTTCTGCACACCTCTCGACAAACTATTGAAACAATTATCCAATTTCGGAATCATTCCAGAATGGATTACTTTTTCTTCTTTTAGCTTATTGTATAATGCTTCGTTGATTTCTGTAATTACAGACGAATCGTCTTCTGAATCTTGCAAAACACCTTGTTTTTCAAAGCAATATGTTAGTGTAACACCAAAAACTTCAGATAATGCAATTGATAATTCGCTCGCAATCGTATCAGCATTGGTGTTTAGCAATTGTCCATTTTTGTCGTGTGTAATTGCACAGAAAACGGGAACAACTCCTGCTTCTAATAAAGTTGCCAGTAATTTAGTGTTGACTTGTTTTACATCGCCTACAAATCCATAATCGATTGTTGGGTGATTTCTTTTTGTTGACTGAATTAAATTTCCGTCAGCTCCAGAAAAACCAATCGCGTTATTGTCTTTTGCCTGCAATTGCGCTACAATATGTTTGTTGATTTGTCCGGCGTAAATCATTACGACAACATCAAGCATCGGGGCATCTGTAATTCGGCGACCGTCAATCATTTGCGGAACTAAACCAATACTCTGCGCCATTTTTGTAGCCGATTTTCCACCGCCGTGAACTAAAACTTTATAGCCTTCAATTTTAGAAAAATCGATTAAGAATTGTTCTAATTCTGCAGGATTGTCGATGATGTTTCCACCTATTTTTATTACTGATAATTGCATAAGATTCTAAGGTTCTGAGATTCTAAGATACTAAGTTTTTTTGTGCAAAGTTTCTTAGCATCTTAGTAGCTCAGAATCTTAGCAACTTTAAAAAAAATTACATTTTTTTAAGAATCTTCTGTAAAACTAATTGCGCTGAATACGTTCTATTATTCGCTTGTTCGATTACGATTGAATTTTCTCCGTCAAGAACTTCGTCACTTACAATTACATTACGACGAACTGGAAGACAGTGCATAAATTTTCCGTTGTTGGTTAGAGCCATTTTTTCCGCTGTAACGGTCCAATTTGGATCGCTGTTGGTTACTTTTCCGTAATCGTTGAAGTTACTCCAGTTTTTTACGTAAACGAAATCTGCATTTTCAAAAGCCTTATCTTGGTTGTATTCGATTGTACAGTCTTTTGTAATTTCTGGACTTAACTCGTAACCTTCTGGATGTGTGATTACAAAATCCATGTCTTTTTGCATCTGCATCATTTCTACGAATGAATTGGCAACTGCCTGAGGCAACGCTTTTGGATGCGGCGCCCATGAAAGAACCACTTTTGGTTTGTCTTTGTGTCTAGGTTTGAATTCTTCCATTGTAATCGCATCTGCCAATGACTGCAAAGGATGACGAATAGCACTTTCCATGTTTACAATTGGCACAGTAGCATATTTCAAGAATCCTGAAATTACAGTTTCTTGATAATCTTTTTCTTTATCAACCAAACCTGCAAAAGCACGAATTGCGATAATATCACAATATTGAGAAACTACTTCTGCAGCTTCTTTGATGTGTTCTGATGCACCAGAATTCATTACAGCTCCATCTTCGAATTCTAATGTCCATCCTTCGTTGGTAAAGTTCATTACCATAACATTCATTCCTAAATTTAAAGCCGCTTTTTGAGTACTCAAACGCGTTCTTAAACTTGGATTGAAGAATAACATTCCAAGAGTTTTATTCTTTCCTAAACTTTGATTTTTAAGCGGATTCTTTTTGATTTTTATCGCTTGCTTTACCCATTTTGATAACGAGTTGATGTCTTTTATTGAGATATAGTTCATTTGTTTTCTTTTGTTTTTATTTTTTTATATGCAATTCCTAAAATTAGACGCGGATTATACTGATTCGCTATCGCGAAGACGCGGATTGAGACGGATTTTTTATATTCTTACTTTTTTGCTATTCTCAAAAATTTTTCTTCGAAATTCTGGTTTTGTTCCAAAATTTAGAAGTAAACCTACTTCGCAATCTGTACCTCTTAAATAGTTTAAAATTTGGTTTTCAAATTCCATTACGATACAATCTGCTGCTTTTAATTCTAAAATAATTAAATCTTCCACTACCAAATCTGCATAATATTCGCCTACTTTTATTCCTTTATAATAAACGATGATTTTCTTCTGTGCTTCAACGTTAAGCCCTTTATTCTTTAATTCTAAATACAACGAATTTTGATAAACTCTTTCTAAAAATCCATATCCTAACTCATTATAAACTTCATAAAAAGTTTTGATAATTACTTCGGTTAACTCTTGATGCAATAATTTCATAAAAAACAAATTTGAATGAAATATACTACATAAAATTTAAAACCAAATATAAAATCCGTTTTAATCCGCGTCTTCGCGATAGCGAATCCGTTTCATCCGTGTTCTATCTACACAATCTTGGTAAACGGAATTTCGTCTTTTAATGCCTTTAAAATAAAATTATCGTTTAATCCATTGACAATCCAAGTTTCGATATTCGCTGCTTTTGAAATTGCTGCTGCTTCTATTTTGGACTGCATTCCTCCTGTTCCGTGTGATGATTTCGATTCTCCGATTTCCTTTTCTAAGGTCTTTAAATCATTTACCAATTTGATTGTTTCTGGATTTTCATCGTGAATAGAATCTTTCGTGTAAATTCCATTTGTATTGGTGGCAATAATCAGAATATCAACATTTAACAGCACTGCCGTTAAAGCGGCTAATTTGTCGTTATCTCCAAACCTAATCTCATCTGTTGCAACAGTATCATTCTCATTAATAATCGGAATGTAATTGTTTTTAACTAATACATTAATGGTATTGACAATATTCTTTTTGGTCTGCTCTTTTTCGAAATCAGAATAAGAAAGTAAACACTGCGATGTATTTAAACCTAAATCCTTGAAATTTTCATTGTAAATCCGCATTAAATGAGGCTGTCCTATGGAAGCTAAAGCTTGTTTTACAAAAACATCTTTATCTTGATTGTCAAGCTTTACAAATTGCTTTGCCGCCGCAATTGCTCCTGAACTCACTATGATAAATTCATATTCGTCGTTTAAAGCTGCAATCTGTATTCCAAGGTCTTCAATCTTTCCTCGCGAAATATGATTGGTTTCTTTGGTTAAAGTATTGCTTCCTATTTTTAATAAAATCCGTTTTTTTGCCATGTCTTTTGTTTTTGCCACGAAGGCGCTAAGGCACTAAGTTATTTTTAACGCAAAGAGCGCAAGGTTTTTTATATTGTTTTTATTTACAAACGCTAAGTTCGCAAAGCTTCATCTATAGTTAAATTCCAAAAAATAAATTCCAAATTCCAATAATCTTAAATCAAAAATCGTCAATCATCAATCTAAAATCTGAACTCCAAAATCTAAAATTACCTAATTTGTCCTTCTCCATACACGTACCATTTGTTTGTTACGAGATGTTGAAGACCAATTGGACCTCTTTGGTGAAGTTTATCGGTACTTATTGCTAATTCGCCACCAAGTCCAAATTGTCCGCCGTCTGTAAAACGGGTTGAGGCATTTTGGTATACTGCTGCAGCATCTATTGCTTCCATAAATTGCTGTGCCGTTTCGTCGTCTCTTGTTATAATTGCTGCA
The DNA here is from genome assembly GCF_058135255.1 of Flavobacterium sp. LK-23. Taxonomy (NCBI): domain Bacteria; kingdom Pseudomonadati; phylum Bacteroidota; class Flavobacteriia; order Flavobacteriales; family Flavobacteriaceae; genus Flavobacterium; species Flavobacterium sp. LK-23. The sequence continues at coordinate 125,243 of NZ_JBYUVT010000002.1, forward strand.
GAATGTCCTCCACAATATTTATTAATCATATCAATTGCATGATCCTGAGAATCGATTGTTCCAATGACAATTTTGTAATCTAGAAATTCTTCATACCAAATATCTTCGTTTTGAAGCGTTTTGGTATTTTCGAAATTTGCTAAAGATTTATCGACAATAATTTCCACTTTTGCTTCTATTAAAGCCTCAATCAGCATTGCTGTGAAGCCTTCAAAATTAGGAAGTTTCGAATCTATTAAAACTTTATCCAAAGCATTACAAGCTGAAATTTTAGCTGTTTTGGCATTTAAAATTACTTTTAAAGCCAAATCTGTATCTGCTTTTTCATGAACGTAAACAAAATTATTTCCTCGTCCGCTTACAATTACAGGACACGTTGCATGTGCTTTTACAAACTCAATTAATTTTTCTCCACCTCTTGGAACTATTAAATCGACTTTTTGAGTTGGTTTTTCTAAGAATGCCTGAGTCTCTGTTCTGTTATAATTCAGATACTCCACCCAGTCTTTTGAAACTCCGCTTTCTTCCAAAGCTTTATGCCAAAGACTTACGATCTTCAAATTTGATTTTAAAGATTCTTTTCCTCCTTTTAATAAGATCTTATTTCCGGATTTAAAGGCAATTCCTCCCGCTTCTATTGTAACATCTGGGCGGGATTCGTAAATAATTAAAATCGTTCCAAAAGCAGCAGTTTTATTGACCACTTTTATTCCATTATCATGAGTAAAGTGAAAACGCTCAACGCCAACGGGATCTTCTTGAGAAGCTAATTGGTTTAATGATAAAATCATTTCGTCGACTTTTTTATCATCTACTTTTAAGCGTTCTTCCATCGCTAAATCGGAACCGTCGTAATCAGAAAGATCTTCCTGATTGGTTAGGATAATCTCATTCCGTTCCTGTTCGACCAGCTTTGTCATAGTCCGCAAAACCGCATTGCGTTTTTCAATTGATAATGGATTCATAATTTCTAGTTGGTTGGTTGTTTTTCGGTTGTTTCTTTTTATCGAAACTTATTGATACCTAACAGGTTTTAAAAACCTGTTAGGATAATTTTGTATTTAGTTTTTTAATTCTTCTAAGCTTTCTTTTAAAGCTTTTACAAACGTATCAATATCAGCTTTTTTCACAGTAAGTGGCGGTAAAATTCTCAATAGATTTTTATTGTTGGCACTTCCTGTAAAAATGTGTTTTTCGATAATTAGTTTCTTTCTTAAAGCAGCTACATCAAAATCAAATTCTACTCCAAGCATTAATCCTTTGCCTTTTACTTGTTTGATTCCGTCAACTTCTTTGATTTTTTCTAAGAAATATTCATAAACTTCGTTTACATTCTTTTGTAAATCTAGTTTTTCAATTACGTCTAAAACTGCAATTCCTGCTGCACAAGATAAATGGCTTCCGCCGAAAGTTGTTCCTAATAATCCAAAACTTGCTTCAAATTTTGGAGAAATTAAGATCGCTCCAACAGGAAAACCGTTCCCCATTCCTTTTGCAACCGAAATAATATCAGCATTGATTCCGTGATGCTGGAAAGCGAAGAATTTCCCGCTTCTTCCGTATCCTGACTGTACTTCATCTAAAATTAAAACAACATCGTGTTTTTTACATGCTTTTTCTAATGCTTGAAAAAATTCTGTTGTTCCTTGGTCTAAACCTCCAACTCCTTGAATTCCTTCAATAATTACAGCCGTAACATCGCCTTTAACCAATTCGGCTTCAACTAATTCGATTTGGTTAAGCGGTAAAAAAGTAACTACTTGTTGTGCGTTGATTGGCGCAACAATTTTCTTGTTGTCAGTAACAGCTACGGATGCAGAAGTTCTTCCGTGGAAAGAATTATCAAAAGCTACAACTCTTGATTTTCCGTTATGGAAAGAAGCTAGTTTTAAAGCATTTTCATTGGCTTCAGCACCAGAACTGCATAAAAACAATTCGTAATCTTCAAGACCAGATAGTTTCCCTAATTTCTGAGCCAATTCCACCTGTAAAGGATTCTGAATGGCATTCGAATAAAAACCTAAGTTATCTATCTGATTTTTCAATTTTGCTACATAATCTGGCTGTGTGTGTCCGATAGAAATCACACCATGTCCACTGTATAAATCTAAATATTCTACTCCTTTGTCGTCAATAATTGTACAATCTACTGCTTTTACTGGAGTTATGTCGTATAATGGGTAAACGTTGAATAAGTTCATTTTTGTTTTGTTTATTTTGTTTCAGGTTTCATGTTTCATGTTTCAAGTTACTCACTGAACGTGAAAACTAAAACTTCAAACCTTAAAACTAGTTATGTTTCTTCGTATCCATTTCGAGTCACGCACAGAACGTGAAACCTGAAACTTGAAACTAAAAAATTAAAATCCGCTTGGTTTCAAATGTAAACCTGTGGTTTCTTCTAATCCGAACATTAAATTCATATTTTGAATTGCTTGTCCCGAAGCACCTTTGGTTAAGTTATCGATAATTGATGTTATTAAAACCCGGTTTCCTTTTTTCAATAAACTAATGATACATTTATTCGTTTGCACCACTTGTTTCATGTTGATGTTTGTCGTGGTAACAGTTACGAAAGGTTCATTTTTATAAAACTCTTCGTATTTAGCAACCAATTGCTCCAAACTATCATCACATAATGTATATAAAGTTGCAAAAATTCCTCTTGGGAAATCTCCTCTGTTTGGAATAAAAAGCAATTCGCTGTCAAAATCGTCTTGTAATTGAACCAGACTTTCTGAAATCTCACCTAAATGCTGGTGTTCAAAAGCTTTGTAATGTGACATATTGTTGTTTCTCCAACTGAAATGAGAAGTTTCTGAAAGACTTACTCCCGCTCCTGTACTTCCCGTTGTGGCATTAATATGAACATCATTATTCAGCAAATTATGTTTTGCTAAAGGCAATAATGCCAATTGAATAGCAGTTGCAAAACAACCTGGATTTGCAATATAATTTGTCTTTTTGATTTCTGCTTTATTGATTTCAGGCAATCCGTAAACAAAATCTTTTCCTTCGAAGTGCGCATCTTTATTCAATCTGAAATCATTTCCCAGATCAATAATTTTGGTATGACTCGCAAACTGATTTTCTTTCAAAAATGAAATTGATTTTCCGTGACCTAAACACAAGAAAACAACATTCACATTTGGATTGATTTCATCCGTGAAATTCATTTCGATATCGCCCATCAAATCTTGGTGCGCTACAGAAAGTGGCTTCCCAGCGTTTGTTGTACTGTAAACAAAATCGATGTTTACTTTTGGGTGATACATTAAAATTCTGATGAGTTCTCCGGCCGTGTAGCCCGAACCACCAATAATTCCGACATTAATCATGATCTAATTTGTTTACAGATGAGAATATGTTTTGTGCATTTCCTAAAATCTTGATAAATCCTTTTGCATCGTCAGATGTCCAAGCATTGTTCATTTCGCCGTATTGACCGAAACCTGTGTTCATTAAATCATTTTCAGATTCGATTCCGTCAAGTGAGAAATGGTATGGTTTTAAAGAAACTGTTACCGTTCCGTTTACTGTTTTTTGTGTGTCTTGCAAGAACGTTTCAATGTTTCTCATCACTGGATCTAAGAACTGACCTTCGTGAAATAACATTCCGTACCAGTTTCCTAATTGTTCTTTCCAATATTGCTGCCATTTACCAAGCGTATGTTTCTCCAATAAATGGTGCGCTTTGATAATTATTAATGGAGCTGCTGCTTCAAAACCAACTCTTCCTTTAATTCCGATAATCGTATCTCCAACGTGAATATCTCTACCAATTGCATAAGCGCTTGCCAGTTTTTCTAGAGCCACAATATTATTTGATGGTTTATCCGTTTTTCCATTTAAACCAACTAATTCTCCTTGTTCAAAATGAAGCGTAACTTTTTCTTCGCCTTCTTTTTGCAATTGAGAAGGATACGCTTCACTTGGCAACGGTTGGCTTGAAGTTAGAGTTTCTTTCCCTCCAACACTTGTCCCCCAAAGTCCTTTATTGATAGAATATTGTGCTTTTTCCCAAGAATAGTGAACTCCGTTTTGAGCTAGATAATCCACTTCTTCTTGTCTTGACAATTTTAAATCTCTAATTGGCGTAATGATTTCGATTTCTGGAGCAATAGTCTGGAAAATCAAATCAAAACGAATTTGGTCGTTTCCTGCACCAGTACTTCCGTGAGCGATTGCAGTTGCTCCTACTTTTTTCGCATATTTTATAGCTTCAATTGCCTGAAAAACACGCTCAGCACTAACTGATAACGGATAAGTATTGTTTTTTAATACATTTCCGAAAATCAAGTATTTTATAGCTTTATCGTAATACTTATCTAAAATCGTTAAGTTGGCGTGCTGTGCACTTCCTAACTCGTAAGCTCTTTTTTCTATTGCTGATAATTCCTCTGCACTAAATCCTCCTGTATCAACAAGAACGGTATGAACCTCATAACCTTTTTCGTTTTTTAAATATTTCAAACAATACGAGGTATCTAATCCTCCGCTATAAGCTAATACTACTTTTTTCATTTTTTATAATTTAGGCTAATACTTTCGTATATAGCAGTTTGAGATTTCTTTTTAATTAAATTTTGAATAAAAAAACAAATGACAATAATTTGTTTAAGAATAAAGCCTGTTTTATTTTTTTAAGTCTGCTTAAAACAGCCTCGTTAAAAGGATGTCTCGGTGGTGTTTTTTGTTTTTCTTTTGGATCGTACAACATTCCAGTGCAAAGACACATTTTGTTTTCTTTGCTCTGTAAAATTGGGAAGTTAGTACAGGTTTTACAGCCCGCCCAGAAACTTGGATCGGTTGTCAATTCTGAGAAAGGAACTGGTTTATAGCCTAATTCAGAGTTAATTTTCATAACAGCTAAACCTGTAGTAATTCCAAATATCTTAGCATCTGGAAATCTTTTCAAAGAATAATCAAAAACTTTGGATTTTATTTTTTTGGCCAAACCATGACTTCTATAATCTGGATGTACAATTAATCCTGAATGAGCGACAAATTTTCCGTGCTGCCAGCTTTCTATATAGCAAAAACCTGCAAATTTTCCGTCTGCCAAAGCAATCATCGCATCACCATTTGCCATTTTTTTCTGAATGTACTCAGGAGTCCTTTTAGCAATCCCCGTACCTCTTAATAAGGCAGACGATTCTATCGTATCGCAGATTTCCTGCGCATACTTAAAGTGTTCTTCTTGAGTTACAACAATAGAGATCTTCATTTCAATTATTGAAGTTAGAGTTAAAAATTAAAGCATATTGATTCGCTTGAAATCCAGAATTGAATCCAATAAAATTAAGCATAAAAGAAGTAAACACCTCAAAACCAAAACATTGATTAAGAAAATTTACAAAATAATAAATACTTTTAGGATGCGTTTGTCCAATGGACAAATTATGTGATTTCAAAATGAAAAATGGATATGAATAAATATACGGCTATAAAACTCAGTGAACACTATAGAGATAGTGTCCGTACTTCGGGAGAAGTAATCGGTGAGTTTGTCCGTGACAAAGAAGTTATATGTAAACTTATTTTATTCATCGGTGCAAAAGTACATTATTTTTTTATTTACAAAACAAAAAATTAAAATTCTAACATTTTTTTTAGGTTTTGTTAATATATGCAAAAACAAAAACCCGATAATTATCTCTAATTATCGGGTTTTAAATAGGTTATATCTTTATAATTTTTACTTCTTAGTAAACTGCATTATTTGTCCGTTATCTAAAATTGTCATGTCAAACGCATTTTTAGCTTCATTAAATTTAAATTTTAATCCCGCTCTTTTCGATTCAAATGTGTCTTTTTCGCCTGCTACAGGCTCTAATGTAAACTTAGGATAATTTGGAAGTTCGGCAACTAAAGCACTATTTTTTTCTGTCAGTTCAATAGTTAAAGGAGATTTTGCTGTAGCATATTTACCTAAATATCCATCTAAAATAATATCTTTTTCCAATTTACCTTTTGCTGCTGTCCAAACATTATTTGAGTCGTTATTATCTGGAAAAACATGATCAGGATCTAACGTAATACTTTCAATTTCTTCTGTAGAATTGTGTTTGAAACACCAGCTATTATTACGCTGCCATACTTCTACCGGAAGATTAACTCTAGTCACTTTTCCGCTTTTTGTTTTCACATCTAAAACAATTGGCATTGGCATTTTATCAAAATTTTCAACTGTGATTATGGCACCTTTAGCAGGATCGTTTTTCACATATTTTACAGAATTAACACCTTGATCAAAACGCCAATTGTTTACGTACCAGCTTCTCCAGAACCAGCTTAAGTCTTCACCAGCCACATTTTCCATAGATCTAAAGAAATCATCTGGTTGTGGATGTTTATATGCCCAACGCTGAATATAGGTTCTAAAAGCAGTATCAAAACGCTCTTTTCCTAAAATCTGTTCTCTTAAAATTACTAAACCTGCACTTGGTTTAAAGTAGCATAACATACCAATATTAGCTTCCTTCATATTATCAGGAGAACTCATAATTGTTTCTAAATTGGGTCTAGTAAACGGTTCTGCTTGTTCGTGCAAATCTGTTGGCTGTTCTTTGTACTCTCCATTATTAAATGCAGCAGTGCTTAACGAGTTAATAAAAGTGTTAAATCCTTCATCCATCCAAGCAAATAATCTTTCATTAGAACCAACAATCATTGGGAACCAAATATGTCCGAATTCATGATCTGTAACTCCCCATAAATCTGCTCCTTTAGATTTCCATCCGCAGAAAACAATTCCAGGATATTCCATTCCTCCTTCATTACCTGCAACGTTTGTAGCTGCTGGATAAGGATATTCGAACCATTGTTTAGAATAATGTTCAATTGAAGCTTTCACATATTCTGTAGAACGTCCATAAGCACCTTGCCCATCACTTTCAACTGGATAAGCAGACAATGCTAATGATTTTTTACCGCTTGGAAGGTTAATTTTAGCTCCGTCTAAGATAAAAGCCGGAGAAGATGCCCAAGAAAAATCACGTGCATTTTTGATTTTATAATGCCATGTTTTTTCAGTTCCTGAGTTGCTATTTGCCGTTGCGTTAACTTCATCGGCAGTACGAATCATAACTGTTTTGTCGCTGTTTGAAGCGTCTTTATATCTTTTTAATTGCTCAGCAGAAAATACTTCCTGACCGTTTAGCAATTCTCCTGAAGCTACAACATAGTGATTTCCTGGAACTGTAAGTTTCACATCAAAATCTCCATATTCTAAGTAAAACTCAGACGCACCTAAATAAGGAGCTGTATTCCATCCTCTAACATCATCATACACACACATACGTGGGTACCACTGTGCAATCGTGAAAATTTTTCCATTTTTTGTTTCCAAAACTCCCATTCTATCAGAGCCCTCGAAAGGCGCGATGAAAGAAAATTCGATTTTAACTTTTACAGAGCCTCCTTTTGCAGCTAATTCTTGTGGAAGGAAAATCTGCATTCTTGTGTCTGTAACTATGTATTTGGCAACTGTTTCTGTTTTAGTTTTTCCACCAGTAATTACTTTTACAGATTTAATTTTATTTCCACCATCAAAAACTTGTCCTTGGGCTCCGTTACGGCTTCCTGTCAAAGGCACTATAGCGTTTCCTCTAGAATCTTCTTTAAATAAATTCTGATCTAAATTCAGCCAAAGAAATGATAATTTATTAGGACTATTATTCGTATAAGTAATTTCATCTGTCCCTACAATCTCATTTGTAGTTCCGTTTAATTTTGCCGTAATCTGATAATCGGCTCTATTCTGCCAATACTCAACTCCTGGCTCACCACTAGCTGCGCGAGTTGATGTAGCATTTTTGGTGTAAAAATGAGGTCCAAAGGCATCATGATAATTGTAATTGTTTACCGGATTTGCTGCTGTCGCTGACGGGGTTTGCTGCGCCCATACTGAAGAAATCCCAAAAAATAAAGCCGCGGTTAAAATGGCTTTTGCAGATTGCTTTTTCATATTTTTTAGCTGTTTATGTAGCAAATTAATGAAAAAAAAAGCTATTTACAGAGAAACTTTAAAACATAAATTCAATTTTAGCAAAATTTTATCAATAAAATAATTTAAGCCTTTTTCTTAAAAAACTAAATTTTATAAAATATATTTACATCTCTATAAAAAATATTCATTTTATATTCAACATTGTGACTACAACTATTTCAAATTCAATATTAAAAGCTTCCATTAAACATGCTGGAGCTGAATTATTTTCATTAAAAGACAATCAAGAAAACGAATATATCTGGGAAGGCAATCCAGATTTTTGGGGCAAACATTCTCCCGTACTTTTTCCAATTGTAGGAACTTTAAAAAATAACACCTACACAATCAACGAAAAAGAATACCATCTGCCACGCCATGGTTTTGCTCGTGACATGGACTTTGAATTGATTGAAAAAACGGAAAATAAAGCTGTTTTCTCTCTTCAATCTTCTGAAGAAACATTGCAGAAGTATCCTTTTGAATTTGAATTGCAGCTTATTTATACGCTTAATGAAAACGCATTGGAGCTTGAATACAAAGTCATTAATAAAGGAAAAGAAAAAATGCCTTTTTCTATTGGAGCGCACCCAGCAATTGCTCTTCCTGATCATTTTGAAAATTATGCCCTTCAATTTGAAAAAGAGGAAAGTTTAAAATATTACCTTCTTGAAAACGATTTGATTTCGTCTAAAACTAAAATTTTAGATACCAAAAACAATTTAGTCCCTTTAAATTATGAACTATTTAAGAACGATGCTTTAATCTTTAAAACATTAGAATCAAAATCTTTAACCATTTTAAACAATTCAAAACCTTATATAAAAGTTGATTATAAAGATTTTCCAAGTTTAGGAATCTGGACAAAAGAAGACGCACCTTTTATCTGTATTGAACCATGGCTTGGATATTCTGATACTGATGAAAATACAGGTGATTTATACCAAAAAGAAGGAATTTTGATATTGGAAGCCAACAAAGATTTCAGTGCAAAATTTAGTATAACAACGTTATAATAAAGAAAATGTTAGATTTTAACTTTACTCCATTTCCTGTAATAGAAACAGAACGCATACTTCTAGATAGGCTTAATAACAAAGACGTACAAGAAGTATTTGAACTACGTTCTAATCCTGAAATCATGAAATTTATTCCAAGACCTTTAACAAAAAATCATGAAGACGCTTTGGAACACATCAAAATAATCAATGATAAAATTGACGATAACACTGGAATAAATTGGAGTATCAGACTAAAAGGCAACCCTAAGTTGCTTGGAATTATTGGTTTTTACAGATTGCAACCTGAAAATTACCGAGCAGAAATAGGTTATATGCTTTCAGCTGATTATCATGGAAAAGGAATCATTCCAGAGGCTGTAAACCGACTAATTAAATTTGGTTTTGAAGATTTAAAACTTCACTCCATAGAAGCTGTAATTGATCCAGGAAATCATGCCTCAGAAAAAGTATTGCAAAAATGTGGATTTGTTAAAGAAGCGCATTTAAAAGAATCAGAATTTTGGGAAGGAAAATTTCTTGATAAGGTAATTTATTCATTATTAGAAAAGTAGATTTTTATTCTTGTTAAAATAATCTTATAGGCAATTGTTCTCTAGCATTATACGTTATATTTGCGCTCGAAATCAGCAAAAAAAGCTGTTTTTGAATCCAAAACATTTTTATGAAAAAAATACCTGCCCTACTTGTTCTTTTATTTTGTATGCAATTACAAAGTCAGACATTTGTAAAATTTAACGGAGCAACTGCTTTGTTTTTAGTTCCTAATATTGGAATAGAAACTAGCATTGGAGAGAAAACCACATTTAGTGCCGATGTAATGGCTTCTTTCTGGGAATCGTTTAACGGACACAATCCAATGAAATTTATTACTATTACTCCAGAAGTACGTTACCATTTTAAAGAAAAATATAACGGTTTTTATGTAGGAGGACATATTGGAGCCGATAAATACGAATTGCAAAAATGGAATTATTGGGACAGTAACCGTTATGAAGATGGTTTTGGCTACAGACTTGGTGCTACAGTTGGTTACAACCTAAAACTAAGTGATAAGTTTTTACTTGACTTTTTTGTAGGCGGTGGATGGCACCAAGGTTTTTATCACGGATATTATAATGATGGAACTCCAGGAAGGTATGAAAAAGCCCCAAACTATAACAAAAGTGGTGAATGGCTTCCGTACCGTGGAGGAGTTATGATCTCTTACAAATTATAAGAGTCAACTGAACTTGGGAAGCGTTTTTACATAAAGCTCTTCTACTTTTTTACGAGCCCAATCTGTTTTTCTCAAGAATGTAAGACTCGATTTTACACTCGGATTCGAATTAAAGCATTTTACTGGAATTAATTCTCCTAAAGTATCAAATCCATAATGATTGACTAAAGTTTCGACAATTTTTTGAAGCGTGATTCCGTGAAGGGGATCTTTAGATTGATTTTGCATTTTATACTTTTTAGATAATAAATCAAAAAGACCGTACTAGGAAAAGTACGGTCTTTTCTTTTTGCAAAATTACTAAAATAGAATTTTACGATAATCAAATAAAGAATAAATTAGAATACGAATTTAAATCCAACAGAAACAGGAGAGGTCAAATTTGGGTTACTTCCTGCTAAAGCTGTATTGTAAAACGGATCTACATTTGCAACATGTGCTAAACCAAAATTGGTAACTGTAGTTTTGTCTCCAGTTTTAGGATCAAGTGTTGTTGATGTAAAGTTGGCCAAATCATAAGAAAACTCCACAGAGAAATTCTTAGTTACGAAATAATCAAATCCACCTGATAAAGACAATCCAACTTGATTTACTTTTAACTCACTTTCTTTTTCTTTACCTGTAATAATAGGCACTGCCAATTGTCCGAAGAAATAAAGTGAACCAGCAACATTCCAGTATTTTCTAACTAAAGGCTGCGCTACAAATAGATTTGTTTTTGCTGCAGTTCCAGCATCAGAATCTGCTTTAATGTTGATAAAACCAACTCCTGCACCTACAGCAACAGATGGCGTTACAAATGTTCCAACAATTGGCAATACAGATAATGTAGTGTTTTTTTCATCTGCCGTTTTCGTTTGTTGATAACCGAATTGAGAGGTTGCAAACCATGCTCCTTTTAGTCCTTGAGTTGAATCCTGGGCTTTAGCGGTTAAACCCATAATTACAACGCCGACTAGCGTTACAATTTTTTTCATTATTAAATTTGTTTTAGAAATTATGAGACAAACTTAAAAGGAAGCGTTTTTGTCCTAGATGATTAAAATCATAGATTAAAAAAAAACTTTAATTATCTTAGCCCTCATGAAATTTTTCAATTTTGTCTTACATTTGCAGCTATGATAAAATCAGTCAATATATTAAACAAAAGAGCCCGATTCGATTATGAAATAATCGATACGTACACTGCTGGAATTGTTTTGGCAGGAACAGAAATTAAATCTATACGTTTAGGGAAAGCAAACATTACCGAAAGTTTTTGTGAATTCAGTGGTATGGAACTTTTTGCCATTAATACTTATATTGAAGAATATTCTTTTGGAAATCAATTCAATCATAAATCTAGAAGTGAGCGAAAATTACTTTTAAACAAAAAGGAGTTAAAAACGCTACATAAAAGTGTACAGGCAAAAGGACTTACTATTATCCCTTTGAAATTGTTTACAAATGAAAAAGGTTTAGCCAAATTACAGATCGGCCTTTGTAAAGGAAAGAAAAACTATGACAAACGAGAATCTCTAAAGGAGCAAGATACCAAACGAGATTTAGACCGCATTAAAAAAGCTTACAACTAGTAAGCTTTTTTATTTTTATACAAAACACTTATAATTAACATTTTATAGTTATTTTTACTTATAACCAATTTAACTGTAAAATATGAAAAAGTACTTAGTTTTGTTTTTCGCTATTGCAGCGTTTTCAAGTTGTAGCAGTAATACTTCTATTGTAAACAGCTGGAGAGATCCTGATGTAACGATTGCTCAGGAACAATTTAAAAAAGTTTTGGTTGTCGCTTTGGTCAAAGATGAGGCTTCGAGACGAATTACAGAAAACAGAATTGCGGCAAGCAATCCAGTATTTAAAACGTCATATCAATACTTAAATGCAACTTCACAATTATCACAAGAACAAAAACTAAAGGTTTTACAAGACGAAAATTTTGACGGAGTAATCAGTATGCGATTAGTCAGCAAAGAAAAAGAAGTTAATTACGTTCCTGGCACTTATACAGGAATGTATTATGGAGGTTTTGACGGGATGTATACAGGAATGTACGGTTATGGATTTGGAAACTGGTACGGAATGTATTCTCCAAATTTTTACGATCCTGGATATTACCAAGAAACCACATCTTATATGGTAGAAACCAATGTGTTTTCACTAAAACAAAACAAATTAATCTGGACAGGAACTACAGAATCGCAATATGTTACCGATTTAGGACAAACCGTTGATGCGATAATGCAAGCTGTTGTAAAAGAAATGAGAAAAGACGGATCACTTCCTCCCAAATAAAACATAAAGAGCAGTATTTCAAAAATGCTGCTTTTCTTTTGCTTGAAAAATTGACTAATTTTGTCAAGACTAAATCTTTCATAGAATGAAATCACTTTTAAAAAATGCTAGAGAACAGAAAAGTTTAAAAACTCGTGAGTTAGCTCAGCTTGCTGATATTGATCAGGCTTTGATCAGTAAATTTGAATCTGGAACTCGAAAACCAACAAAAGAGCAAGTAACCAAATTATCTCAACTTTTAGAGATTGATTATGAGACTTTAATGGTTGCTTGGCTTAAAGAGAAAATTCTGTATGAAATTGGCAATGAAGAATTTGCATTGAAAGCCTTAATTTTAGCTGAACAAGAAATTCAAAACAATAGAAAAGAAATCAACTCAGCATTACTATCTTCTATTCAAAATATCTTGGATGAAATTGAAATCTTAAAAAATAAAATTCATTCTTTTAATCATTTTGAGTACCGTCAAATTTCAAAAACTTTAGAAATAGAATTTATTTTTAAAAGTATTCATTTAAACAAGAATCCACTAACCTTGGAAGAAACTAAACTAATCTTAAATGAAGGATTGACCATTTCTGGAAAAAGTATGCAAAATCATCTTGAAGCCATTAATTTTCAAGAAGCAACATTTTACATTAAAGATCTAACTCAAAAGAAAACAGCATTTAATGAAAAAGATTTTCTTTTGCTTCATACTTTTATTTTTAAAGAGTTGGAATCTGAAAGTTCCGGAAAATATATCAATGATAAACTTATTATACGCGAAATGAGTTTATTTTTTAATTGGTACGAAACCCAAAAAAACAATCTCCATCCCTTAATTCTCGCATCTGAAGCTCATCTAAAAATAGCTGAAATTAAGCCTTTTGAAAATGGAAATCTTCAAATGGCAAATCTAGCATTAAACTGGATTTTAATCCAACATAATTATACATACTTCACAATTGATGAAAATCAAAAGAGTATAGATGAGTATTTTTCTGTTTTGGAGGAAAGTCAGATTCAGAATGATAAATCAATTTTTATTAATTATATAATTAGAATCGAAAAAGAAAATCTAAAAAGAGCGATACAATTAATCGAAAAATAAAAAAGCCCAGCTAAAACTGGGCTTCGTATTAATTTTTATCTTCTAATAAAGGAACAAATCTAAACTCTCCAAACTCATGTTTTTCAAATTGAGTTTCATTCTTTCTGATTAATAAAGTCATAATCTGAACATCTTCTCCTAAAGGAATAACAAGCCTTCCTCCTATTTTTAACTGAGCCATTAAAGGCTGCGGAATAAAAGGCGCACCTGCTGTAACTATAATACTGTCAAACGGAGCAAAATTTGGCAATCCTTTATAACCATCTCCAAAAGAAACATGCTTTGGACGGATATTTAACTTTGGGAACAAATTAGAAGTTGTTTTAAATAATTCACTTTGTCTTTCAACGGTAAATACTTTAGCGCCTAACATAAATAAGACGGCAGTCTGATAACCAGAACCAGTTCCTATTTCCAAAACTTTATGATCTTTCTTAACTTCAAGCAATTGCGACTGAAAAGCCACCGTATAAGGTTGAGAAATGGTTTGTCCCGCACCAATAGGAAATGCCTTGTCTTGATAAGCGAAATCTTCAAAACTTGAATTTAAAAAAAGGTGTCTTGGGATTTTTTTTATGGCATCCAAAACCGCTCTATCAGTAATTCCTTTTTGTTCTAAAGTCGTTACTAATTGATTGCGAAGTCCTTGATGTTTGGCAGTGTCTTTCAAAATGGGTAAGTTTTATTTTCGCAAAAATAAGAAACAAAACAGGATTTCAAATATTGATTTTTAAATATTAAATTAATAAAGCTAAAAGTTGAAATATGAATTGCGAAATATAAACCGTAAAACGTAAAACATCGACCGTTAAATATCGAAAGCCACAACTCATATTTACATTTCACATTTCACAATTCGGTAAATTCATTTTCACGTTAAACAAATAAATTATATTTTTGTTTAAAATACATTCTCATGTTAAAAGTAGGAGTTTTAGGTGCTGGTCATCTTGGTAAAATACATTTACGCTTATTACAACAATCTGACAAATACGAATTAGTTGGATTTTACGACGAAAATCAAGAAAATGCCGAAAGAATCTCTAAAGAGTTTGGCTATAAAAACTTCAGCACAATTGCAAAACTTATTCACGCTGTCGACGTGATTGACATTGTAACTCCGACACTTTCACACTATAAATGTGCAAAAGTTGCCATCAAATCAGGAAAACATATCTTTATTGAAAAACCAATCGCTAATACGGTTGAAGAAGCGGAAGAAATTATTGCTTTGGCAAAAGAGTACAATGTAAAAGGGCAAGTTGGTCACGTAGAGCGTTTTAATCCCGCTTTTATCGCTACAAAAAACATGATCGAAAACCCGATGTTTATTGAGACGCATCGTTTGGCCGAATTTAATCCGCGTGGTACAGACGTTCCTGTGGTTTTAGATTTAATGATTCATGATATTGATGCCATTTTAAGTGTAGTAAATTCAAAAGTAAAAGATATTCATGCCAGCGGTGTATCTGTAATTAGCGATACTCCAGATATTGCCAATGCCAGAATTGAATTCGAAAATGGTTGTGTAGCGAACTTAACAGCAAGCAGAATCTCATTAAAAAACATGCGTAAGTCACGTTTCTTCCAAAAAGATGCTTACATTTCTGTTGACTTCTTAGAAAAGAAATGCGAAGTGGTCCGTATGAAAGATGCGCCAGAAGTTCCTGGAGATTTTGACATGATTCTTCAAAACGCCGAAGGTGTAAAAAAACAAATCTATTTCACCAATCCAGATGTCGAGCAAAACAATGCAATTCTGGACGAATTAGAATCTTTTGCAAATGCAATCAATACAGATACTACACCAGTTGTAACACTGGAGCAAGCTACAGATGCTTTGCGCGTGGCTTATCAAATTATTGATTGTTTCGATAAATAAATTAAAGAATTTTAAAAATAAATTAGCCACGAAATTCGCGATCAAGTTGCGAATTCGTGGCTAAATCGTAAAATATAATATACTAAAGGTAATATGAAAACAATAGCTGTAATTGGAGCAGGAACAATGGGTAACGGAATTGCACATACTTTTGCGCAAAGCGGATTTACTGTAAAATTAATCGATGTTTCTGAAAAATCATTAGATAAAGGAATGGCAACCATTGCTGCTAACCTAGATCGTATGCTTTCTAAAGGAACAATTACTCAAGAACATGTTGCTAAAACTATCACCAATATTATTACTTACACAGATATAAAAGACGGTGTTGTTGGTGTGGATTTAGTAGTTGAAGCAGCAACTGAAAATGTTGAATTAAAACTAAATATCTTCAAACAATTAAACGAATATTGCTCGCACAACACCATTTTAGCAACCAATACTTCTTCTATTTCAATTACACAGATTGGAGCTGTTGTAGCACATCCTGAACGTGTTATCGGAATGCACTTTATGAATCCAGTGCCAATTATGAAATTGGTCGAAATCATCCGCGGATACAATACAAGCGATGAAGTAACTAAAATCATCATGACTTTATCTGAAAAATTAGGTAAAGTTCCTGTTGAAGTAAACGATTATCCAGGTTTCGTAGCAAACAGAATTTTAATGCCAATGCTAAACGAAGCAATAGAAACGTTATATAACAAAGTCGCAGGAGTTTACGAAATTGACACCGTAATGAAATTAGGAATGGGGCACCCAATGGGACCACTTCAATTAGCCGATTTTATTGGTCTTGACGTTTGTCTAGCAATCTTAAATGTAATGTACGACGGATTCAAAAATCCAAAATATGCTCCTTGCCCACTTTTAGTTAATATGGTTAGAGCTGGAAAACTTGGAGTAAAATCTGGAGAAGGTTTTTACGATTACAGCGAAAGTAAAAAAGCAGAGAAAATCTCGAAGCAATTTTTGTAAAATCTGATTTCTTCAATGAAAAAAATAATCTTTCTAGTCATTCTAATAATTTTTAGTTTAATTACTCTTTACTATTACAAACCAGTGACTATTGATTATTTATTTGGAATAACTAGAACTTTAAAGCAAGAAAATGGATATCAACTGGATATCAACAACAAAAGGTATGACAATTGTGTCTTTAAAAGTACCGAGAGTTTTGATAAAAAGCGAAAACACAATTTTTTAATTTTATATTTAAGAGATTTAAATATAAAATCAGACTTTAAAATAATCGTTGTAAATCTTGATGATAAAGTAGTAGGCTATTTTTGTGGTTCTGATAAGTGCTATGACAAAGTATTTGGCACTCTTTTTCAAAGTGATATGGGTTCTTTTTATACTCCTTTAGAGGATGATGCAAAAGGGCCTGGATTCGATACTAAATTAAAAATGGAAAATGAAAAGATCGATTTTTACATTCCATCAGAAAGAAATGAAAGCTTACATATTCAGCTTTCAAAAAAATAAATAAAATGTCAATAGCATCAAACTTACATACAATCAAAGCAACTTTACCTGAACAGGTAACTCTTGTCGCCGTTTCTAAAACAAAACCTGTTTCAGACTTATTACAAGCTTACGAAGCAGGCCACCGCATTTTTGGAGAAAACAAAATTCAGGAAATGACCGAGAAATGGGAACAAATGCCAAAAGACATTCAATGGCATATGATTGGTCATGTTCAGTCCAATAAAGTCAAATTTATGGCTCCGTACGTGACTTTGATTCATGGTGTTGACAGTTTAAAATTATTACAAGAAATCAACAAACAAGCTTTAAAAAATAAAAGAATTATAGATTGCCTTCTTCAAATTTATATTGCAGAAGAAGAATCTAAATTTGGTTTGGATGAAAACGAATTAAATGAACTTTTAACTTCTCCAGAGTTTAAAGAGTTAAAAAATATTCGTATCTTAGGTTTAATGGGAATGGCAACTTTCACAGACAATCAAAACCAGATTAAAAAAGAATTTACCCATTTAAAATCCATTTTTGATTCATTAAAAAACATTGACGGATATGGTAAAGACGCACTGCAGTGCGTCTCTACAATCTCAATGGGAATGTCTGGAGATTATCAATTGGCAATAGAATGCGGAAGCACAATGGTTCGCATTGGAAGCAGCATTTTTGGAGGCAGATAATTTTTCAACATCAATTTCAATTGCAAAAATCAATGTCAATTTTAAAGGAAGGAAAATTTTAAATGGAAAAAATATTCAATTTTGAAGATCGATTAGTTCGTTTTGCTGGAGAATGTATTTTCTTTACAAGACAATTAGAACGACTATTTGAAAATGAATATTATAAAAATCAATTAATTAGATCGTCTGGAAGTGCATCTTTAAATTTTGGAGAAGCGCAAGGAACAATAACCGACAAAGATTTTGTCTTTAAAGTTTCATTAGTTGTAAAAGAGTTAAAAGAGTCTAGAAACTCATTAAAAATTCTAGATTATATAAAAGAAGGCGACGACAGCAAAAGGAATAAACTTCTAATTGAAGTAGAGCAATTAATCGCAATCTCATCAAAAATGATAATAAATAAAAGATAATTTTTCAATATCAATGACAATGGCAATTACAATAACAATTTTCAAAATTGATATTGAGTTTTGATATTGTAATTGCCATTGATTTTTGAAATTGACATTGAATATGTACGCAATACTAGACATAGAAACTACAGGAGGACAATTTAATGAAGAGGGAATTACTGAAATCGCCATCTATAAATTTGATGGACATGAAGTAGTAGACCAATTCATCAGCCTTGTCAATCCTGAAATTCCGATTCAGCCCTTTGTAGTAAAACTGACTGGAATCAATAATGCGATGTTGCGTTCTGCTCCAAAGTTTTATGAAATAGCTAAACGCATTATCGAAATTACTTCAGACTCTGTAATTGTGGCTCACAATGCTTCTTTTGATTATAGAATCCTGAGAACAGAATTTCGTCGTTTAGGCTACGATTTCGAAGCCAGAACTCTTTGCACAGTAGAATTAGCCAAAAAACTAATTCCAGAACAACCTTCATACAGTCTAGGGAAGCTAGTGCGCGCGCTCGGAATTCCCATGGCAGATAGGCATCGTGCAAGTGGAGATGCTATGGCAACGACAAAGCTGTTTAAAATGCTTTTGGAAAAAGACACTGAGAAAACAATTGTAAAAGATTTTATAAAACTCGAAGTCGAAAAAGGAATTTCTCCAAAACTCTTAGATATCTTAAATCAAATGCCAGCCAAGACAGGCGTTTATTATATTTATAACGAAGGGGGAACTTTGATTTATATTGGCAAAAGTCAAAATATCAAAAAAAGAGTCAATCAGCATTTTACTGGAGTTACAACCAAAAGCAAAAGAATTCAGGCTGAAGTCTTTACCATAACTTACGACGAAACTGGAAGCGAATTAATCGCCCTTTTAAAAGAAAGTCAGGAAGTAAAAATAAATCGTCCGAGATACAATCGTTCGCAAAAGAAAACGGTTTTTCCTTTCGCCTTGTATGCCGAAAAAGATGAAAACGGATACATCAATTTAAAACTTGAAAAAGCAGACGGACGTAAAAAAGAAATAACCTCTTTTGCTTCTTTGCAAGAAGGTAAAAATGCACTTTTTAGGTTTACAGCAAAATATCATTTGTGCCAAAAACTAACTGGTTTATATCAAACCAAAAAAGAGTGTTTTCAATACAAAATCAAAGAATGCGATGGCGCTTGCGTTGGCGAAGTTACACCTGAAGTTTACAATTTAAGAGTACAGCAGTTTATCTCAGAAAACAGTTTCGATAATAAAAGCATGATCTTAATAGACAGAGGCCGAAATGTAAATGAAAGAAGTGCGATTTTAATAGAAAACGGAACCTATCAAGGTTATGCTTATTACGATTTGAATCACCAGATCACCAATATTGATATCCTGAAAAACATTCTGATTCCAATGCAGCATAATCGTGATGTGAAAAATATCATTCAGAATTACATCCGAAAAAGCAAATCATTAAAAATACTTCATTTTTAACAAAACAAAACTTTCATTATCTTTAGTGATATGAAAAATAAAAAATCACAATACGAAATCTTCAGGGAAAAAGTCAAAATTATTCTATATGGTACCAATACCATTTTAGGACGAATGTTCGATTTAGTATTGCTGGGTTTAATCCTACTGAGCGTTCTCCTAATAATGCTTGATACTGTTGAAGGAGTGAGCTCTAAATATCATGAACAATTATTGATATGCGAATGGATAATTACAGTTTTTTTCACCATCGAATATATACTGAGAATTATTTCTATTCAAAAACCCGTTAAATACGTTTTCAGCTTTTACGGAATCATCGATTTGCTTGCCGTATTACCCATGTATTTATCGATCTTTTTTCCTGGTGCGAGTATTTTATCCATTGTAAGAGCACTGCGTTTTCTTCGATTGTTCAAGATTTTGCATATTCCGCAAATTAATCATCAATCTTTACAATTAAAAGAAGCTATAGAAGCCAGTAAAGAAAAAATTCTGGTTTTCATTTATTTTGTCTTAATCAGCACCGTTATAATCGGTACAGTCATGTATTTGGTTGAAGGCAAAGAATCAGGATTTACAAGTATCCCGATGGGAATTTACTGGACAATTGTTACTTTAACAACCGTTGGTTATGGCGACATTTCTCCCCAAACTCCTTTAGGACAATTTATTGCAGCATTTGTAATGATTTTAGGTTACGGAATAATTGCTGTTCCAACAGGAATTGTTACAGCCGAATTTGCAAAAAGCAGCCTAAGAAACAATTCCGTAAGCGGAAAAAAAACATGCCGAAAATGTCAGTCGCAAGTTCATTTTGACAATGCAAAATATTGTTACGAATGCGGAACAGAATTGCCAAATAATTAATTTTAGAAGCTAATCCAGCTGTACATTGCAACTCCTCCTTATATTTGTAATTTTTTAAGGCATAAAAGGAGCTTCCGCTGGTCGCTCTTTTACACCAAAAAAATACAACAAATATAAGTCCGGGGTTTCCATTTCCATCTGGGCTAAAAAATATGAAGTACCTTATAACCATTGTCGGACCAACAGCTATCGGGAAAACAGCCCTAAGCATTGCTTTGGCACAGCATTTTAAATGCGAAATTGTTTCTTGCGACAGCCGTCAGTTTTTTAAAGAAATGACCATTGGAACCGCTGTTCCAAGTCAGGAAGAATTAAGTGCTGCAAAACACCATTTTATTCAAAACAAATCCATTTTCGAGAATTATACCGTTGGCGATTACGAAAAAGAAGCACTTTTAAAACTAGAAGAATTATATCAAAATAATGATTTTGCCATTTTAATTGGCGGATCAGGTTTATACGTTGATGCCATATTAAAAGGTTTTGACGAATTTCCAGAAATTCCTCCAGAAATTCGTGCCGAAGTAAATTCAAACTATGAAAAATTCGGAATCGAATATCTTCAAGAGCAATTACAAAATTTAGATCCAGATTATTATCAAAAAATAACGATCGAAAATCCGCAGACCTTACAAAATCCGCAACGAATGATGCGTTTTGTAGAAGTTTGTATTGGATCTCAAAAACCCTATTCTTCATTCTTAAATTTAAAGAAAAACAACAGAAACTTCACTCTTATTTTAATTGGTTTAGATGCCGACAGAGAAATCATTTATAACAGAATCAACCAACGTGTCGATATTATGATGGATATGGGATTGCTGGAAGAAGCCAAATCACTTTATCCCAACAAAGAGTTAAATGCTTTACAAACGGTCGGTTATAGAGAATTATTTAGTTATTTTGACGGAAATTTCACTTTGCCATTCGCAATTGAAGAAATCAAAAAGAACACACGCCGATTTTCTAAAAGACAATTAACGTGGTTTAAACGAAATGAAAACACCAAATGGTTTGATTATTCGACTGATAGAAAGGAGATTATAAATTATATAGAAAATCTTCTAAAATAGAAGTCTTTTCTCTTTCATCTTTATTCTATTTTCCTCAGGAAAAATCTAAAATCAACAATCTAAAAATCTAAAATTAGCAATGCCAATATCACCAAATTTCACATCAGTTTTAAGTAAAGACTGGGAAATTAATTTTACACAATGTACGCCAAATGGCTACTTAAAATACACCGATTTATGTAATCTTTTACAGCTTACCGCTGCTTCACATTCAGAAGTTGGCGGAATCAGTTTTACAGATATGCAGGAATTTGATCAGGCTTGGGTTTTAAGCAGAATGCGTGTAGAAGTAACTGCTTTACCAAAATGGCAAGATGTTGTAACGGTAAAAACTTGGATCAATAGCCTCGAAAATTCACGTTCGGTTCGTGCGCTTGAAATGTATGTAAATGGGAAAAAGATTGTTGGAAGCGAAACCTATTGGGCCGTTTTTAATACCAAAGCACGTCGTCCAGAAGCCTTAGCTTTGCCTTATGAACATTTCGAATTGTTCCCAGAAAAAAGAGCAACAACAGAAGGCTTTTCTAAAATAAATATCAACCACGAAAAAGAAGCTGTTTTCGAAAAAACAGTTTATTTATCAGATTTAGACATTGTAAACCACGTCAATAACGTAAAATACTTAGAATGGTGTCTGGATCATGTCGATCCAAAAAGAATTATAAAACAAGAAGTAAAAAGCTTTGAAATGAATTTCATGAAAGAGCTTTCGTTACACGATAACGTGGTAATTCATGAAAGCGAAGACGACGATCATACAACAGCAACATTCAGCATCACGAAAGACGATAAAACTTGTTTTGCTTTGGAGTTGCACTGGAAGTAAAAGAAGTTTATAAACAAGTTTTATTTCCTATTTTCCCGCAATATTGTCATTTGGACGAAGGAGATCCGAGCGATAGCGAATAGGCGAAGCAAATCTCCACAAGAAGCTCTACAAAGATTGGACATTCATTGCGGAGTTACTCGCGGAGATTTCTCCTTCGTCGAAATGACAAACTTTATCTAAATATTCTTCATAGAACAAAAAAAAAAACGATGCTAAATTGCATCGTTTTTTGTTTAAAATCACTTTGATTTCTTTTTAGAGCCTTTCTTAGATTTATCCTCTTTCTTCTCTTTCTTCTTTTTCAACAAACCAACTTTAACTTTAATTCTTTTCTCCACTTCACTAATTCCAGAGTCATAATCATGCTGAACAGAATATAATTTTGCTTGCTTAATTTCTTTTAAAGCTTCTTTAAATTTATGCTGTACTTCTAACAGAATTGCTTTTTTGATGTAAATTTCAGACTTGTTTATTCCTTTTACAGTTAAAGCAAAATCAATTAGCTTTTGAGCTTCTTCATAATCTTCATTCACGATCAAGGTTTGCAAATAATACGGATATACTTCAAGCGCATGAATATTAATAGATAAAGCTTGCTGAAAATAAGATTTTGCCTCTTCATAATTCATTAATTGTTCTGCCTGAATTCTTCCGTATAAACACAAAACCATTGTATTTGTATCGTCATAAGAAAAAGCATAATCCAAAGATTCTATAGTTTCTTCAAGCGAATAAGGATAATTATCCAACGCTTGAAAAAGGTATTTATCAGTTGTTTTCATTTCGTAAATCATTTTTTAATTTCTCACGAGTCCCTTTGTAACTTTTCTCCACTTTATTCTTTTTAAAATCACTTCCGGTAAAAACTCTCACTGGATTTCCTCGTTGTACATTGAGCTGATTTTCCCATTGTTGTCCCACATGATTTTTAAGCTGAATCAGTTTCTCGTCTTCTAGTTTTTTAATTAATCTTTCTGTTGCCAATTTTTTGTTTTGGTGCTGCGAACGGCTGTCCATAGAAACTACTGCAATTCCGGTTGGAATGTGCGTCGCTCTGATTGCCGAACTTACTTTATTTACGTGCTGACCACCCGCACCAGAACTTCTCATGGCCTGATATTGAATATCGTTTTCAGAAAATATGTTGTTTTTTTGTTGTTCAATTTCAAAGATTCCAATAAACCAGTTTTTACGCTTGTGCATTTTCCTAAACTGACTTTGGCCAATCCACTGAACTGTTCCTATCCAAGAATTCACAAACTGATCAGCATTCTTTCCTTTTACAGCGATTGAAGCTGTTTCTACAGTTCCGTTTTCAGTTCCTGCTTGTCTTTGCAGCAAAACAGTTTCCAATTGCTGTTCTTGTGCTTCTTCAAGTACTTTTTTAAGCACTTGGGCAACCACCCAAGTGCATTCTGCAGGTCCGCGACCCGCCGTTATCTGAATTATTCTTTCCATTTTTCTAATATCTTAAGAAGCTTTTCTCTGTTTTTTGCTTCTTTAATAAATTTTGGAAGTCTCGAAACCATCGTTCCATTCCCGCTTCCATTATTATTTCTTTCTCTCAAATCGGCTTTAATGTATCTTTCCAAGTACATTATATGTTCATAATTGTAAACCCAAAAAATATTTCCTTTGATTTCTTTTTGAAACCAAAGAAGCAAATTATGCCATGGTTCTCTTACTAAACCGTCTTTCTTAGCTTCTTTTCTAATTCTAGAAACTCCTGGCTTTATTTCTTCCTGAAAACTGCAATACGGGCATTTAACCTGATATATTTCTGGAATCTCTTTAAAAATCTGAGATTCGTAATCGAATTTTTCATAACAATTGCCACAATAATGCTTTCCATATGCTTTGTATTGATAAACAGGTTCATCAATCTTATAAAAACACGTTTTGCATTCGAAAGCCATTGTAGTACATTTTCCGCATTCACAATTTCCAGGCACTTCTTTTAAAACTCCTTTAGATTCACATTTGGGGCATCTTACGAAAATCTCGTTATAAAAATTTCCCAACCATTTATTTTCGTCTTGAAATCTTTCCATAATTTTTAATTTTTAGCGGTCCATCCTAACAATTTTAGGCGTAAATGTTCCTAAAACTTCAACTAAATCAGTTTGGTTTGCCATTACTTTTGTAATGTCTTTGTATGCCATTGGTGCTTCATCAATATTTCCTCCAATTAAGGTTACATCGTTGGCTTTCAAAACCTTTTTGATTTCACTTTGCGTAAAAGTACTTTTGCATTTAGCTCTCGAAAACAAACGTCCAGCACCATGCGAAGCAGAGTTTAAACTTTCTTCATTACCTTTTCCTTTTACAATAAAACCTGGCGCTGTCATAGAACCTGGAATAATTCCCAATTGTCCTTCACCTGCAGGTGTTGCTCCTTTTCTATGCACAATACATTCCTGACCATTTACCATTTCTTTCCAAGCAAAATTGTGGTGATTTTCTATTGTTACCACTACTCTTTTTCCAATCGCTTTGGCAATTCGTCTATGAATATCATCGTGACAAGCTTTTGCATATTCTCCAGCTAAATTCATAGCCAGCCAATATTCCTGACCATCATGTGTATTCAAATCTAGCCAAGCTAAATGCTGTACATTTTTGGGCAACGGACATTGTTTTGTGGCCAAATACGTGTAATGTTTTGCAATATTAGCACCCAATCCGCGGGAACCGCTATGCGAAAGAACAGCAAAATATTCTCCTTTCTCCAACTTCCATTCGTTTTCTGGATTATCGATTTTTGCAATTCCGAATTCTACAAAATGATTTCCTCCTCCTGAAGTTCCCAATTGTTTGTAAGCTTTTGGTAAAAGATTCTTTAACAACGGAATATCCTTGAATTCACTTTTATAAAATACTTCATGATCTACTCTTGAAGCATGCGTCTCATACATTCCAAACTTGGTATTGTCTTTCAAAATAGCTTCTAATTGATGTTCTTTTCCTTTGAAATGAGAAGCTGGCAAATCAAAAATGGAAAGACTCATTCTGCATCCAATATCAACTCCAACTCCATACGGAATCACGGCATTGTCTGTTGCTAAAACGCCTCCAATAGGCAATCCGTAGCCTGAGTGCGCATCCGGCATTAAAGCTCCAGCAACCGATACTGGGAGTTTCAACGAATCGTACAATTGAAATTTAGCCTGTTCGTCTATTTCGTTCTCACCAAAAATCTTAAAGGGCGCTCTTGTATTTTTAAGCTGATGCATTCTTACCTGAACGGGTTTGATTAAACCTTCGGCTACTTTACCCCAAGTTCCATTTCCTTCATATTTTTCAGGATTTAACAATACATCCTTTGCTTCTGTTAGAATAGATTCCTTTTTTTCTCTTTTTCTATATCTGTTTATCTGCCCTAAGGCGATATTTATTGAATTATTTTTTGGAAAACCTAATTTAATCAGGTCTTTTCCAGATAATTTATTTCCCATGATTTTCTATCATTTCGTCTGCATATTCCTGATACAAAGCATGCAGACTTTTATTTTTAATTGGGCTTATCTCTTTTGGATTTTCCTTTTCATAGTAACTCCATTTATGAGAACTGCCGTGTATTAATCTATTTATTTTATCTCTCAGATTATGATTAACAATATAATTGTCAAGAAGCTGAATTTGGCTTTCTAAATCTGAATCGACCATTCTAGTATGTGTTATCATATAAGGGCTTACACGAAGAACATATCGCCAAGGTTCGTTAAATACATAATGAATTTTGTATCGTTTAAAATTGCTGCACCAACGTTCCCTTTTGTAAAAATGTGCTTTTTCTTTTTCGGTCAATTCTAATTTTGAACTTCTCCACTCCCACTCCGAAAATTCTTTTACAGTTTGGAGTTTTTCAACATACAGATGTTTTCTCTTTCTCTTTTCCTTTCTTTTAAAAGATTTTTCAGAAGAAAACTGCCATGTATTTATTTTTTCCAATAACTCTCTGTAAAACGACGCTTCACTTGATCTAGCAATATCATCTCTTAATTTAAAATTACGTTGCCAGCCTTTTTGATACGGAATTTCCAAAGGAACCAATGGTAAGTCTTTACGCTTTTTCCAAAGGTCGATTTCAAGTTTTCTTAACTGGATTAATTGTTTTTCAATATCTTCTTTTACTAATCTTTTCTTTTTTCTTTTACTTTTAAAACGAGTACATAAAGCATACTCGTCTACCGTATAATTTTCCATAAAAAAATTATCGTGCATTAAATTAACAGCCAAAAAGGCCAAACTATTTATCCTGATGGATAAAATCTAAAAATCGATTTTCGGGAAAATTTTGAAGAGTCTAGAATAAAAAAAAGCCCGAAACTTATTGTCTTCGGGCTTTTTTTATATATCTAAAAATATATTTCTAGGATTGAAATAAGCCACGAAGAATTGCTTCACCAAATACGTTTGGTGTAAAGCTCTGAGATGTCAATGTAAGTACAAACATTTTTTCTTCGTTTTTAAAGGGTTATTATTTTTTTCGTGTGCAAATATTCATAATACTTTTTTGATTTTCCAAATTTATTTAAAGAAAATTCTTCAAAATAAATTTAACCAATATATTTTGAGCTTTTAAAACCAACTCTATTGTTTTTAGAATCAAATAATTAAAAGCAAATCTATATCACAAAAAATAAATTAAAATATTTTTATTTCATGCACAAAAAAAGCCCTGATTTCTCAGAGCTTATCTATTTTTTTGCTGAATGATTATTCAGAAACTTTGCTTTTTATTACCAATCTGAAACCTTCTCCATGAATGTTTAAGATTTCAACATCTTCATCTGCTTTTAGATATTTTCTTAATTTAGCGATGTAAACGTCCATACTTCTTGATGTAAAGTAGTTATCATCTCTCCAGATTTTTGTTAAAGCTAATTCTCTTGGCATTAAATCATTTTCATGAAGAATAAGCATTTTTAACAGTTCATTTTCTTTTGGAGACAATTTAATTGGCTCTTCATCTTTGAAAGTTAAGAATCTTAGTTTTGAATTTAAGTGGAATTTTCCAATATTAAATTCAAACTGTACTTGTTCTGCTTTTGTATCAGCTGATTTTCTTTGAATGATTGCTTTAATCTTCATTAAAAGAACTTCTGAATCAAAAGGTTTATTTAAATAGTCGTCCGCACCAGCTTTATAACCTTTTAACACATCTTCTTTCATAGATTTTGCTGTTAAAAATATAATTGGCACTTCACTGTTCTTCTCTCTAATTTCTTTGGCCAAAGTATAACCATCTTTATAAGGCATCATTACGTCAAGAATACATAAATCGTACACATCTTTCTTGAACTTCTCGAAACCTTCCATACCGTTTTTAGCTAAAGTAACTTCAAAGTCATTTAACATTAGATAATCTTTAAGAACCGCCCCAAAATTTAGGTCATCTTCTACTAAAAGTATTCTTTTGTTAGTATTTTCCATATTTTAATTTATTAATGGTATTTTTATTATAAAGGTGCTACCTTTTCCTTTTTCGCTTTCTACATATACTTGACCATTGTGATCCTCTACTATTCGTTTTACGTAAGCAAGGCCTAATCCGTGTCCTTTTACATTATGAAGATCCCCTGTGTGTTCTCTGTAAAATTTCTCAAATACTCGTTTTTGAGCTATCTTACTCATTCCCAATCCATGATCTCTCACTTTTATCAGGATCATATCTTTAATGTTTTCAGTAAAGATTTCGATCTCTGGTGCGTCTGGAGAATATTTAATGGCATTTTCCAAAATATTAACCAGCACGTTTGTAAAGTGAACTTCGTTAATCAAACAAGTTGTTCTTGCTGCGTTATAATGCTTTACTACCGAACCATTTCTGTCTTCTAAAATAAGATTCACATGCTCAATAGCATCGTCAATTATATCTGTAATTACAGTTGGCTCTTTAGTTATGTCAAGTTCTCTCTTTTCTAATTTTGAAATACGGAGAACATTCTCAACTTGAGCGTGCATTCTTTTGTTTTCATCTCGAATCATTTGAAGATAACGATACACTTTTTCTTTATCTTCAATAACTTTCGGACTTCTAATAGCATCTAATGCTAGGTTTATAGTTGCAATAGGAGTTTTAAACTCATGCGTCATGTTATTAATAAAATCGGTCTTGATTTCAGAAATGTGTTTCTGACGCAATAATTGATTTAACGCACTTGTATATGCAACTATTATAATTAATGTAAAAACTATTGACAAAATAGTAATACTTAATAATTCAGATAATAAGAATTTCTTTTTGTGAGGAAAAGTAACTGATAATTCATATTTGCTATTCCCTTCATTATCTGTATAAATTGGAATATCATATGTGGATTCTTTATCAAAATGAAATCCATCGGATTTAATCTTTGTTGGAACGCCACTGCTGTATATTCCGAATTCAAATTTGGTTTTTACACCATATTCTTCAAGTTCTTTTTTCAATAATTTAAAAAGCCTTTCCTTTGTAACTCTCCCTTCAATTGGAGTTAGAGAAGCAATATCTTTGTATTGAATCTGCTGTTGAACTTTATTTAAAATATCTAAACTTCCTGATTTTTCAAATCTTTGATCAGGAATTATACTTTGACCTAAATTATTATTATCAATTCCGTTGTGGTTATTATAAACTTCAGTTATTCTTTTTGAACTAAAATTTTTAAAACGCTCGCTACTGAATTTTTTGTTAAAAACTGAACCATTAATATCGTAATCTTCAGATGTCAATGTGCTTGAATAAACGATTGTTTTATTCGTTTTTGTGTTTCTTTGTACATAAAGTACTTCTAGTAAATCTTCTTTTTTTGGAATTTTACCCGTACTGTCTTTAATACGGTTGTATTTGTCGTAGAAACTGTACTCTTCTTGTTGTTCCAGCTTGTCTGCAACATTTCCAATTACTTGAGTAACGTGGTATTTAAATTGCTCTTCATTATTTTTGAACGAAGAATTGAACCAAAACACTTGCACCAGAATTATCCCTATCAAGGACAAACTCATCAATAAAACAAGTATTCTAAAAAATAATTTATTCATCGAAACAAAATTAATATTTTAACAATATACTAAATAATACATTAACCAAATATTAACATTTAAGACTGTTTTTGTTTTATATTTAAAATTTTAAGAATTTTAACAACTTCTTCTTTAGCATTTTTAAGATTATTGTTATTAATCACGAAATTGCTCTTAGAAATTCGTTTTTCATCATTCCACTGCATTTTCATTCTACTTAAAACTTCTTCACGGGTGGTTTTATCTCGTTTTATAACCCTATCAATTCTTACCTCTTCGGGTGCTGTTACGGTTATAATTACGTCACAATCTTTATATCGGCCGCTTTCAAATAAAATAGCAGCTTCATACATTACATAATCATTATTCTTGTGCTCTTTTACCCAATCATCAAAATCTAATTTTACCGCTGGATGCACAATCGCATTTAATTTTGCCAATTGTTCTTTATCATTAAAAACAATTTGAGCTAGTTTAGCACGATTTAAAATATCATTATCAAAAATATTGCCACCAAATGCAGCTTTTACTTCTGACAGAATGTTTTTTGACTGCATTACTCTTTTAGCACCGTCATCGGCAATATAAACAGGAACGCCCATTTCTTGAAAATAGTTGGCAACAGTCGTTTTCCCACTGCCAATTCCTCCTGTAAGACCAATAACTTTTGTCATTCTTATAATTTAAAAAAACATACGCGGAAAAGCCTCTTGTGGTTTTTTCTTTAATAAAATTACTTTAATGTAGGATTTTAAAAATCCTGTTCCGTAACCAAAAAACTGTTTCCACACTGCAATTACAGACAGATATCCAATTTTGATACTTTTATTTTGAATACTGGCTGTAAGAAAAATTATAACGAAATATACGAAATATAATTGTAATAAAATATCGATATTGAAAATTAACAATAAAAAAGCTAATAATAATCCAAGTATAAAGAAAGTCGGAAAGAAAAAAGTTAACTTATTATGTTCTGGATACCAGCTATTTAAAATCGGTCGAGCAATACCAAATTTATTTACCTGAATTGAGAATTTTTCCCAATCGATTCTTCTTTTATGATACACATAAGCTTCTTTAAAAAGCCTTGTCTCGAAGCCTAAATTCCACAAACGAATTGATAAATCTGGATCTTCACCCGGATGAATGTTTCCAAATCCTTTTGATGCCTCAAAAGCTTTCTTAGAAATACCCATATTAAAACTGCGTGGCTGAAACTTGTTTATCTTCTCCGAACCACCTCTAATTCCGCCTGTAGTCAAGAAAGAAGTCATAGCAAAATTGATGGCTTTTTGAATATCAGAAAAACTATCTAATGCTTTATCAGGACCTCCAAAACAGTCTACATAATTTGCATCTAATTCTTTTCGAACTTCGGTTAAATATTGTGACGGTATAATGCAATCTGAATCAAAAATGATAAAATAATCACCTCTAGCTCTCTGCATCCCAAAATTTCTAGAATCTCCTGGACCAGAGTTTTCTTTAAAGTAGTATGATATATTTAATTTTCCTTGATACTTCATCACCACATCCCGACATGGAATAGAAGATCCATCTTCGACAAGAACAATTTCAAAAGCTTCATTATAATCAGATTTTGAGAGACTTTCCAAAAGCTCATCAACTTCATCAGGACGATTATACACGGGTATAATTAAAGAAAAAATCATAGCAGAATGTGCGTTATTAAAGGGTATATTTTTATTGTTTTAAAATTTTAACAAAGATATGGTATATTCACAAAAAAACCATCAACTTTTGGTTGATGGTTTTTGGTTTTACTAAGTAAAAATATATTATTTGATACTTTCAATCTCAACAACTTCGTTAGTGTCTGCGTTGTAATCAACACCAGGAACTTCGAATCCGAATAAATTTAAGAAATCACTTCTGTAACCAGCTAAATCACCAATTTCTGGCAATGTTTCAGTTGTAGCTTCCAACCAAAGTTTGGCCACTTTTTCTTGAACATCTTCACGCATTTCCCAATCATCAATTCTGATTCTTCCTTTTTCATCAACAGGAACTTCAGAACCATTATACAATCTGTCTTGGAATAAACGCTGGATTTGCTCAATACAACCTTCGTGAATCCCTTCTTCTTTCATGATTTTATATAAAAGAGAAATATACAATGGAATTACTGGAATTGCAGAACTTGCTTGAGTAACCAAAGCTTTATTTACAGAAACATAAGCTCTTCCTCCGATAGATTTTAAAGAATCTTCGATAGTAAATGCAGTAGCCTCTAAGTGATCTTTTGCACGACCGATTGTTCCTTTTCTATAAACAGCTTCAGTTAAAGCTGGCCCGATGTAAGAATAAGCAACTGTTGTAGCTCCTTCAGCTAATAAATTTTCAGCTTTCAAGGCATCAATCCACATTGCCCAGTCTTCACCTCCCATTACCGCTACAGTATTTTCAATATCTTCCTCATTTGCAGGATTAATAGAAACATCTGAAACTTTTCCTGTGTGAAAATCAACAGTTTTGTTTGTAAAAGTTTGTCCTATTGGTTTTAAAACTGAACGATGCGTAACCCCTGTATTTGGATTTGTACGTACTGGAGACGCTAAACTATAAATTATAAGATCTACTTGTCCTAAATCTGCTTTAATCAAATCTAAAGTTTCTCTTTTGATTTCGTTTGAGAATGCATCACCATTGATACTTTTTGCATATAAACCTGCTTTATGAGCTTCTTTTTCGAATGCTGCAGAATTATACCATCCTGGAGAAGCTGTTTTTCCTTCAACTGGTGGTTTTTCAAAAAACACTCCAATTGTTGATGCACCAGAACCAAAAGCACTAGTAATTCTTGAAGCCAATCCGAAACCTGTAGAAGCACCGATTACTAAAACTTTTTTAGCACCAGCGATTTCTCCTTTAGATTTTACGTATTCGATTTGATTTTTTACATTTTGTTCAGCTCCCGTTGGGTGGGCAGTCAAACAAATAAATCCTCTCATTCTAGGTTCTATAATCATCTTGCAATTATTTTTTTTTGTATTATTTCAATTTCAGTTTTAATTTTTCAAAAATAGACATTTTATCCTTAACCCTTTTCATATTAGCCTTCATATTGTCAATAAAATTTGGGTTTAATGCATTCCTCTTTGCTTCTTTATAAAAATTGAATGCCTTAGTATATTGGCTTTCATACTCCGCCATCCTTCCTAATTCACTGTTATAAGTAGAGTTATCTGCATTTTCTAAATTAGCCAATGTAAAATTAATATGCTCTTTTGCTTCTGCATATCTCCCTATATCAATTAGCAGATAGGTGTAATTTAAATATGGAGCTGGATATTTAGAATCAAACTTCATGGCCAATTTATAATGATAGATTCCTCTTTCGAAGTCACTTAATTTATTATAATAAATCCATCCCAAATGATTGTGAGCTTTACCAAAATCAGGATACTGAGATAAAATTTCTTCCAGCAGCTCTTTTGCATCTGCAGAATTTCCTTCAGAAATTAATGCGTCTGCCTTAATAAATTGATTTTCGTAAAAACTCAAACTTTCCATTCGTCTATTTTAATTCAATAATTCTTTTGCGTGATTTAATGCTGAGTCAGAGATGTTTGCTCCAGATAACATTTGGGCTATTTCTATAATTCGGTCTTCTTGCGATAAAAGTTTCAATTCAGATTGCGTATCGTCGCCAACTGTAGACTTAGAAACTTTAAAATGAGAATCTCCTTTTGCCGCAATTTGAGGTAAATGCGTAATGGCAAATATCTGCATTGTTGCACTCATTTCTTTCATAATTTCTCCCATTCTTATGGCAATTTCTCCCGAAACCCCTGTATCAATTTCATCAAAAATCAAAGTTGGTAGTTTTGAATATTTAGCTAAAATTGCTTTTACAGCCAGCATAATACGAGACATCTCTCCGCCTGACGCTACTTTTTTTAGCAAGCCAAAATCTGTTCCTTTATTTGCTGAGAACAAGAATTGCAATTCGTCTTTTCCGTTTTGAAAATACGTTTCAGAAGGCTGCAATTCCATATTAAAACGTGCATTAGGCATTCCTAAAGTCTCGAGAATTGAAACCAATTGTGCTGATAGCGTAGGAATTGCATCTAATCTATTTTGATGTATTTTCGATGCGTAAACATCAAGCTCTGTTGCTTTTTCCTCGATAATTTTAGTCAATGAAGCTATTTCTTCATCCATATTATCAAGCTCAAGCAAAGAATTTCCTAAATCGGACTGAATTTGCAATAACTCATCTACAGTACTCACTTGATGTTTTTTCTGTAAATTATAAATCGACTGCAGTTTTTGGTTGATCAATTCTAATTGTGCAGGATCATTCAATAATTTTTCTGAGCAATTTTCCAATTCTTTAGAAACATCATCAAACTCTATCGTCAAACTTGTTACTCTTTCAAACAAATTTTGGTACTCTACAGAGAAAGGTGCAACTTTTTGCAAAGCATTTTTGATTTCATTCAGACTATGAAAAACACCAAATTGCTCTTCATTGGCAATTGTCAAAGATTTATCTAGAGATTCTTTAATTATCTCAACATTATTCAGTTTTTCGTAATCTGCTTCTAACTCTTCCTGCTCTCCAGATTTCAATTGAGCCGCAACCAGTTCATTCAATAAAAATGTATGATATTCCTGCTCTTTCCCAGCATCACTTTGTTTTTTAAGCAAAGCATTTAACTTCGATTTATCTGACTTATAAGACTTAAGCAGTTTCTGATACTCAGCAATTATGTCATTATTGTTTGCAATGGCATCAATAATTTTAAACTGAACATTTTCATCTGACAATTCCTGAGTTTGCTGCTGTGAATGAATATCAATCAAATACAAACTCAAATCTTGC
This sequence comes from Flavobacterium sp. LK-23, assembly GCF_058135255.1. NCBI lineage: Bacteria > Pseudomonadati > Bacteroidota > Flavobacteriia > Flavobacteriales > Flavobacteriaceae > Flavobacterium > Flavobacterium sp. LK-23. Next base: position 159,416 of record NZ_JBYUVT010000002.1, read on the forward strand.
AATTCTTGAAGATTTACCGGACTATCATTTATAAATGCACGAGATTTTCCAGAAGGTAAAATTTCTCTCCTAATGATGGTTTCATCTTCATAATCCAAATCATTAGCTTCAAAAAACTCCTTTAAATTATATTTTCCAATTTCAAATTGTGCCTCAATAACACATTTTTCTTCTTTATTTTTTAATGAAGTTAGATCTGCCCTTTTACCCAAAACAAGACCAATAGCCCCTAAAATAATTGACTTTCCCGCACCTGTCTCACCTGTAATTATAGAAAAACCTTTAGAAAAATCTATAGCCAGTTTTTCGATAAGAGCATAATTTTTAATTGACAGTGATGTAATCATAGGTCGATTTGTAAAAATATAAGGTTAAAAAGTAGCGAAGATAAAAATGAAAAACGAGATTAGTATTTAATCTGTGACCATTTTGTAGAATTTAACGGCGAAACTTTATTTAAGACATCGGTTAAATCTGTAATTGTGATACTTGGGCCTCCAGAAAAAATAGAAACAATTTCATCTGATTTTGCATCAAAGAAAACTCGGGTTATAAAAGCATTTGGCTTAACAGAGTTTAACTTACCAATAAGCATTAATGCATTTTTGATTTTTTCCTTAGCTGCTTTTGTATCCAATGTCATTGCATCCAATCCTGTATGATATGCATAAGTAGTCTGACGCAAATCGCTATAGGTTGGAGCAATCATATCATTAATTAAATAGTATCGATTTTGAAGTCCGTCAGATTGGTTCCATCCTTTAAAACCTCCCTGTTGTGCAACATTGGCAATATTTTGCGCGGTTTGAAGATATGGATTTCCTGCTCCCATCTGAAAAGTATCGGCATCCATCCCTAAAATCACATAACAGTAGAAAGATATTACAGAAACTAAGTTTGATTCGTAAGTACTTGGGTTAAACAATAATGGTTCGTACTCTGTATATCTAAAATTAAAATCTTTATCGTTGTAATTTAAAACCGGAGAAGAATAGGTTGAATTAAAAATCAATCTCGAAGACTGAACTTGAATGGTTCCAGTGAATTGATCTGAACTGTTAGATGATAAAGTAATATACATTGAACAGTTTATTCTCTCATTTTGTTTTAAAACAGAGCCTGTCCAGTCTGTTTTATTGACAAACTCAGCCAAAGAAGTCTGAAGCGTTTTAAAAACCTGATTATTTGGGTTTGTTAATCGTTCTGTATTAATAGTCACTGTACAATTTAACTGTTGAGCTTGTACAAAACCAAAGCTTAAAAATACTAATAGCGTAACTATCTTCTTCATAATCGTCTAGATATTTAATTTTATAACATAAGTTGTTTCCAATTTATGTTTTCGGCGTATATTCTAAATTTATGATTTTGAAAAATGCAGAATAACTTTATTCAAAATATCAGCCGCAACAGATTCTTTTGATTTTAATTCCATAGGTTCGATCTCAAAATTTTTATCAATAAAAGTAACTTTATTGGTTTCTTTTTTAAAACCTGCACCTTTATCTTGTAAGGAATTTAAAACAATCAAATCTAAGTTTTTTTTCTGAATTTTCAGCTTAGCATTTTCAATTTCATTTTCAGTTTCTAATGCAAACCCGATTAAAAACTGATTTTTTTTGATAGCGCCTAAAGAAGACAAGATATCTTTTGTTTTCTCTAAATCTATCGAAAATTCGACAGTATTCTTTTTAATCTTTTGATCTGCAACAAATTTAGGTCTGTAATCTGCAACAGCAGCAGCAGCGATTGCCGCATCAACTTCATTAAAATACAAATGACAAGCATCGTACATTTCTTGAGCCGAAACAACATCTACCACTTTTATCAGACTATTTTTTGCTTTTAAATGAGTTGGCCCTGCAATTAAGAACACTTCTGCACCTAAGCTTGCCGCTTCATTAGCAATATCAAATCCCATTTTTCCTGACGAATGATTCCCTATAAAACGTACAGGGTCAATCGCTTCGTATGTCGGTCCTGCGGTAACTAGTATTTTTTTTCCTTTTAAAGGCAATTTACTTTCTAAATCAGCTTCTAGAAAAGCTACAATATTCTCAGGTTCAGCCATTCGGCCCTCACCTGACAAACCACTTGCCAATTCTCCGCTTTCAGCAGGAATCATAATATTTCCGTACTGTTTCAATGCCGCAAAGCTCGATAAAGTCGAAGGATGTTTGTACATATCCAAGTCCATTGCTGGCGCAAAGTAAACGGGACATTTTGCCGATAAGTAGGTCGCAATTAAAAGGTTATCACAATTTCCTGTAGCCATTTTAGACAAAGTATTTGCAGTAGCAGGCGCAACCAACATAAAATCTGCCCAAAGAGCCAATTCTACATGATTGTTCCAAACTGCCTCTTCATCATCCTGATTAAAGAAACTTGAATGTACTGGATTTTTTGATAGTGTAGATAATGTAAGTGGGGTTACAAAATCCTTAGAAGCAGGTGTCATGATCACTTGGACATGTGCACCTGCTTTTATAAAAAGTCGTACTAAAGTGGCTGTTTTATACGCTGCGATTCCACCGGAAACACCCAGTAAAATCTTTTTCCCGTTTAAAACTGACATTGTACTATTATTTGTTTGAACTTCTGTGGTAAGTTTTACCGTCTAACCATTCTTGAACAGCTAAAGCGTGTGGTTTTGGTAATTTTTCGTAAAATTTAGAAACTTCAATTTGTTCTTTATTTTCAAAAACTTCTTCTAGACTATCATTGTAAGTAGCAAACTCTTCTAATTTTTCAGTCAATTCTTTTTTAATCTCTGAATTAATTTGATTTGCTCTTTTAGCCATAATGGTAATTGCCTCATACACATTTCCTGTTGGCTCTTCAATAACTGTTTTATTGTAAGTTATTGTGTTTACAGGAGCATTCGTCTTTTTTAAATCCATGACTTTATTTTATTTAGTAAATTTTTGTAAATCTGTTTCAACTCTGGCATTCATTTCGTCTGCCTCTTTTTTATATTTCGTATCGCTTTTAAACTTCAATAAGTTAGCATAGCATGTTTGTGCAACATGTAAACGATCTTCCATTTTTGAAGGAACACTGTTAATTGCCAATTTATATGCAGAATCGTATTTATAGAAAAGCGCATCTTCTTTAAATGGTGTACCAGGAAAATCAGCAATAAAGTTATCAAAAGCTATTAAAGCCGATTTGTAATCTGATATTGTATTGTATCCTTTAGCATTCTCGTAAGCTTTTTTCTCCAATTTACCATTTAGCTTCTGTACAGTCTCATTTGCTTGAGGAATATATTCAGAATTTGGATAATTTTCAATAAAAGTCTGTAATTTCTCTAATGCCTTTACCGTATCTGCTTGATCTAAGCTATAAACTGGCGACAACTTAGAATAACTATAAGCTCCTAAAAACGCAGCTTCCTGCACTTTTTCACTTCTTGGATACCCTGAAACAAAAGCTTCAAACTGATAACCAGCTAAATAATATTGTTTTGTTTTATAATACGACTGCGAAAACATGTAAAACAGTTTTTCTGCTTGTGGTTTTCCTCTGTACGAAGTTGCCAGTTGCTCAAAAAGACGAATCGCCTTTGTGTATTTACCAGCATCATACATTTTTGTTGCCACTTCAAATTTTGCTGCAACATCATCATTTTTCAACGCTTTTTGATATTCTCCACAAGAATAAAAAAGAGTTACAACAATTAATAGCGATACTATTTTTTTCATTTTCTTACTGTTATTACAATCTCTCAGACAATTAATTATGCCAAAGTGAAATCGCACCGAAGTTTCGGTGGCAAATTTAGTTATTAATTTAGCTACTGCAAAATAATTTTTTAGTATCTTAAAATACTAGCACTTTAACAATTATTTAATGCTGTTTTTTACAAAGTCATTTAGCCTTGTTGCTAGAGATTCATCAACAGAAACCAATGGTAGACGAACAGTATTCTCAGCAATTCCAAGGGCTTGGAAGATTTGTTTGATTCCAGCTGGATTTCCCTGCTCAAAAATCATATCAATACTGTCTGACAAAAAGTAATGTGTTTTGTAAGCGTCAGCCGCTTTTTTATTTAGTCCTAAACGGATCATTTCTGAAAATTCTTTAGGAAAACCTTGTCCGATTACAGAAATAACACCTGCTCCTCCAGCCAAAACGATCGGCAAAGCTAGCATATCATCACCAGAAATCACTAAGAAATCTTTTGGAGCATTTTTAATAATCTGCATCGCTTGAGCCATATCTCCAGCTGCTTCTTTAATAGCTACAACATTTTTAAAATCGTTAGCCAAACGCACCACTGTTGAAGGAAGCATGTTACTTGCCGTTCTTCCAGGAACATTATATAGGATTACCGGAATTGGAGAAGCTTCCGCAATTGCTTTAAAATGCTGATAAATTCCTTCCTGAGTTGGTTTATTATAATATGGAGAAACTGATAATATCGCTTCAAAAGCAGAAAAATCTCTTGTTTTTAGCTCCTCAACAATCTGCATAGTATTATTTCCCCCAACTCCTAAAACTAGAGGCAATCTTCCTTTATTCACATCGATTACAGTCTTTATAACCAACTCTTTCTCCTCTGTTGTAAGGGTTGCATTTTCTGCTGTTGTCCCCATCACAACAAGATACTCCACTCCGCCATCTATAGAGAAGTTTACAATTCGCTGTAAAGCCTCAATGTCAACTGAAAAATCTTTTTTAAATGGCGTCACAAGCGCAACACCAGTTCCTATCAATGATTGCATATTATTATTAATTTATTTTATATTTTTTAAATACCTAAACAATTCGGAAACAAATAGTTTATAGCTTCCTAATTCTGTACTAATCATCCAACGATTTAGCCTCTGATCTACAGCAGAAAATCCGACTTTAAATTTAGCTTTTGACTTACTCGTGATTAACATCAAAATACTATTCTCGACATTATAATAACTCAGCAAAAGATCAAATTCTGAATTTACAAAATCATTCAAGAAACCTTCTGTAATTTCTCCGTTCCAACTGATGTGTTTTTTACCAAAAGTTGGACGAGAATAGGTTTCTTTTTCCTTAAATTTTCCTTTGTACGCAAGAACTTTTATATTTTCTAAAGCAATTCCGTGGAGCGTTAACTCCTTTACTACCGCTTCCGAATACTCAAAATCGCTCTCATCTATCAATAAACCAATTGATTGGACGTTCTTAGTAAATACTTCGTTTTTTTCCTTATTTAAATTATTATTTAATGATTTTTTTACAAAAAATTCCTTTATATAATTCAAAAACATAGTACTTTTACTAGATTACAAAATTAATTATTTAAGTTGCATTTAAAATGGTAAAACTAAAAAAGTATAACGGATTTTTAAAACTTTTTGTTATATTCTTAACACTTTTTTTAATCTCTTCCTGTAGTAAGAATAACTACAATTTAACTAAAATTGAAGGAAAACAACTCCCAGTTACTGAAAAAGCTGCAGAAACTCCTGAAATTGAAAACTTTATTAAGCCTTATCGCGATCACATCAATAAAGATTTGGATAATGTATTGGCTTATTGCCCAGAAACTCTTGACAAAAGCACTGGAAAATGGCAAACTGGCATTGGAAGCTTGATGGCAGATGTTTGTGTGCTAAGAGGAAACATTGTTTTTAACGCGCGCGAAAAGAAAGATATCGATTTATGTCTTTTAAATCATGGCGGTATTCGTGCTATTCTTCCAAAAGGAAATGTTACAACAAGATCGGCTTTTGAAATTATGCCTTTCGAAAACAGTTTGGTTGTTCTCGCTTTAAAAGGTGAGCAAATCTCAGAAATTGCTGCTTATATTATTAAGGAGAAAAAACCTCAGCCATTGTCTGGAATGACTTTCACAATTACAAAAGACAATAAGGCAAAAAACATCATGGTGCAAGGCAAACCGCTTGACTTAAACAAAACATACTATGTTGCTACAAACGATTACTTGGCAAATGGTGGAGACAGCATGACTTTCTTTGCAAAAAACACTCAAAAGTTTGACTTAAACTACAAGCTTAGAGATGTATTGATTGATTATTTTAAAGAAGTTGACACTGTTGTTGCTCCAAAAAATATTAGAATCACAGAGGAATAAAAATTATAAAAAACAAGCAAAGCATTTCTGCAAAAAATATATAAAATGAAAAGAAGAGAGTTTATCGAAAAAACAGCAGCGAGTACTGCCCTACTAAGTTTAGGATTGTCTTTGAGCAGTTTTGAAAGTAACGAGAATAAGCATTTAACGATTCTACATACTAATGATGTGCATAGCCACATTGACCCTTTTCCTGCTGATGATCCGCGTAATCCTAACAAAGGTGGTGTTTCTCGTCGTGCAACGTTGATTGAAACTATTCGTAAAGAAAACCCGAATGTACTTTTATTAGATGCTGGTGATATTTTTCAGGGAACGCCATATTTCAATTATTATGGAGGTGAATTAGAATTCAAATTGATGAGTATGATGAAATATGATGCTTCTACAATTGGAAATCACGATTTTGATAATGGTCTTGACGGATTATATGCTCAGCTTCCGCACGCAACTTTTGACTTTATCAACTCTAACTACGATTTTAAAAATACGGTTATGAACGGACATGTGAAACCGTACAAAATCTTTAATAAAAATGGAATTAAGGTTGGTGTTTTTGGTGTTGGAATTGAATTGCAAGGTTTAGTAGATAAAAAACTATACCTTGAAACGGTTTACAATAATCCAGTGGAAGTTGCTCAGGATATGACAAAACTTTTAAAGCAAGAACAAAAATGTGATTTGGTAATTTGTCTTTCGCATTTGGGTTATAAATACAAAGATGATGCAACAAAAATTAGTGATTTGACATTTGCAGAACAAACGCAAGACATTGATTTAATTATTGGAGGACATACGCATACTTTCTTAGACAAACCTACAATTGTAAAAAATAAGGCTGGAAAAGAGGTTCTTGTTAATCAAGTTGGGTGTTACGGAATTAATTTAGGCCGTATCGATTTCTATTTTGATAAAAACAAAGCGCATACAAACCAAAGTGCAACTATTATTGTATAGTCTTTTTTTGAATTCTAGCTTTTTCTAAAAAGTATTCTACCATAAAGAAATAAGCTAGAATTTGAGTTGTATCTCGTATTAAAACTAAAACAATAGAATACGAGAAGTATTCATTAAAAATATAGAAGATATCTGAGAAAATGTAGCTTATAGCCATGAGCGACATCAGTAGCGCTATATGTGTTCCTTTTGTGATGTAACTTACAAAACAGAAATAGCTCAAGATACTCAGAACGATTCCGTACACGGTGTATATTACGATAAATTTTCTCATACTGTCCAACTGCAAGCTCAAAACAGAGATTAACAAATAGACTATAAAAACAACTACAATAGAAATAGGCAGAATATCGCGTTTGGTTAATCTAATTCTTTCGTGCTGTCGAATAAATATAGTGACGATTAAACTATAAACAACTAGAAAACTGAGCACTCCTCCTAATTCAGAGCTTTCAACATCCATTAAATCATAAACTTGTCCAACAAAACAGAATAAAAAAATCAATCCTTCTGTTTTTCCGATTTGAAACTCACTGCTAATTAAATAATAAATAAAAATAGCAGGGAGAACAATCGCTTTTGCATATGTCGCAAAAACATCTTGTTCTGCCCAATCAAAAATGATGGTACAAAACAAGCCGAAAAAGAACAAAATTAATGATGGTTTATTAGGCTTCATTCAATTTGTTTATAAAGTCTTCTTCTGATAATATAGTGATGTTCAGCTTTGTTGCTTTTTCCAGTTTTGCTGGTCCCATATTATCTCCCGCGACTACAAAATCTGTTTTTGCAGAAATTGAGCTTCCTACTTTTCCTCCGTTATCTTCGATAGCCTTCTTTAATTCGTCTCTAGAAAATTGACTAAAGACGCCAGAAACTACAAAAGTTTTTCCAACAAATTTATCAGTAGCATTTGGGTTTATTTTTTCTTCAATTTCAAATTGAATTCCATAACTTTTTAATCGTTCAATAATTTTTCTATTCTCTTCGTTTTCGAAGAATTCGATAACACTTTTAGCGATTCTTTCTCCAATTTCATCAACCAAAATTAAATCCATTAAAGAAGCCTGTGCTAAAGCATCTATGTTTTTGTAATGTTTGGCTAGTTTTTTGGCAACTGTTTCTCCAACAAAACGAATTCCAAGTGCAAACAATACGCTTTCGAACGGAATTTCTTTTGATTTCTGAACTCCATTTACCAGATTTTCTGCAGATTTTTGAGCCATTCTTTCCAAATGCAGAATATCCTCAACTTTCAATTCATACAGATCGGCATAATTGTGCACTAGGTTATTTTTGAAAAGCAGCGCCACTGTTTCTCCCCCAAGCCCTTCAATATCCATTGCTTTTCTTGAAATGTAGTGCTGAATTCTTCCAATAATCTGCGGAGGACATCCATAAAAATTCGGACAATAATGATTGGCTTCTCCAACATTTCGAACCAATTCTGTATGGCACTCTGGACAATAAGAAATATAATATGTTGGTTCTGAATTTTCAGGACGTTTTTCTAAATCTACTGCAATGATTTTCGGGATAATTTCTCCTCCTTTTTCAACAAAAACAGTATCATTTATTCTAATATCTAATTTTTCAATTTGATCGGCGTTATGAAGAGAAGCTCTTTTTACAATAGTTCCAGCTAGCTGCACAGGTTCTAGATTGGCAACTGGCGTGATAGCTCCAGTTCTTCCAACTTGATACGAAATTGATTTTAATTTAGTTGAAACTTGTTCTGATTTAAATTTGTAAGCAATTGCCCAACGTGGCGATTTTGCTGTATACCCCAATTCTTCCTGATGCTGAATGCTGTTAACCTTTACAACAACTCCATCTGTTTCATAAGGCAAATTATGACGGTGAACATCCCAATAATCAATGAAGTCAAAAACTTCTTGCATACTATTAACTAATTTTGCTTCTTTTGGAACTTTAAAGCCCCAGCTTCTGGCTAATTCTAGTCCTTCATATTGCGTTTTAAAAGGCAGATTGTTTCCTGTTACAAAATAAAGCAAGCATTCTAGCGGACGTTTGGCTACCTCAGCACTGTCTTGTAATTTTAAACTTCCCGAAGCAGTATTTCTTGGGTTTGAATATGGAGTTTCGCCAATTTCTATTAATTCCTGGTTCATTTTTTCAAAACCGGCAAACGGAAGAATAATTTCTCCACGAATGTCAAACTTATCAGGATAATTTCCTTTTAAATGCAACGGAACTGATTTTATGGTTTTTATGTTGCTCGTTACCTCATCTCCTTGAAAACCATCTCCACGCGTTAAGGCCTGAACCAATTTTCCGTTTTCGTACGTAATACTTATTGAGGCTCCATCGTATTTTAGTTCGCAGGTGTATTGCAGGTTTACGTTTCCTAAAACTTTCTGAATGCGGTTTTCCCAATCTAAAAGATCTTCTTTAGAATAAGAATTATCCAAAGAATACATTCTGTATTGATGCGCTATCGTTTTGAAATTTTTGGTAACAGTTCCTCCTACTCGCTGAGTTGGCGAATTTTCGTCAAAAAACTCTGGGTGTTTATTTTCTAAATCCTGAAGTTCTTTTAGCTTAATATCAAAATCATAATCTGAAATTGTAGCATTATCTAACACATAATAATTATAGTTGTGCTGATTAAGTTCATTTCGTAATGCTTGAATGGTCTCTTGAATGCTCATAAATAGTAAAATATTGCAGATTATAATAATGTAAAACTGAATATCAAAATTAGAATTTATTTTTGTTCAAATGCAGAAAAAATAAAAGTTTTAAAAAATCAAAAATCAGACTGCAAATCCATGCAGTCTGATTTCCTCCTTGTCCATTATTCTTAAAAAAGAATTAAAAAAAACCAACTTCCAAATGGTTTTGACGTTTTATATTTTAAACTGAAAATCAATACTTTACAGTACAAATATAGAACTATTTTTGAATAATGATAAAATCTGAACGTCTATTTAGCAGATGCTCCTCTTCAGAACATTTTACACCATTTTTACATTTATTAATTAATCGTGTTTCACCATAGCCGATAGCACTTTCGATACGAGAAGCATCTATGCCCTGCGAAAGGATATAATCTCGAGTTGATTTTGCTCTATTATCTGAAAGTTTCAAGTTGTACGAATCCTTTCCGCGTGAATCGGTATGCGATTCAATTTTGATTCTGATGTTTGGAAACTTCTGCATGATGAAGACCACTTTAGACAATTCTTCTACAGCTTTTGGTGTAATGTCATACTTGTCATAATCGAAATAAATTGGATTTACATCCACTTTTTCAACTCCTTGTTTTTTGACAACTAAGTCATCATAATTGCTCAATTCAAAATTTACATCTTTTATTTCGCCACCATTTTCACCAGTTGTTTCAACTGTTTTATCATCACTACTGTAATTTAGTTTTGCGGCAATCATTTTTACCACTTTGTTGCAAGGAACTTCAATAGCATATTTTCCGTCAAAGTTTGTTTTGGTTTCGCCCAGAACTTCACTAAAAGAGTTATATGCCATTATCGTAACATCTGTTAAAGGCTTTTTTGTTTTATGATCGATAGCCATTCCAGAAATACTTTGGTTGCAAACTGGTTTTCCTTTTACAAAAGAGTAAATATCATCATCGCCCTTTCCTCCTGCTCTGTTGGAAGAAAAATAGCCATAAGCACCTGTTCTATCAATTATAAAAGAAAAATCGTCTTTATTACTGTTGATAGGCGCTCCAAGATTTCTTGGTGCAGAAAATGTTCCATCGGGTAAAAGTTTACTTTCATAAACATCTAAATCACCCCAGCCATAATGTCCATCAGACGAAAAATATAAAACTCCATTTTGAAAGAATGGAAACACTTCGTTACCAATCGTATTAATATTTGGCCCTAGATTTTTAGGAGAACTCATGGTTCCGTCGGCCGCAATTTTCACCATGTACAAATCTGTTTCACCTTGACCTCCAGGCATGTCTGAAGCAAAGAAAAGCAATTGTCCGTCTTCGCTTAATGATGGATGTCCTACAGAATAATCGTCGCTATCAAAAAATACTTTCTGAGGATTTTCTAATTTATTATTGACAATTGATCCTTTGACAATCTGAAAATTGTTTACTCTGGCCTCATCAACAACCAATTTATTTTTCTTTACAATATTGGTCGAATAATAAATGGTACTTCCTTTACTATCAAAACTTGCCGTAGCTTCATGATATTTAGTCATTACGTTTGGAAGAAAAACCGTCTCGTTGAATAAACTTCCGTCTGCCGGATTTCTTTCTGCAATGTACAAGTTAAGAAAAGGCTGATTATTCCAGGTATACAATTTTTCACTAAACTTTGTTGTATCACGAGCTGACGTAAATACTACATTATCTTTAAAAAATGTAGCTCCAAAATCTGATTTACTGGTATTAATATCCAAATTTTTAATAGTGTAAAGTGGTTTTGCTTTAGCAACGCTGTCTATATATTTCTTTTGGGCAACATATTTATTAATCTCTGCTTTATCACCTTTTTTATCTAGATATTCTTTTGTGATTTTATCTGCCTCGTCATAATCCATAACTGCTTTCATAGATTGAATATAACGCAGGTAGTAAATATCGGTCAGATTATTTCCTTGCACTTCATATAGCTTTCTATACCATTTTAATGCATTTCTAGAATCAGAAATAAAATAGTAGGAATCTGCTGCGTTCTTCAAAGTCTGTGCTGATGGATCTTTTATGTTTTGCAAACATTCTTCGTAAGCTTTGGAAGCATCCAAATAAGAGAAGTTTTTAAACAAAGCATCAGCTTTCTTCAAATTAGTTTTTTGAGCGAAACTAAACGTAACGCTCAAAATTAAACATAGGATATATAGTTTTCTCATAAGTTTTGTTTTTAGAAGAATCGAGGAGATTTAATTTTGCTTTGGTTTTTCACAAATTGATAACGCAAGATGATCTCGTGTGAGCCATCATTGTATTTATTCAATTGGCTTACAGTATAATCAAAAGCATATCCAAGATAGAAACTTGGTGATATTTGAAAACCTGCCAGTATGCTTATCGAATCATCTGTTCGATACGCTCCTCCTATAACAAACTTTTCTTGAATCATGAAATTTGCTGATACATCTGCGGTAAGCGGTGCTCCACTTACGGCTTTTACTAAAAATGCTGGTTTAAATTTCAAATTTGGATTCAAATCAAAAACATATCCCCCCATTAAGTAGTAGTGCAAACGATCATAATCTATAGATTCTTTCACATCGTCATAGTAATCATTCTGAATAAAACTTGGAATAGAGAATCCTACATACCATTTTTCTGTATAGTAGTAAATACCTGCTCCTACAGCTAGTTTCATCTGATTGTTAATGTTCTGATTTAACAAAACATCATCATCATCGTAGTATCTTCCTTTAGACCAATCGATGTTTAACATTCTCGTACCAGCTTTTATACCAAAAGCCAATCTTTTTTCATACCCGAGAGGTAATGAGTAAGAGAAGTTTCCATCAAGATACAGTTCGTTGGACGGTCCGATTTTATCATTTACAATACTTAGACCTACTCCTAATTTTTCATTTCTAAGAGGAGCATGAATAGAGAAAGATTGTGTTTCTGGAGCTCCAGGCATTCCAACCCATTGAGAACGATACAAAAGTGCTGCTTCTATGGTTCCGGTAGATCCAGCATACGCTGGATTTACCGCCATAGTATTATACATATACTGGGTATATTCGGGATCTTGTTGTGCCGAAGCGCAAACCGTAATAAAAGAACATATTAAAATGAAATATGTTTCTAATGATTTTATATATAGTTTCATAACGATACTTATTTAGTTTAATTAATTAGATGATTAATAGAAGTGGATTATCTCATAATAGACAACCAGCCTTTTTTAACCGTTCCATCTCCAATGGTTATCACATAAAAATAAGTACCTGTTGGCAGCATATCTCCTCTATTAACTACACCGGATACATTTGCTGTACCGTTCCAATCATTTTCATAACGTGTTTTACTATACACTAATGCTCCGTATCTGTTAAATACTTTCAGTTCGTTGTTTGGATAAGACTCAATACAGTCAATTCTGAACAAATCGTTTTTACCATCATTGTTTGGAGTAAACTCATTGTAAACAGTTAGACAAATTGGTTCTAATGTAACTGAAGCTGAATTATTTGATGCATCAACATCTAAAGGAGTCGAAATTTCAACGGTAGCAACGCTAGTGTAGTTTCCACTTGATAATACTTCTGCAACAACTGTCAATACTACGCTCTGACCTGCCGTTAATGTTGGTATAGTCCAAAGCTGTGTCGCTGGATCGTATGTTCCTGCAGTTGCCGAAGAACTTACCAATTGTAAACCGCTAGGAAGCAAATCACTCACAATAGTATTTATAAAATCTCCTTCACCTACATTGTTTACTGTAATCGTAAACGTTACTTTATCTCCAAAGTTCGGTGTTGGATTATCTACAGTATGCGTAATAGTTAAATCTGAACAGCTTGCAACAGTAACATCTAACGTTTTAATTGTTCTCTCGTCGCAATTATTAACATAAGCTACAGTTACTTTTCCTGGACCAATATCTGACCAAGAAACTGTTACAGAACCATCGTTTGTACCCCCGCCTGAAACAATTGTACCTCCATTAATAGTCCATACATAATTAGATTTACCATTTGCAATTGAATACGTTACGCCTTTGAATACACAAGGAGTATCATCTGTCGTAGCAAGCTGAACTGCAGCGTCATTTTCGAATGCAATTGTAACTCCTAATCTTGGTCCGTTATCACAACCGTTAAATGTATTAGTCAATGCTCCTGCATAATAAGTCGTTGCTGTAAGCGGAGTTGTATTTGCTAATGCTGTTCCGCCAGTTGCAGATGCGTACCAAACTACATTTGTTTCGTTTACAAAAATATTAGCCAATGTTGGCAAAGCTGATAAACAGAATGTTTGTGTAGTTCTTGGCGTTGTAATTACACTTGGCGAATTTACATTTACCGTAACAGCTAATCTAGCTAGATTTTCGCATCCAATAGCACTTGAAACTGCACCATAATATGTACCTGTAACAAGAACTGTTGTTGGCGCAATTGCTGTTCCTCCTGTAGCTGTGCTATACCAAACAACATTTGCTTCGTTTACTTGAATATTTGCCACTGTTGGCGAATTTAAAGTACAGAAGTTTTGTGTTGTGTTAGTCGTAGTCGGTGTTGGACTTGGATTAACTACGGTAACAGTCACCTGAAGACGAGTTGAACTTTCACATCCTGATGGATCAACTATATTTCCGAAATAAATTCCTGAAGTAAGCGCTGTTCCTGCTGGAATTGCTGTTCCTCCTGTCGCTGCTGTAAACCATGTTACATTGCTTTCGTTTACTTGAATATTTGCAATAGTAGGAGCATTTGCAGAACAGAAAGTCTGTGCTGTACTATTTGTCGTTGGATTTAATGTATTACCAACTGTTACAGCCACTTGCAATCTGACACTGCTTTCGCAACCTGTTACTGGATCTTTAATTGCTCCGAAATAAGTTGTTGTAGTTAGCGCAGTTGTCGCAGCCAAAGCAGTTCCTCCTGTTTGAGTTGTGTACCAAACTACATTACTCTCATTCACTTGAATATTAGCAACTGTAGGATTTGTACCTGTACAGAAAGTTTGTGCAGCAGCAGTTGTTGTTGGTGTTGCAGGGTCAGTCACATTTACATCAACTGATAATCTTGTAACACTTTCACAGCCTGTTGCTGGATCTGAGATCGCTGCAAAATATTGGCCTGTTGTTAAAGATGTAGTTGGCGCAATTACTGTTCCGCCTGTTAAAGCTGTATACCAAACAATATTTGTTTGATTAAACTGAACACTTGCAAAAGTCGGTGCATTTACCAAACAGAAGTTTTGTGTTCCTGCTGTTACTAAAGTCGGAGTTCCTGGATCGTTTACAATTATATCAACTGTTAATCTTGAAGCGCTTTCGCAACCTGTTGCTGGATCTAAGATCGCTGCAAAATATTGTCCTGTTGTTAAAGCTGTTGTAGGAGCAATTACTGTCCCGCCTGTTAAAGCCGTGTACCAAACAATATTAGTTTCATTAGTTTGGATGCTTGCAAATGTTGGAGCATTAGCCAAACAGAAGTTTTGAGTACCTGCTGTTACTAAAGTTGGCGTTCCTGGATCGTTTACAATTACATCAACTGTTAATCTCGCAGCACTTTCGCAGCCTGCTGGGTCTGAAATTGCAGCAAAATATTGGCCTGTTGTTAAAGCTGTTGTTGATGGAATCAATGTTCCGCCTGTTAAAGCCGTATACCAAACAATATTCGCTTGATTAAACTGAACGCTTGCAAATGTTGGAGCATTAGCAAAACAGAAGTTTTGTGTTCCTGCTGTTACTAAAGTCGGAGTTCCCGGATCACTTACAATTACATCAACTGTTAATCTCGAAGCGCTTTCGCAGCCTGTTGCTGGATCTGAAATTGCCGCAAAATATTGGCCTGTTGTCAGAGCTGTTGTTGATGAAATTAACGTTCCGCCTGTTAAAGCTGTATACCAAACAATATTCGCTTGATTAAACTGAACGCTTGCAAATGTCGGAGCATTAGCCAAACAGAAGTTTTGCGTTCCTGCTGTTACTAAAGTTGGCGTTCCCGGATCACTTACAATTACATCTACTGTTAATCTTGTAGCACTCTCGCAACCTGTTGCAGGATCTGAAATTGACGCAAAATATTGTCCTGTTGTTAAAGCTGTTGTCGGCGCAATTACTGTCCCGCCTGTTAAAGCTGTGTACCAAACAATGTTAGTTTCATTAGTTTGGATGCTTGCAAACGTAGGAGCATTTGCCAAACAGAAGTTTTGTGTTCCCGCAGTAACCAATGTTGGAGTTCCTGGGTCATTTACAATCACATCAACTGTTAATCTCGCAGCGCTTTCGCATCCTGTTGCAGGATCTGAAATTGCTGCAAAATACTGTCCTGTGTTTAAAGCTGTTGTTGATGGAATCAATGTTCCGCCTGTTAAAGCTGTATACCAAACAATATTCGCTTGATTAAACTGAACGCTTGCAAATGTTGGACGGTCTTCTTTACAGAAAGTTTGTGTTCCTGCAGTCACCAATGTTGGTGTTCCCGGATCGCTTACAATTACATCAACTGTTAATCTTGAATTGCTTTCACAACCTGTTGCAGGATCTGAAATTGCCGCAAAATATTGTCCTGTTGTCAGAGCCGTAGTAGATGGAATCAATGTTCCGCCTGTTATAGCTGTGTACCAAACAATATTAGTTTCATTTGTCTGAATGCTGGCAAATGTAGGCTGATTTACCTGACAGAAATTTTGTACTCCTGCTGTTACCAAAGTTGGCGTTCCTGGATCGTTTACAATTACATCAACTGTTAATCGTGAAGCGCTTTCACAACCTGTTGCAGGATCTGAAATTGCTGCAAAATATTGTCCTGTTGTTAGAGCCGTAGTAGATGGAATCAATGTTCCACCTGTTATAGCTGTGTACCAAACAATGTTAGTTTCATTAGTCTGAATGCTTGCAAATGTCGGAGCATTAGCCAAACAGAAGTTTTGTGTACCTGCTGTTACTAATGTTGGAGTTCCTGGGTCATTTACAATTACATCAACTGTTAATCTTGTAGCGCTTTCACAACCTGTAGTTGGGTCGGAGATTGCTGCAAAATACTGTCCTGTAGTTAGAGCCGTAGTAGATGGAATTAATGTTCCGCCTGTTATAGCTGTATACCACACAATATTCGCTTGATTAAACTGAACGCTTGCAAATGTTGGAAGGTCTTCTTTACAGAAAGTTTGTGTTCCTGCAGTCACCAATGTTGGTGTTCCCGGATCGCTTACAATTACATCAACTGTCAACCTTGAATTGCTTTCACAACCTGTAGTTGGGTCGGAGATTGCTGCGAAATATTGTCCTGTTGTTAGAGCCGTAGTAGATGGAATCAATGTTCCGCCTGTTATAGCTGTATACCAAACAATATTAGTTTCATTTGTCTGAATGCTGGCAAATGTAGGCTGATCTACTTGACAGAAATTTTGTACTCCTGCTGTTACTAATGTAGGTGTTCCTGGATCATTTACATTTACTGTTACTTCCAATCTCACTGAACTTTCACAGCCTGTAAGTGCATCAGTAGCTGCTCCGTAGTAAATTCTGCTTACTAAAGGAGTAGTTGAGGCAATTACATTTCCACCTATCGCTGCATCATACCAAATAACATTGCTCTCGTTTACTTGAATATTTGCAACTGTAGGATCAGTAGATAAACAGAAATTCTGAGTATCGTTTGTAGTTGTTGGCGTATTTGGATCGCTAACTATAATTACTGCATCTTGTAATGTTCCTGCTAAATTTTCACAGGTATTAGTGCTTGAAACCGCTACATAATAAGTTATCGGACTTACTGCTTTTGTTAAACCTGTAGCAGTTAAAATACCTGCTGCATCTATTGCATAAGTAACCCCTGCTATTACAGCTCCATTTGTAATTGGTTGCGTTTTAGCAGCGTCTAAATACCAAGTAAATACTGGGCTAGTTAATGCTGGTGCAGTCGGAGTTAATGATGCTGATAAGCCTGGGCAAACCGTTACATCATCAACCAAAATATCGCTTCCTATTGAAGGAGGCAAAATTGTGAATGTGATTTGTTTTCTATCTGCTGCTGCAGTTTCACACAATTCATCTGAACTCACTCCAACGAAATAAGTATAAGTTCCCGGAGCCAATCCGTTTACTATCAACTGTGCAGTTGTTTCGCCAGGAATTAACTGACTTGTCGTTCCATTAAAACTATACCAATGGTATACAGGATTAGTTAAAGCAGGAGTTCCGCTTAAACCTGTTGCTAAAGTTACAGTTCCAGAAGCAGAACAAATTGATGTAGCTGTTCCTCCATTTAACGTAATATCTGTTAAAGCATTTACTGGAGCAGAAGCTTTTACTTCGACAGTAACTTCTCCTCTTGCGTAATTTTCACAACCGTAACGTACTGGTTGTACATAATACTTATAGATACCTGCAGTTAAATTATCTGGTAACGTAAAGGTTGGTCCGCTAGCCACCAAGTTTCCTCCTATCTCGGCATCATACCATCGATAGGTCGAACAGGCGACTTCAGGAATCTGGAGTTCAATTTCGCTACCCGGACAGACCGTAATTTTATTCTGCGGATCTGCTCCAATCACTGTAGTGTTAGCTGTTCTTTCTACAGTATGAACTCTTAAGAAATCTAATACTCCAGCAACACCTCCTAAACGAATTCTAACTCTATCATAAATCTCTGTTGGAGAAGACACTAATACCATTGCCAAAGAATTTCCTGGCAATAATTTTATACTCAATAATGTACTAGTATTTTGAATTGGAGCACCAACTGCCACATTTCCTAAATAACGCTGAATTGAGAATCCTGTAAGCAGATTCACGCTTAAAAGACTGCCTGGTTTTGAAACCACAATTCTTAAAGTATCACTAAGAACAGAAGGTGTTTTAAATTGTACCGTTAAATCTGCAGCTGCCGCCACTCCAACTCCACTATACATTGTAGCAAAAGTTGTTACGTCATTATCAGCAACATTCCAAGCATCACTTACACCTATTAAAGCAGTTGCCGCACCTATAGGAAGGTTTATATCTGTAGCACCATAAAAAATATCCTGAATATCTCCTGGAGTACAAGTTACAGCAGTAACTGGTTTATTATAATGAGCTTCAAACACTTTTGTATTTTGAGCAAGACTTAAAATTGAAGAAGATACAATACGAATACCATCATAATCTTGCGGACCTGATGCATCTGAAGGAACAAAAGTAAACTCATAAGTATTGTCTCCTGAAATTAGTTTTAATAGCGATCCCGACACAGGCTGCATTGCTCCAATAAGATTACCTCCAATAGTTCCTACTACCGATAAGTTCTCTCCAACAGCCAACAAACTATATTCAGATCCTAATTTAACTGTAACAGGAGTACCTTTAGCAATAGGAGTTGCCCAAGTTAAATTCTGCCATGTTGTGCCAATTCCTAAAAGTCCTAAACCAGTAGTAATTGTTGAGAATGTCTGAGGATTTCCATCAATTGCATTTGCATTGTTTGAAACACCCCCAGTAAGTATAAAGCCTTCACTTTCTCCTGATGCATAAACTCGTTCTGTTAAGTTTTGACAGCTGGTAAGATCTATCACATTGATTACCTTAGTTGCAGTAACACTACAAGTTCCTAAAGTTGCAACAGCTGTGTAGGTGTAAACTCCCGGAACATTTAAAGGACCTGTTGTAAATGGAGGACCTGCAAGCGCAACACCTTGTGGATTAAACCATGTTACAGTTCCTGTAGAAGTAGCATTTAACGCAACATCAGCTCCAACATTTACAGATTCTTGCGGATTAGTCACCACTAAAGTTGGTACCGCATTAATTGTTACGGTCACAGATTGTCTAGCTGATGGGCAAGTGCTTGTCGCGCCCTGTGCTTGTATAGAATAAATACCACTTACTGTTACATTTGCAGCAGCATCGGCGGTCATTACATTATTTAAAGGATCATAAAAAGTATAAGTAGCTGCTGAATCAAAATTAGTGATTGCATTAGCCAAATTGGCGCTACCACAGGCTACTAATGGAGTAGTGATAACCGTTAAAGGTGTTGTTGAAGGAAAATTAACCGTTACTAGTTTTAAATCTCCATTCACATTCTCACAAGTACCTCCATTAACTGCAGATATATATAAATTGTAAGGAGAATTTAAAGTTGTTAAACCAGTTAATGAAAGAACACCAGTAATAGGATCTTTTGCAAATGTTATGCTTCCATCTACACTTCCATCTACAATTTCTGTTACTTTATTCTGATCTCTATAATACTTAAACTGAACACCAGCAATATCAGAAGATGGAGTTAAAACTGCCTCTCCAGAACAAGTAGCTTCAACTGGACTTGTAATTAAAATATTTGCCGCAGTCGGAATTGGTAAAACATTAACAGTAACCGCTTGGCGTAAGCTGTTAACACAACCTCCTCGTGTTGCTTCTAAGTAGTATGTAGTTGTAGTTGTTAATGGAGCTGTTGGAGCTACGCTTACAACATTTCCTAAAGTTGGAGAATCATACCATTGAAAAGTTTCTCCTCCTGTTGAAGTTGCAGATAAATTAGCTGTTTGGCCAGCACAAATTGGTGCCGCTGCTCCAGTTATTGTGGCATTTGGAAATCTATAAGAAGCTCCATAAATGTTTACAGTAGTCAATAAGCCCACTAATGCTCCCAATCTAATATCAACTCTATCAAATGCAGCAGTTGTTGGGTAACTAACTTTGAATTTGTTTCCTGATAATACTTGTAAGTTCAATAAACTATTGTTTACTGCAAGTCTGCCTGGATTTTCAGCTCCTGCTAAAGAAGTTCCTATGCTTACAGATCCCAGCAATGCAATATCAGCAAGACCGCCTGGTAATTCTAATTCAACATCAATAATATCTCCTGCTTGACCGGGTGTTAGAAAATTTAACTGTTGTTGTATGTATGAATTAAGCACTCCCGCAGCTATTGTCAAAGAAGAAAATGTATTTGGATTTCCGTCAACAGCATTAGGTCCGTTAACACCATTACATAGAACACATAATAAACCAGGGTCAACCGTTATGGCTTGTGTACTTGGTTGCAAACAAGTGCTTACTGTATTGGTTACGATCACATTTATAGCAGCTCTTGAAGTACTTCTACAATCTGATGCCGTACTTACAGCTTCAACATAAAATGTTTCATTTGCTGTTAAAACTGGATTAGGTATATAAGTATTACTACCAGTACCTTGCAAAAGAGTTCCTCCTGTTGGAGCATCATACCATAAATAAGAAACTCCAGGGCTACTTACAACAGACAACTGTACATTCTGGCCTGACTGAATAATAACGCTAGAAGATACAGGGACTGGTGCCGCTGGTCTAGGATTTACATTTACATTTACCGCTGTACGAGTACTTAAACAAGCTCCAATTACTGCTTCAATATAATAAGTAGTTGGAACAGTTAGATTTGGAGTTACAAAAGAAGTTCCTGTAAATACCAAAGTTCCTCCTGTAACAGCATCATACCAATTATACGTTGTGCCGGCAACTGGAGATTGAATTGTTATCGTTGTCGTTTCTCCACTACATAAATTTGCAGGAACAGTAGAAATCGCCGTTGGAGCTACTGGACTATCGACTGTAACAGCAAAAGGATTTCTTACACTATTAACGCAACCATTACGAGTTAATTCAACATAATAAGTTGTATTAGCTGTCAAGGCTGGAGTTGTAAACGAAGCTGTACTGCTTAGTAAATTTCCACCAGTTAAAGCATCATACCATCTAATCGTTTCCCCTAAAGCCAGATTAGCATTTAATGTCGCCGTTTGTCCACTGCAAATTGTAGTATTTCCAGAAACAACTGGAGCTTTATATCTATAGGCAGCTTGATAAATATCCAAATTAGTTATAAGACCAAGTACACCTCCTAAACGAACTTCTACACGGTCAAAATTGGCACCAGCCGTAACGCTAGCTCTATATCTAGTACCACTTAATAACTGCAAGGTAATAAGAGGATTATTAATTGCAACTCTATCATTATTATAAGTTGCACCATTGTAGGTTGCCAAACTAATCACGCTTAACAACTGAACATCTGCTAATCCTCCTGGCAATTCTAAGTCAACATCAACAATATCACCAGCTTTTCCTGGATTTGTAAATTGTAATGTTTGCTGCATAGATCCTAATACATTGGCAGGAACAGTAAGTCTTGTTGCAGTTGCAGGATTTCCGTCTACAGAAAAATTCGGATTTGTAGCATTACACAATAAACATACGCCAATTTGAGAAGTTACTTGACTGCTGGCTTCAAGACATCCGCCTAAAGCTGCTGGCTGAACCGTTACTGTAACAGATACTCTCGTTGCACTGACACAATTTCCGTTTGGGCTTTGTGCTTCAACGTAATACGTTTTAGTAGCTGTTAAAATTGGTGTTGTAAAAGTAGCTGTATTTGTGGCAACAGCTGTTCCACCAGTTGAAGTTTCATACCAGTTTAATTGTGCTCCAACCTCTGTAGTAGATGCGTTTAACGTTGCATTCTGACCAGATTGAATAGTCACACTTTGCGTTAAAACTGTCGGAGTTATTGGAACGGCTGTAGAAACAACACTAACTGGCGTACGTGAACTAACACAACTGCCAATAGCAGCCTCCACAAAGAATTGAGTCGTTCCTAATGGTACTGTTGGCGAATAAGTAGTTCCACTAGCTAAAGCAGGCCCACCAGTTGCCGAAGAGTACCAGTTGTAAGTTGTTCCTGGAGCCACATTTACAACCGATAAAGTGGTTTGTTGAGTTGCACCTGTAGAACAAACTGTTGTTCCAACATTACTAATTCCTGGTATTAATGGATTAGAAACATTCAAGACCACAGGTACACG
Source organism: Flavobacterium sp. LK-23 (assembly GCF_058135255.1). NCBI lineage: Bacteria > Pseudomonadati > Bacteroidota > Flavobacteriia > Flavobacteriales > Flavobacteriaceae > Flavobacterium > Flavobacterium sp. LK-23. Next base: position 181,918 of record NZ_JBYUVT010000002.1, read on the forward strand.
AACATTTCCTTCGCAGCCTGCAGCTCTAGTTATTCCTATATAATATGTTGTATTTGCTGCTAAAGCAGGAGTCGTATACGTATTACCTACTGCCAAAGCTGTTGTAGAAAATTCAGAACTGTACCATGCCAGCGAAGTACCCGCTGCAGGCGTTGCAGTAAGAGTTGTTGGAACTCCCGCACAAACTGTCTGCGATAAACCGCCAGATACAGTTGGTTGTGCAAATTCTAGCCTAACATCATAAACTCGTAAGCTTACCAAAAGACTTAAAAGTCCACCACCAACCTGAATTTGAATTTGGTTGGTGTCACCCGTAATAGGGAATTTTGCAACAGCAACAGTATTCCCACTTAACAAATTCAAATTCAAAAGCGGACTATTTAAAGCCACACTGGAACCCACATTGGCTCCAGAATTTTTAGCTTGAACTGTTGCATTTGCTAACAAACTTAAATCAAGCAATCCGTTGCCTGTACCAAAGTATATTGCAACTTGGTCACCAGCTCTAGCTGTTTGGTTTAAGGTCAATGTTTCTTCTGCAAAACATCCAAGCACTGCAACACCATTTGTTAAGGTTGCATAAGTGGATAAGCCAGCGCTATCATACGCATTGGCAGGACTATTAACATCTACTCCTAAACACAAAAGTCCTCCTCCTGCACTATTTGTCTGAGACACAGGTCTACAAATAGTCTGAGAGAATGCATTAGTGCATATAAAGAATAACGTTAAAAGTCCTAATAATCTCATTTGAGGATTGAGACTACAAAAAGTAAATTTTTTTTTCATAATTTGGAAGATTAGAAAATGGACAATAAAACACCTCTTGCAGTAAGTGCAAGCACCTACGCAATTAAACAATCAGTTAAAAATCAAACAGTTAAAACAAACAATAGTAGCCTATAAAAAAGCTGCTAAATTCTGTTTTAATAAAAAAAATTATGTTGAATTCGGTATATCAAAGTATACCGTAGAACAAATTCTATCTCTGTGAGACAAAATAAATTCTGTTTTTTTAGAGGAAAAATGATTGTAATCAATTTTCCAAGAGGAGTAATTTGTTGCAGGCCTAATTTTCATAATGAAAATTTTAGTTGAAAGTAGAACTGGGGTTCTTTATATATGTCGATTCTTTTTTTCAGAAAGTTGATTAGTCTTTTCTAAAACTAACTAACTGCAAAAGTTAGTTCGAATCTTTTTATATCCAAAAAATTATTCTTCCTTATAGTCAGCCCGCCAAATGGGGTGATTAAAAGACAGCAAATTAAAATGTAAACTTTTTGAAAAAAAATTAAGTATTATGTAACGATTAAAATTATCGTTGAAACGAAGTAAGCGAAATAGGTTAAAAAATAAAACTAAAACAAAATTTACGATTAAAGTAAATTTGATAAAGAAAGTAATTGTCAATTCCATACGCAGACTTATTAGGTTGTGGTATAATTTCTCAATTTTCAATCTTAACAACATGGCCAATAATTTTCTAACCAATATGTCTTGAAAACCAAAAGAAAACTTTGTTTAACTTTTGTTACCTAAAATTAGGTAAAACAAAAACATAAAACAAACATAAAATTCTTATAATTTATTCATAAAACTTTAATTCTAAAATTACAGACACATTAAAACATCAAGAAAATCGCTACTTTTAACATAATTAGCTTACAATTTCCTTATTAAACAAAATATTAAACAAAATATGTTAAATCGATATAAATAAAGAATAATCCTACATTAAAAACAATTTTATCGACAAAACTATCCGTAATAAAGACCAAAAGCACAAAAACTGTTTCATGAAACCTCAAAATCTAAAAAAATATGAAGAGTTTTAAAAAAACAAGTAGAAATACGGGGTCAAAAATTTCAAAAATATTAAACAAAAGTTAAAAAACAAAAAAAGCAGACAGTTGCCAACAACTGTCTGCTTATTAAAAACCTTACAAAAATTATTCTAAGATTCTATAATTGTATTAATTTGATTAAACAACTGTCCATCACTTAAAAAAGCACCTTGTTTAATCAATTCAAAAATCGAAGAATTACGTTCATCTGTAAACACTTTCTTCCCGACTTTCATTTCAATATTTTCTGTAAACATATTATCGCTTAACCATTGAAGCCCCTCTTTAGTCAAAAAGTCCACTTCTGGAGAAAAAGTTTTCAAAACAATTGACTTAATATAAGTATCAAAACAATGAAACAGAAAAATATGGCTCTTAGAAAAATGTTCCAAATATTCTGCTCTACCTAATACACCTTCCCAAATCAAATCTGAAAAAACATCAAGTTCCTGTTCTGCAACTTCTGGCTTATTAATCTTAAGCTCTTCCCACTCTTTTCTGTCTATTGCTTGTGTTGCCAAAAAACTTGCAAATTCAGCATGTAATTCGTCAAACTGCTCTTTTGTTAATCTTGCGTATTTCATTTCTTTTTTAGGCTTTATGCTTTACGCTGCAAGCTATAAGCATCCAGCCATAAGTCTAATTATTACTATTAATCTTGTCTTAAACAAAAAAATCCCGACTTTCATCGGGATTTTTGTATAGATCTAAAAACTATTACTTTTCAGCAACAATTTCGTAAGCTAATTCAACGATTACATCTCTGTGTAAACGAACTGTAGCATTGTATTTACCTAAACGTTTTACAACACCGCTAGTGATGAATTTTCTATCGATAGCATTACCAGATTTCTCTAAAGCTGCAGCAATATCGATATTAGTGATAGAACCAAAAAGTTTCTCTCCACCAGCTTTTGCAGTAAGTTTAATTTCAAGAGCTTTTAAAGTTTCAGCTATTGCTTTAGCATCAGCTACAACTTTAGCTTCTTTGTGTGCTCTTTGTTTTAGGTTTTCAGCTAAAACTTTTTTAGCAGAAGGAGTTGCTAAAGTAGCAAAACCTTGAGGGATTAAAAAGTTACGACCGTAACCAGGTTTTACAGATACTACATCATCTTTAAACCCTAGGTTTTGTACGTCTTGTTTTAAAATAATTTCCATGTTGTTGTCCTTATATTTTAGAAGTTAGGTTCTGATCAAACAGAAACCAGCGACTAGATTTTTTTATACTATTTTAATAAATCGGCCACGTATGGCATTAAAGCTAAGTGACGAGCTCTTTTTACAGCTACAGAAACTTTTCTTTGGTATTTTAATGAAGTTCCAGTTAAACGACGTGGAAGAATTTTTCCTTGTTCGTTAACGAATTTCAATAAGAAATCAGCATCTTTATAATCGATGTATTTGATTCCTGATTTTTTGAAACGGCAATACTTTTTAGTTTTGTTAGTTTCAATGTTTAAAGGCGTTAAATATCTGATATCTCCGTCTTTTTTTCCTTTTGCAGATTGCTCGATTGTAGACATAATAATTACGCTTTAGTAGATTTTAATTTTGCTCTTCTTCTCTCAGCCCATGAAATAGCATGTTTATCTAAACTTACAGTTAAGAAACGCATAACTCTTTCATCACGTCTGAATTCAGTTTCAAAAGCTAAAAGAACTTCTCCAGCTACTTTGAATTCGAATAAATGGTAAAAACCACTTTTTTTGTTTTGGATTTCGTAAGCCATTTTTTTAAGACCCCAATCCTCTTTCGATACCATTTCAGCTCCTCTACTAGTAAGAAATTCTTCAAATTTCGTTACTGTTTCCTTCACCTGAACCTCAGATAAAACGGGATTTAAAATGAAAACAGTTTCATAATGATTCATAAATAAAAATTTTATTTGTTAAAATTGGGTGCAAAATTAAGCATTTAATTTACATATCCAACATTTTTTTTCTTTTATTCGTCATAATGCAAAAAAGATGCCTCAACCTTAGTTTTTTTTACAAAAAAATAATACATTTACTACTGCTATCCTGAATTTATTCTAAATATAAATGTTATGAAACTAAACTGTGTTGTTGTAGATGATAGTTCTATACAAAGGACAATTATTGCCAAATTGGTCAATAATCACCCAGGCTTGCATTTAATCGGGGATTTTTCTAATGCAATTGAAGCAAAAAGTTGTATCTCATTAAATAATATTGACTTAATATTTCTTGATATTGAAATGCCTGTTATTAACGGATTTGATTTTCTTGACGGATTAAAATCAAAACCGCAAATTATATTTATTACATCTAAAGCCGAATATGCCCTTAAAGCTTTCGACTACGACGCTACCGACTATCTTCAGAAACCTATTGCAGTAGATCGTTTTAATGCCTCTGTAAAAAGAGCAATTGATATGCATTTGCTTAAAAAGGACATTAAAGAAGAAGAAGGCGAACATATATTCATCAAAAGTAATCTAAAAAAACTTAAAATCTTTACTTCAAAAATAAAATGGATTGAAGCTTTTGGAGATTACGTAAGAGTAGTAACCGAAGACGACAGCAATTTGGTACTCTCTACTATGAAATCTTTTGAAAATGATTTATCTAAGGACAAATTTATTCGTGTTCACAAATCGTATATTATTAATATCGATAAGGTCGAACGTTTCAATAGTAAATTTGCCGAAATAGGCATTACCAAAATACCGCTAAGCCGCAATAAAAAAGAAGATCTAGTAAAAGCTCTTTCAACTTCTTCTTAATTGCCGTTTTAATAAAAATCTACATTAACTACAACTTTTATAGCTCTGTATTGAGCCACAGCTTCAAAACTATTCAGCATTTTCTGAATAGTTTTTTTTGTGTTTCCTAAATGAAGATTATGCGGAATCTTTATTAAAATAGTTCTGATATATTCATTTCGTATTCTACTTATCGCTGGCTCTTCTGGCCCTAAAACAGGCATTCCTAAGTTCTGACTTAAAACCTGATACAGCCACATAGCCCCTTCCTTCAATTTATCAAAATCTTTATGCTTTAGCGTAAGCTTAATAATCCTGAAATAAGGCGGATATCTATAAATTTGTCTGTCATACAACTGTTCTTTATACATACCTATATAATTATGGTTTGTAACTTGTTGAATTGTATTATGATTCGGATTGTAAGTTTGAATGACAACTTTTCCCTGTTTTTCTGATCTCCCTGCTCTTCCCGCAACTTGCGTCATCATTTGAAAACTACGTTCAAAAGCTCTAAAATCTGGATGATGAAGCATATTATCTGCATTCATGATTCCGACTAAGCCTACATTATCAAAATCAAGTCCTTTGGCCAGCATTTGCGTGCCCACCAAAATATCAATTTCGCGATTTTTAAACGTATCAATTATCTTCTCAAAACCAAATTTACCTCGAGTAGTATCTTGATCCATTCGAGCTGTTTTTGCTTTCGGAAAAAGCGAAGCCAGCTCCTGCTCTATCTGCTCAGTCCCAAACCCTTTTGTAGTTAAATCTATACTGGAGCAATTATGGCAATTTGTAGGTTTTGCTATAGAATAACCGCAATAATGGCATCGCAATTGGTTCTTATGCTTATGGTAAGTCAAACTTACATCGCACTGCTGGCAATGCGGAACGTGCCCGCAAGTCAAACATTCTATTATAGGCGAATATCCTCTTCTATTTTGAAATAAAATAACTTGCTCACCTAATGACATCGATTCTGCAATTTCTTCGATTAAAAGATCACTAAAATGTCCCGTCATTTTTTTTCTGAAATGCTTGTCTTTTAAATCAACTAAAAGCACTTCAGGCAAGCGGACATTTTTGTAACGTTCAGAAAGTGTTACCAATCCGTATTTATCATTTTGGGCATTAAAATAGGTTTCAATGCTAGGCGTTGCAGAACCCAATAACACTTTCGCTTTATGAAAATTAGCCAAAACAATTGCAGCATCTCTGGCATGGTATCTTGGTGCAGGATCTGTCTGCTTAAAAGTCTGCTCGTGTTCTTCGTCAACAATTAACAATCCTAAATCATTAAAAGGCAAAAACAAAGCCGATCTTGCTCCAATTACAATTTGTGCTTTTGGAGAATTTTCAAGCGTTTGCCTCCAAACCTCAACTCTTTCATTATTACTGTATTTGGAATGAAAAACAGCTACTTTGTCTCCAAAATGAAAACGCAGTCTCGAAACCAACTGCGTAGTAAGAGCAATTTCTGGCAAAAGATACAAAACCTGTTTTCCTGTCTCTAAATACTCTTCAATTAACTTGATATAAATCTCAGTCTTTCCGCTAGAAGTTACACCATGAAGCAGACAAACCTCTTTCTCCAGAAAACTATTTTTGATTCCAGAAAAAGCATTTTCCTGAGCCTCACTAAGCTGCAATTGCTTATCTGATACTTCTCCGTTAAATGTAACACGATCGTGCTGCAAATAATATTCTTCGAAAATTTCCTTCTCAACTAAAGCTTTTACAACTGCAGCGGTTACATTTGAAACTTCCGTAAGTTTTTTGACCGTAATTGGCTTTTTCTCCGAAGCATTCAACTGAAAATAAGTTAAAACAATTTCTTTCTGTTTATTAGCGCTTTTCAGCACTTCGAGTAATTCAGCCAAGCCGTTATCCGATTCGTATTTTGAATGCAATTTAACATATCGAACCAATTTTGGCTTGTATGTTTCTTTTATTTCTTCATCCAAAAAAATAATGTCTTTCGCTATTAGCTTTTGCAGAATCGGAAGTATATTCTTTTTATTTAAGATCGAAGTAATCTCCTGAATCTTTAACGAACTTTGATGATGTAGCGCTTCATAAATCAAGAATTCATCATCAGAAAGTTCGCTGTCATTTACCACAACATCAGGTTTATGCGAAATAATTGTCTCACTTTCCAACAATAATCCACTCGGAAATGCGCCTCGATACACATCTCCAATTCCGCACATATAATAATTTGCAACCCAAAGCCAGTGTTTAATCTGGATTTCGGTTGCAATAGGTACTTCATCTAAAATTTGATGGATTTCTTTAGCTTCGTATAATGTTGGAGCATTTTCATGAACGTCCAGAACAAGCGCTGTATATATTTTACTTTTACCAAATGGCACAGCAACACGCATTCCTTTTTTTATGAAATGAAATTCGGCTTCAGAAATTCGGTATGTAAATGTCTTAGCTAAAGAAAGCGGTAAAATAACTTCAATGAAATGCATGGATTTTTTTTATAAGTCAGTAATTATTTCTGACCTGATTTAGAAGAAGTGCCATTGGAAAGATTATAATCCTGAACCAGCTTTAAAGTGTACGCAACAGACTCATTTGTCGTTCCTCCGTCGTGTCCCGGAATAACAAACTTCGGATTCTTAAATTTTGACTGAACTTTTTTTATGGATTTCTGCCATTCCTTAACATCAGCATCACCTAAATTTCCTAAATCTTTTGCTTCAATACTCTTTATAAAACAACCTCCATAAAGAATTTTCTCTCTCCCAAACCAAACCACAATATTATCTGGCGCATGGCCTTTACCCGGATAATACACTTCAAAATTATATTGCCCAACGGTAAAAGTCGCATCATCTGGAATTACAAATTCTGCTCTTCCTTCTTTATTCCCTTTAAGGATTTCATCTGTCAATTTACCTGAGTAGGTTTTAATTCCTTTTTTTCTATAAAAATCCAATCCACCCGCGCGATCTTCATGCGAATGCGTTGCAAAAACCATTACGACCTTTTTATTATGTTTCGCTTCAATACTATCCAACAAAGGCTGAAACTGCGTTTTATCCCACGGAGCATCAAAAAGAACAACACCTTCTTTTGTAACAACATACATAGCATTGGCAGAAATCCTTACCCCTTTGTATTCATTAAAAGTTTTATAAACATAAAAGTCACCTGTAAGATGACTTATTTGTAATGGCGAATTCTTAGATTGTCCAAAGCTATTTGAAACTATAACTAAGAATAAAATTATTGAAGCAAATTTTCGCATTATATTTTAGTTAGTTTTTTACTCTCATCCAGTATTGTGTTCTTCCCATCAAAGAAATCCCAACATAACCGCGAAGTTTTAATTTGTCTGCAGATTCTAAAGTAATATAACATTTGTACTTTTTACCGCTTGTAGGATCCAAAATGGTTCCTCCGTTATATTCTGAGCCATCTTTTTTAAGACCATTCATAATTACCATACCTAAAATTGGCTTATTTTTTTCGGCTCCATCACATTTTACACAAACATCTTTTTTATGGCTGTCACGAAGGATATCTACTACTTTACCATATATTTTTCCCGATTTTTCGTAGATTTCTACTATAGATTTAGCTTCTCCTGTTTCATCGTCAATTGTTTTCCATTTTCCAATTACACTTTGACTTTGCATGGTCAGCGCAAAGAAGAACACTCCGATAGTTAGCATCAAATTTTTCATATTATTTCTCTTTTTTTTTGTTTTAATTTTCTGATAGAAGCATTCAATTCGAACCCTAAAAGCAGAATCATACAGTTTATCCAAATATAAAACATTAGAATTAATAATGTCCCAATTGAACCATAAAGTTCATTGTATTTTGAAAATTTTATAACCCAAATCCCAAAAAAGAATGAAGATATAACAATTAAGACCGTAGTAAAAACAGAACCAATGCTTATAAAAGGCACTTTATTGTACTGTTTTGTACCATAACGCAATAATATTGAAGATGTTATCAAGATCATTAAAACAACAAACAGATATCTTCCTAAAATGATCAACGGAATTCGATCACTGAGCACATCCTGAATTATTGTTTTTTGAATAAATACCTCAAAAACCACAATTGTTGCCACTGTTACAAACAGAATAACAGTCATAACAATAGAGATCGCTAGCGCAACTAAATATTGTCTAAAAAAACCACGCTTATCAAAAACGTGTTTGGAAGATTCAAAACCGCTTAGAATTCCATTAATACCATTTGCCATTAAGAATATCGAAAGCAAAAAACCTGACGATAACAATCCCGAGTGACTATTATTTAAGATATCGCTGATGATTTTACTAATAGCATCAAACGTATTCGGAGGAACACTCTGTTGCACAAACTGCAAAAAATCTTCTTGGAAATTGTCTATAGGAATAAACGGAATTAAGTTTAAGATAAACAGCGCAAAAGGAAATAAAGCCATAAAAAAGCTAAAAGAAACCGCACTTGCATGATACGAAAAAGCTCCATCAATAATCCCGATGGTATACATTTCTAATAAATCGTACAATGAAAATCCTTCCAGCCAAGGCAGTTTTATTTTCTTCAAAAGTCGGGCTAAAGTCCGCACCACAGGCAGTTTCTCAATCCGATCTTCTATCTCTTGCGACATATTTTTTTGATTTTAGATTTCAGAGTTCTGATTTTAGATTTTAGATTTACAAAACTCATAACTTATAACTCAAAACTTATAACTTCCTTAAAACGCTTTCAAACTCAAATCCATATTATAAACAGAATGCGTTAAAGCTCCAGACGAAATATAATTTACACCGCATAAAGCATATTCGCGAACTGTTTTTTCGCTAATATTTCCTGAAGATTCTGTCTGACATTTTGTACCAATTAAAGCGACAGCCGTTTTGGTATCTTCATAATTAAAGTTATCAATTAGGATTCTATGAACACCATCACTCAATAAAATTTCTCTAATTTCATCTAGATTGCGGGCTTCAACAATAATCTTTAAATCCAGATTATTTTCCTTTAAATATTCTTTAGTTTTAGAAATAGCGCGAGTAATTCCGCCAGCAAAATCGATATGATTGTCTTTCAACATGATCATATCATACAAAGCATAACGATGATTTTCTCCTCCGCCAATTTTTACAGCCCATTTTTCTGCAACTCTAAAATTTGGAGTTGTTTTACGTGTATCTAATATTTTTGCATTTGTCCCTTCCAAAAGCTGCATTAAATGGTTTGTTTTTGTTGCAATTGCAGACATTCTCTGCATCGTATTTAAAACAACTCTTTCTGCTTTTAGTATAGATTGTGAGCTCCCAGAAACTTCAAAAACAATTTCGCCATACTCTACACGCGTTCCATCTTCGATAAAAGTTTTCACTTTCAGCTTCGGATCTACATGCTCAAATATCATTTTAGCCAATTCAACACCAGCAATTATCCCTTGATCTTTTACCAATAATTTAGCCTGACCGTGTGCTGTATCAGGAATACAAGCCAGCGAACTGTAATCGCCTGGACCAACATCTTCTCTAATGGCATTACTGATTAAAAGTTGTAATTCTGCTTGAAATTGAGCTTTGCTTATCATTTTTCTGTTTTTAATAATAATGCTAAATTAGGATATATTTTATGGATTTGAAAGTTCTGACAACATGAAAAATCACATAAAACATTAAATATCTCTTTTTTAACCATTAAGATATTCCGAAAAATAAAGTTACAATTCTTAACAAAACTTAATCTACTAATAAGCGTTCAATTAAATATCTTTGAAGTTCAATCAAACAAAATTTATGGGATTAATTAAAGATATTTACTCGGTTTCTTTTTACGAAAAATTTGGTCAAGCTGTCGCCGAAGTGCATCCTTCATTCAACAAAAAGAAATTCATCGATACCATTTATGAAGGTGATTTTATTCAAAAAGAATGGAAAGAACGAATGAAACATACTACAGTTGTACTTCATCAATTCATGCCTCAAAATTTCGTAGAAGCCACTTCTTTAATTGATAAAATCATCGAAAATTTAAAGAGAAATAATTTTGCAGACAGCAATTTGGCTTTCATTTTCTTTGCCGATTATATCGAAATGTATGGTTTAGATGATTTTGAAACTTCAGCGAAAGCCTTTGTTTCTATAACACAATTTATAAGCTGCGAATTTGCCGTTCGTCCTTTTATTTTAAAATATAAAGAACAAATGATCAGAGAAATGATCCAATGGTCATTCCACGAAAATCATCATGTTCGCAGATTGGCAAGTGAAGGTTCTCGCCCCAGATTACCTTGGGCAATGGCAATTCCGTTTCTTAAAAAAGACCCCTCGTCTATTCTTCCAATTTTGGAGAACTTAAAGAATGATCCCTCAGAATATGTCCGCAGAAGTGTTGCCAATAATTTAAATGATATTGCAAAAGATAATCCGCAGATTGTGTTAGAAATCGCCAATAAATGGAAAGGACACAGCAAAGAAACCGACGGAATCATCAAACACGGATCTCGAACTTTACTAAAACAAGGACATCCTGAAATTTTAAGTCATTATGGTCTAGAAAGCACTGATATTGAACTTTCGTCATTTGAGATTAAAACACCAATTGTAAAAATCGGAGATTATCTTCAGTTTCAATTTCATTTAAATAATAAAAACGAAGAACCGAAAACAATCCGTTTAGAATATGCTGTCCATTACAAAAAAGCAAAAGGACATTTGGCGAAAAAAGTCTTTAAAATTAGTGAGAAAGTTTATCATCCGAATCAATTAACTAAGATTGAAAGAAACCAGTCTTTTAAGCTCATTACAACGCGAGTTTTTCATACTGGAATTCATCAATTATCGATTATTATAAATGGAACTGAGAGTGAAGTTTTGGAGTTTGAATTGATTGATTAAACAGAATCTCTTTATTATTGTCAGACTGAGCGAAGTCGAAGTCCCGCAAAGTGATTCAGCATGCGGGACTTCGACTTCGCTCAGTCTGGCAAAAATACACTTCACTTTACAATAACAAAAATGAAATAAATTATTCGAAGGTTTTCCTTACTTTTATAATTCAAAAATCCAAAAATAACTTTTCTTAATCTAAATTAAGTTACAGAGACGCATCACAACTGTAATTTTGTTTTCAAATCAAATAATACCACATGTCAAATATCAGTTTAATTATCGAAGAACGTGCTGCCAATATTGGCAACTTTATGGTAGGCCGTTTATTGCCTTTCCGTGAAAAAAGAGCTGTCGGACCATTTGTATTTATCGATCATATGGGACCTGCACATTTAAGTGATCACGAAAATATGGATGTTCCTCCACATCCGCATATCGGACTTTCTACTCTTACATTTTTGTTTGAAGGAAGCATTATGCACCGCGACAGTTTAGGAACAGAACTAGAAATAAAACCAGGCGCCGTAAACTGGATGACAGCGGGTAAAGGAATCGTTCACTCCGAAAGAACTCCTGAATATTTAAGACATTCAGACAAAATGCTTCACGGATTGCAGATATGGGTGGCGCTTCCAAAAGAATTGGAGCAAATGGAACCTAATTTTACGCACGTTGAAGCAGATGATATTCCGGCTTGGGAAGAAGATGGCGTTTCATATAAATTAATTGCTGGTGAAGCTTTTGGCAAAAAATCTCCGGTTCCTGTTTATAGTCCGCTATATTTTATTGAAATTAAAAGTAAAGAAGCGAAGAAAATCAATATTGGACATCATTTATTTGGCGAAAGCGGTTTGTATATTCTAGATGGAAGCATTAAAAATGGCGAACACACTTACGATCCGAGACAAATTCTGATTACAACTGAAGCTTCTCTTTGCGAATTCGAAATTGCCGCGAATTCGATTGTATACATCTTTGGCGGACAGCCTTTTCCTGAAGAACATTTTATCTTTTGGAACTTCGTTTCATCTGACAAAAACCTCATCGAAAAAGCAAAAACAGATTGGACAAATCAAACTTTCCCGAAAGTTCCAGGAGAAACTGAATTTGTGCCATTACCAGAACCAAGAATCAAATAAATATGGATACAGTAAAAGCTACAATAGACACCCGAAAATATCGCACAGAAATAACTTCTAAAACAGGAAATATTCTAATTGCCGACGAACCGCAAGAAATGGGCGGAAAAAATTTAGGCTTTAGTCCGTTTGAACTCCTAGCTTCTTCTCTAGCTTCTTGCACTTTAATTACATTAAGAATGTACATTGACCGCAAAGCTTGGGATGTTTCAGAACTTACAATCTGGGTAGATTTTGAAAAGAATGAAGAACATACCGTTTCTTTGTTTTCAACCAAAATCTTAATTACAGGAAATGTAGACGATGCTCAAAAACAGCGTATTTTGAAAATTGCTAACAGCTGTCCTGTTCATAAAACACTTATAAATACAATTAAAATAGAAACTTCTTTAGTATAAAACAATATGGAAATTCAACAAATAAACGATACAAGAAAAGGCTATTTTGAAGCCCTAGAAGACGGACAAGAAGCCGGAAAAATGACTTACACTTGGGCGGGAGATTCAAAATTCATAATTGACCATACCGAAGTAAGCCCAGATTTTAACGGAAAAGGCGTTGGTAAAAAATTAGTTATGGCTGCCGTAGAATATGCAAGAGCAAACAACTTAAAAATTATTCCGCTTTGTCCGTTTGCCAAAAGCGTTTTTGATAAAGTTGAGGAAATTCGTGATGTACTTTTTTCGTGAGTTTCTAAGGTTCTGAGATGCTAAGGTTCTAAGTTTTTTTAACCGCAAAGTTCGCGAAGGATTACGCAAAGTTCGCAAAGTTTTTTTCGTAAAGCTTTGCGAACTTTTTCGTTTACATTAAGTCAAGCTTGGAATAAAACTTTGCGAACTTTGCGGTAAAAAAAACTGGTTATGCCCGCAGTAGAGTTTTTCTTAATCGCAGAGAACGCGAAGGATTACGCAAAGTTCGCAAAGTTATTTTCACAAAGCTTTGCGAACTTTTTCGTTTATATCAAGTTAAGCTTATAATAAAACCTTGCGAACTTCGCGATAAATCTTTGCGCTCTTTGCGGTAAAACTCACCACAACAAAAAACAAATTTTCAAAATTCTCCGAAAACTCGTATATTTGCGCGTAATTTAATCTTAGAGTATGACAAGAATAATTACGCTTTTCTGTTTTTTTATAGCACAAATTGGCTTTTCTCAATCGGCTGAGAGTTATTTAGAAAAAATCAGAAATAATGAAGCTCTCTTAACGGCTTTCTTTCAACAAATGCCTAAAGGAGGCGATTTACACCACCATTTTTCAGGATCAGTTTATGCAGAACCTCTTTTAGAAAGAGCTATTGCAGAAGACTTTTATTTAAATTTGGAAACTATGGCAGTTTCTAAAACCAAACCCGAAAAAGGAAACTGGCAGACTTTTTCTTCTATAAAAAATGATGGAAAACTAGATTATTACGAACAGCAGATCATGCAAACTTGGTCGGTAAAAGATTATAATGGCTCTGTCCCTTCTGATGATCAGTTTTTTGATTCTTTCATGAAATTTGAACCCGCTATCGCGGGGCATTTTGCAGAAGGAATGTTAGAATTAAAAAAACGCGCCATTGCCGAAAATGTAAGTTATATAGAAACACAATTATCTACAATTCCATGCGATATGAATGTTTCGGATTTAACCGATTTCAATACCAAACTTCGCCAAGCTGCAGAACAGAAAGATGAAAAAGCAGTTCTGAAACTTTTGGATGAATTGTATAAATCACTTCAGAAAAAAGAGGCTAAAAAATATGCTGAAGATTTCAACACTAATTTCATTGCCAAGCTGCACAAGGAATTAAAAATGGATGACGATAAATTCACGATGCGTTATCAAAACTTTGTGCTTCGTTTTATGGAACCGGTAGATTTGTTTAAAAATCTGGTTATTGCTTTTATTTCGTCAAGCGAAAGTAAATTAACTGCGGGTGTAAATATCGTTTCTCCAGAACACGGACAGACTTCTATGAAAGATTACTGGTTGCACATGGTGATGTTTAAATACTGTCATTCCAAATTTCCTGATGTAAAATATACGCTTCATGCAGGTGAATTGACTTTAGGTTTAGTTCAGCCAGAAGAATTAACATGGCACATCAACGATGCTATTTATGTTGCAGGTGCAAACAGAATTGGTCACGGAGTTGATATTGCTTACGAAGCTAATTCGTATGATTTATTGAAGTACATGTCTCAAAAAAATATTCCAATTGAGATTAATTTAGTAAGTAATGAATTCATTTTGAAAGTAAAAGAAAACAGACATCCATTTACACTTTACAAAGAATTTAATGTGCCAATTGTAATCAGCACAGATGATGCAGGAATTTTAAGAAGCAATATGACAGAACAATATGTTTTACTGGCAAAAAGATATCCTGATGTAAATTACGAAACAATTAAAAAATACGTTTATAACAGCATTAATTACAGTTTTATTCAAGACGCATCAGTAAAAAACCAATTAATAAAAGATTTAGATAATCGTTTTAAAACTTTTGAAGCGAAGTTTTCTAAAAACTAATCTAAAATCTGTGTAAAAATTTCACGCAGATTTTAAACGGATTAAGGCTGATTTAATGCTGATTTTTTTTACCAAAATACTAAAAATAAAATCAGCTTAATCTGCAAAATCTGCGAGATTATATTTTTTTCCGGCAGATTTGGCAGATCCAGCAGATAAAATTCCTTTAAATATGATACTAGAAGCAGCATTTCTTTACGTAAAACCAGACTTAGCAAATCAATTTGAAGCTGATTTTGCGAAAGCAAGTCAATACATTTCTTCAATTGATGGTTATTTAGGGCATCGATTAGAGAAATGTCTCGAAGTCGAAAACAAATATCTTTTATTGGTCGATTGGAATACCCTTGAAGATCACACAGTAGGTTTTAGAACTTCTGAAGCGTATCTGGAATGGAAAAAGATTTTACATCATTATTACGAACCTTTTCCAATTGTAGAGCATTTTGAAACGGTTTTTGAAAATAAAAAATAGATTTTATTTGCCACAGATTAAAAGTATTAAAAAGGATTTTCTATTTGCTGTTTTTGTCAGGCTGAGCGAATTCGAGGGCTACGTCCAATTGGAACGCCCTTCGACTTCGCTCAGCCTGACAATCTAAAGAAATCATTCTAATCCTTTTAATCTGTGGCAAAAATAAATTCGTGCCAATTCGTGCAATTCGTGGCAAAAAAATTAACCAATGAACATCAAACTTATAGCAATAGGCAAAACAGATAATAAATCGCTTCAAACATTGATTGACGATTACACCAAACGTTTGTCGTTTTACATCAAATTTGATTTGGAGATTATTCCCGATATCAAAAACGTAAAAAACTTATCTGAAAGTCAGCAAAAGGAAAAAGAAGGCGAATTAATTCTGTCTAAACTTTCTGCAACCGATCAATTGATTTTGTTGGATGAAAACGGAAAAACATTCTCAAGCGTTGGTTTTTCTGAAGAACTACAAAAGAAAATGAATTCTGGTGTTAAAACTTTAGTTTTCGTAATTGGCGGTCCTTACGGATTTTCTGAAACCGTTTATAAAAAAGCGCAGGGAAAAGTTTCGCTTTCCCTTATGACGTTTTCGCATCAAATGGTACGTTTGTTTTTTATAGAGCAACTGTACCGCGGATTTACGATTTTACGAAATGAACCTTATCATCATCAATAGTTTTTTTTGTTTCAGGTTTAAAGTTTCAAGTTAGAAAATAAATTCTACTGGAAGTGTATCAAGATTATAAGTCACGTCTTTTTGCAGTAGAATTTTATATTGAATATATTCTTCATAACTCATGTTCTTATCAAATAAAAATACTAGATCTGGTACTTTATCAAACTTTATACTGTAAAAATGTTTTAGTATTTCTGATATTTTTATTTCCTGATTTCCCATAAAAACCTGTTTTTTACCTTTTCTAAAGTAAACCACAAAACTTCCTGCTGTAGGTTTCTCCATTTTATAAAACACTTTCGTGAAAGGCAAAAAGGCTAGATTTTTCCCAATAGAATCTGCGTAGGAATAATAATTTTCGGCTTTTTCGTTCTTGTGAGCACTGTCAGCTCGCTTTTTATCCTGCATTTTGATTACTTGCGGAATTACAACTTTTAATGGCAAACGCTTGTCAATATTGAATATCCAATTGGTTGAGATAATCGCACTTTTTCTATTCAAATCGGCAATGGTATCTTTTCCTTCTTTTTTAAAGAAAATGTAAATTGGCGAATGATCTTTTACATCTTTTACGATTGAAACGTTTGATTTTGGCAATAAAACGTCTTCTTTTTTTCCACAGGAAACCAAAAGACAAATTATAAGTATAGAGAAGTATCTCATTTTATTTATTTTTTACACAAAGAATTAATACAACGTTTTTGTCATTCCGAGGAACGAGGAATCACACTCGAAACTCGACAAAGATTAGCGACATACTTTGAGGAAATACTAGTGTGATTCCTCGTTCCTCGGAATGACAAATCTATCATTTAAATAGTATTCAAACTCATTTTATTAAACAAAGTAACACATTCCACCGCTTCTTTCACATCATGCACACGAAGAATTTTTGCGCCTTTTGTCAAAGCAATTGTATTCAGAAAAGTTGTTCCATTTAAGGCTTCTTGAGGCGTAATATCCAACGTTTTATAAATCATTGATTTTCTTGAAATCCCTGCTAAAATGGGTAATTCTAAAATATTAAAAAGTTCCATTTTTTGCATGACTTCATAATTCTGATCGGTTATTTTGGCAAAACCGAAACCAGGGTCTAAAATCAAATCGTTGATTCCTAAAGCTCTCGCTTTTTTCAGTTTTTCAGAAAAATAAAAAAGCATTTCTTTAATGATGTCGTCATATTGTGTCAAACTCTGCATCGTCTGCGGATTGCCTCGCATATGCATCATGATATATGGAACGTTATAATGCGCAATTACATCAAACATTTTTTCATCCAATTCGCCTGCCGCAATATCGTTTATAATTGCTGCGCCGCTTTCGATACTTGCTTTTGCAACCTCAGCCCTAAAAGTGTCAATAGATAATAAAGTCTTTGGAAAGTGTTTTAAAATCAATTCTATTGCTGGAACAATTCGGTCAATTTCTTCTTGTTCGGTTACAAACTCAGCGCTTGGTTTGCTGGAATACGCTCCAATATCAATAAATGTTGCGCCTTCAGAAAGCATTTTATCTACTTGCGAAATAATTTCGTCTTCGTTTTTATATTTCCCTCCGTCAAAGAAAGAATTTGGCGTAACATTCAAAATTCCCATTACTTTAGGAATCGATAAATCTATAAGTTCGCCTTTGCAATTAATCGTCATGCGTTTTGTTATTTTTGTTTCATGTTTCATGTTTCAAGTTGATGCAGATTGCGTAAGTTCGAAAAGTTAAAACTTGAAACCTAAAACTTGAAACATTTTTTTAGTTTCAAGTTACTGCTGTTAACACTTTGTTTAGAAAAAACTTGAAACAAAGAAAACCGGAAACTTGAAACTCTTTAATTTAATCCTTATTTTTGAAGAAATTTTAGCAAATATACAGCATATAAATGAAGAATACTTCCCAAGAATTTGATAATGTTATCGAGGTTTGCCGAACCTTGTTCATCAATAAAATGAAAGATTATGGTAGCGCGTGGAGAATCTTAAGATTGCCATCGCTAACAGATCAAATTTTTATAAAAGCGCAACGAATCAGAAGTTTACAGGAAAATGATGTTCGTAAAGTGGATGAAGATGAAAAAGGAGAATTTATCGGAATCATCAATTATTCTATTATGGCTTTAATTCAATTGGAATTAGGCGTTGTTGATCAGCCCGATCTTGATGTTGAAAAAGCAACTGAATTATATGATGCTAAAGTAAAATTGACAAAAGAATTAATGGAAGCTAAAAATCATGATTACGGCGAGGCTTGGCGTGATATGCGTGTAAGTTCTTTAACCGATCTAATTTTGCAGAAACTCCTTCGCGTTAAGCAAATTGAAGACAACAAAGGGAAAACAATCGTATCTGAAGGTATCGATGCCAATTATCAGGATATGATTAATTACTCTGTGTTTGCTTTAATCCTAAACCCAATTACTAAATAAAATTCCAAATTTTAAATTCCAAATTCCAATGCTAAACTTGGAGCTTGGAATTTGAATTTTTAAATATTCATTATGAAAAATATCATTACTCAATTTTCCCGATTATTTGTCGGCGTATTATTTATCATTTCCGGACTAATCAAACTAAACGATCCAGTTGGATTCTCTTATAAACTAGCTGAATATTTCAGTGAACCTGTTTTCAATATGCCATTTTTAGAGCCATTAGCTTTAGGATTGGCGATCTTTTTAGTGATTTTAGAAGTAGTTTTAGGTGTAATGCTGTTGGTTGGCTATAAATCAAAACTAACAATTTGGGCTTTACTTTTATTGATTGTTTACTTTACATTCCTTACTTTCTATTCAGCATATTTTGACGTAGTAAAAGATTGCGGATGTTTTGGAGACGCTTTACATTTAACGCCTTGGCAATCATTTACAAAAGATATTGTTTTACTATTCTTTATATTGATTTTATTCATCAACAAAAAATTAGTAAAACCTTTATTCTCTAAATTGGTAACCAATATTACCACTTTAATCAGCATTGTTTTATGTGTTTTTATGGCGGTTTGGGTTATTAATCATAATCCTATCAAAGATTTCCGTCCGTATAAAGTAGGTACAAACATCGAAAAAGGAATGGAAATTCCAGAAGGTGCTCCAAAATCGGTTGTAGAAATGATTTTTATCTACAAAGTAAATGGCGTTGACAAAGAATTTACAGAGAAAGATTTAATGAATATTCCTGAAGGTGCTGTTTTTGTGGATCGTAAAGACAAAGTAATTACTGAAGGTTACGTTCCTCCTATTCACGATTTTACTATGACAAAAGATGATTCTGACTATAAAGAAGAATTATTAAAAGAGCCAAAATTGTTAATCTATGTAACTTACGATTTGAATTTATCAAATCCGGAAGGAATGAAAAAATTAGCAAAAGTTACTGCAGATGCAAAAGCAAAAGGCTACAAAGTAATCGGAATGACGGCTTCTGGAGCTGATGAAATTGTTAAAGCCAAAAAAGAATATGCTTTAGACATTGATTTCTATTTCTGCGACGGAACAGCTTTAAAAACTGTTGAAAGAGCAAATCCAAGTATTGTTGTGGTACATGACGGAACTATCGCTCAAAAAGTGCATTACAATGATGTTGATGATTTGAAATTGTAATACTTCAAAAAAAAAAAATTAAAAACGCCAGCAAACGTATTGTTTGCTGGCGTTTTTGATTTTTAGCATTCCGTCAAAAGTTAACTTTTAGATTACGGATAATAATCCTACATTTGAGCAAACCAAAAACTATTTTAACCATGAAAAAACTGCTACAGATTTCCGCTATTCTAGTTTTATTTTTTGCTGCAGGATGTGACTCGCCTCAAATAATTTGCGAAACGGGACCTTTGATTTATACTTTTGAATTTGTTGATATAGATTCGGGAACAAACTTGTTTGACAATGGCACTTTTACCCCACAAACACCCGTGACAGTAACAGATTTGAATCAAAATAAGATAATTCAAACTACTTATATGAAAAACAACAATTCAGATCGTGCTCTGTTAGTATTAGCATTTGAAACAGGAACATTTAAATATGCTGTAAATATTGGAGACAAACCTGCCTTTGAATTATCTGTTGTTACGGAGAGAATGAAAGGAAGCCAATGTAATGGTATCGTGAAAAAATCAATTGAAATTAAAAATGCTGAATATGAAGAAGAAAAAACAACTGGGATTTATAAAATTCTAATAAATACAAAAAACTAAAATCATTTTTAATTCAGCTTTACAATCCTTCAATCCAATCAATGAAAATAATCTTTCAATCACTTATTTTTGCGTTCTCCATTTTATTTAGCATTTCAGGTTTCAGCCAAACAAAAAATGAAGATCAACGTTACATTTTCTTTTTTCACAACAAATTTGTTGAAGAAAATGATTTAAATGCAGTTCATCCGGAATATGGCAGAGCAGAATACAACGAAATTTTAGAATCATTCAGAAAAGACAATTTCATCGTTTTCAGTGAAAAAAGAAAGAAAAACACCAATTCTGCCGAATATGCCGAGAAGATCGCAAAACAAATCAAAAAGCTTATAAAGAAAGGCGTCCCGCCAAATCATATTACAGTAATTGGAACTTCACAAGGTGGTTATATTGCCCAATATGTTTCGACTTATCTCTCCAATCCAGATGTGAATTTCGTTTTCATTGGTTGTTTTAGAGATGTTGATATTCAAGAAATTCCAGATATTAATTTCTGTGGCAATATTTTAACCATTTACGAAAAATCAGATATTTATGGAGTTTCTGCCATTAAAAGAAAAGAAACTTCGAAATGTAAAATAGATCATTTTAAAGAAATTGAACTTAACACAGGTCTCAAACACGGCTTTTTGTTCAAAGCGGCAGACAATTGGATTGCTCCGAGCAAAAAATGGGCAAATGGCAACTATGAATTAAATTAAGCATTGAAAAACATAAAGAAAGCCTTCAATAATTTTGATTTTATTGAAGGCTTTTTTTATTGCAATCTGACGTTTTTTTTGATTAAAATCTTTTTCCAAAAATAAAATTTTTATCATTTTTTTATTTGCAAAACACCTCCATTAGGAAAAAACACCATTTCGTACCTCAACTATTACGATTTCAATACTCTTTTTTCAACCAAAAAACGTCGATTTGTTACAAAATAAACGACTCTTCAAATTTTGTTAATCTACAATTGGCATTCAATTTGTTTGTTTAACTTTGTGAATTCAGTACCCTAATAAAAAATAATTTTAATCAAATATGAAACAATTAGTTCTAGTCGTAATTGCGTTTATTTCTTTTTCTTGCTCACAAGCTCAAAAAACAGCTTTTTCTAAAGAAGCTCTGTCTGAGAAATTACTAGCCACTGATGGAAGTCAGGTTACCTTTAAAAACATCTTAAAAAAATACAAAGGCAAAACTTTAGTGATAGAAGTTTGGGCTTCTTGGTGTGGTGATTGTGTCAAAGCAATGCCAAAATTAAAAGAGCTACAAGCTAATAATCCTGATGTGTCATACTTATTCATTTCTGCTGATAAAACGGCTGATAAATGGAAAGCTGGAATCGAAAAACACGAGTTAAATAAAGGCGATCATTACATGATGAATGATGGCATGAAAGGTCTTTTCGGAAAAGCTATTGACTTAGACTGGATTCCAAGATACATTGTAGTTGATAAAACTGGAAAAATCGTTTTATACAGAGCGATCGAAACTGATTTTGAGAAAATCAATTCTACTTTACAATCATTGAAATAATCTTTCAATAACAATATCAATGTCAAAATTCAATTTAAATTTTGACTTCTTTCAAAACAAAAAAACAAAAAAATAATATAAAACTACCAAAATGAGAAAATCGATTGTTGCAGGAAACTGGAAAATGCATAAAAATGCTGCGCAAACTGAAGAATTATTAAACGAATTAGTGGCTAAAATTCCAGCTAAAACAAACGCACAAGTTATTGTAGCTCCAACTTTTGTAAACTTACAAGCGGCGGCGGCTAAACTAAAAAATACAACTATTGGTGTTTCTGCTCAAAACGTTCACCAAGCTGAAGGGGGAGCTTTTACAGGAGAAATTTCTGCAGATATGTTAACAAGCATTGGCGTTAACACCGTAATCTTAGGTCACTCTGAGCGTAGAGCTATTTTCCACGAAACAGATGCTTTAATTGCAAACAAAGTTGATACAGCTTTAAAACATGACATGACAGTTATTTTCTGTTTTGGAGAAGAATTAAAAGATCGTCAGTCTAATAATCACTTTAACATTGTTGAAAACCAATTACGTGACGGTGTTTTCCATATTGCTAAAGAATCTTGGTCTAAAATTGTTTTAGCTTACGAGCCAGTTTGGGCTATTGGAACTGGAGAAACTGCTTCACCAGAACAAGCACAAGAAATGCACGAATTTATCAGAGAAACTATCCGTAAAGCTTTTGGAGCTGAAATCGCTGATGAAGTTTCTATTTTATACGGTGGTTCTGTAAAACCAGAAAACGCTAAAGAAATCTTCTCTAAACCAGACGTAGATGGTGGTTTAATTGGAGGTGCTGCTTTAAAAGCTGACGATTTCTTAGCTATTGTTACTGCTATCTAATTTTAGATTTTAGATTTTACAAAAAACCATTCGCGGTGCGGATGGTTTTTTCGTTTTGGAATTTGGAATTTTTAAATTGAAAATTTATAATTTAAGGATTACCTTTGCAAAAATTTTTATTTATGTCAAACATCTATTTAGGATATCATTTTACGATTGAGCCGAAAGAATTAGGATCAGAAATTTTAGTTGCTGAATTGGGCGAAAAAGCGTTTGAAAGTTTTACAGAAACAGAAAACGGAATTTCGGCTTTTGTGAAGAAGGATTTATGGGATGAGAATATTCTGGATGATATTTACATTTTACAATCTGAAGAGTTTAAAATTGAATATACCATTGAAGAAATCGATCAGGTAAACTGGAACGAAGAATGGGAAAAAAATTTCGAACCAATCGATGTTGATGGAAAATGCCACGTTAGAGCTCCTTTTCACCCAAAAACCGATGCTGAGTTTGATATTTTGATCGAACCTAAAATGAGTTTCGGTACTGGTCATCATGAAACTACTCATATGATGATTCAGCATTTATTGGAAATGGATGTAAAAGGCTTAAAAACACTTGATATGGGTTGCGGAACTGCCATTTTAGCTATTTTAGCAGAAATGAAAGGCGCTGAACCTATCGATGCCATTGATATTGACAATTGGTGTTATTTAAATTCTATTGAAAATGCCGAACGCAATAATTGTAAACATATCAGCGTTTATGAGGGCGATGCGGCTTTATTAGCGGGTAAAAAATACGATTTAATCATTGCCAATATCAACAGAAATATTTTGTTGAACGATATGCAGGCTTATGTTGATGCTTTAAACCCAAAAGGAATTATTCTTTTTAGCGGTTTTTATGAAGAAGACATTCCATTTATTGACGCTTCATGTGTTGAAAAGGGATTAACTTATGTTAAAAAGCTTCAAAGAAACAACTGGGTATCTTTAAAATACGTAAATTAGATACTGATAATCAACTCAGTACAAAACCTATAAGATATGAGTACTAAAGAAAAAGTAAGAGAAAGAGTTCGCGAAAAAGAAGCCATTGCTTTTAATAACGAGATCATTGTTTATAATGATGATGTAAACACTTTTGATCACGTAATCGATACTCTTATGCGTGTTTGCGACCATACGGCTGAACAAGCTGAACAATGCTCTTTGATTGTTCATTACAACGGAAAATGCACTGTAAAAACGGGTCCGATTGAAAAACTTAAACCTCAATGCACACAACTTTTGGAAGCTGGACTTAGCGCCGAAATTGTTTAATTGATCCATAATTTAAAGCGCATTCTATTTTGTTCTATATTCGAATAAAATAGAATGCGTTTTTTATTTGTCTTATTTTAAATCAAAATATCACATTAAAAACCGTTTAATTTAACAATAATTTAAAAAGCATTTGATTTTATTCTATATTTGAACGAAATAGAATGCTTTTTTTATGGAAGAATATGGAAAGATATTGATTATTGCAATGCCCATTTTTTTGACTTTAATTATCATTGAAAAAATATACGGCATTTATGTAAAAAACGATACAGCGCCACTAATAGACAGCGTATCGAGCATTAGTTCTGGAATAACCAATTCTGTAAAAGATGTTTTAGGACTCAGTATCACTTTTCTTTCTTATGAATGGCTGGTTTCTAAAATTGCATTACAACACTTAGAAGTCAATGTCTTGTCTTATTTCATAGCCTTTTTTGTGATTGATTTCTACGGATATTGGAGTCATCGACTAGCGCATCAGATTAATTTTCTTTGGAACAAACATGCTATTCATCACAGCAGTGAAGAATTTAATCTTGCCTGCGCATTACGTCAGCCCATTGCTAGTTTCGTTAATCTCTTTACTTTTTTATTGATTCCTGCTGCTTTACTGGGTGTTCCTGCTTCAGTAATTGCGATAACGCTTCCTATTCACTTATTTTTGCAATTTTGGTATCATACCAAACATATCAAAAAAATGGGCTTTTTGGAGCATGTTTTAGTAACTCCTTCGCATCATCGAGTGCATCATGCCATTAATCCAGAATATCTAGACAAAAACCACTCTCAGATTTTTATTTTTTGGGATAAACTTTTTGGCACTTTCCAAGAAGAACTAGACGAAGTTCCTCCTGTTTTCGGAATCACACGACCTGCCAATACTTGGAATCCTATTAAAATAAATTTTCAGCATTTGAGCTTGCTTATAAAAGATGCCTGGCGCGCTCCAAAATGGAAAGACAAACTCACCATTTGGTTTAAACCAACAGGCTGGCGCCCCGAAAATTTTGAAGAAAAATATCCTGTAAACAAAATTGAAAATGTTTTTAATTTTGAGAAATACGGCACTCAAAACTCTCAAAAATTAATTTACTGGTCGGTCGTACAAGTTTTAATAACCTTACTATTTGTAAGCTATCTATTTGAAAATATTGCCAAAATTGGTCTGCCCAATATTTTCATCTACGGTTTTTTTATTTTCGTAACCATATATAGCTACACAGAGTTAATGGATAAAAATAGATTGGCTCTTTTATGGGAAGGCACCCGAATAGCAATAGTAATGGGTATTATTGGCTATTACGGAGACTGGTTTGGGCTAAATCGTACAATCCCAATTAGTAATTATATTATTTTTACCTACCTGATTTTATCTTTTTTAACAACACTTTATTTTGTTAATTTTGACTTTAAAACCAACCAAAACCAATATACCAATTCATAACCCCTATTATGAGAAACTCATCTTTTTTTAAAATTTATGCTGCATTTAGTGTGGTTTACCTCATTATTCTGCTCACTGGCCACGAACGTTTTGATCTTTTTCTTAAACCCATTCTAATACCAATTATTGGGTTTGGCGCTTATTTCTATAGAAATTTTCCAACACAGAATATTTTATTAGCTGCGCTTGTACTCTCTTGGCTTGGAGATGTCATCTTACTTTTTACAGATCTTGGTGAAATTTATTTTATTTTAGGACTCTTATGTTTCCTATCTGCACATATCATCTACTGCATTCTTTTCAATAAGCAGAAAAGAATTAGAAAAAAGCAAAACAAACCTATTTTTATATTTGGCAGTATATTAATTGCAGTCTATTTAATAGGGATGGTTTCTGTATTAATGCCACATTTAGGAGATCTTGAAATCCCTGTTTCCATTTACGCTTCGATAATTTCAATTATGCTTTTATTTGCTTTCAACGGATTTTTAGTGTGGGAAAAGCCGGGAAATCAGCTTGTGTTTTTAGGGGCTGTTTTCTTTATTATTTCTGATAGTATTTTGGCTGTAAATAAATTTTATGCTCCAATTCCTAAAAGCTCATTTTTTATTATGCTAACTTATCTTCTGGCACAATATCTGATTGTAGTTGGTATCTTAAAACTAAATCCAAAAAAAGAACAGCAAACAGTTTAACTTTTCCAACCACCTCAATCATGAAAAAAATAGCACTTTTAATTGTTTTAGTAATCATTGCTTCTTCTTGCGTAAGCACAAAATCGACTTTAAAAAATGTTGATGATAATGCGCCTGATTTGATTTTGAAGAAGGACAATACGTTTGCTATAACGCAATTTGCTAAAGACAAAAAGTACGGTTATGATCCTGATTATCCTGTTAATATATTTTTTCAAAATACAAATAGTGAGACTTTAAACGAAACTCGTTTCTTAAATGCTTTAGCTGGTCCAAATGGCGAAAAAATTACGTATACTAGATTAGAAACCTGTTGCCCGTTTCCAACCAAAAGAAGCAATATGGGCGCTGGATTTTTGAATGTTTATGAGTTGAAATGGGAAGGGCAGAAAAAGCCTGTAAAACTGTATTTGAACATTTATGAAAAAGGAATTTTAATGGTTCCGATGGGATTGAGGTTGAAATAAAATAATCTCAGATCAAGACCATGCTTACTATACTACCGTTATTGCTGATTATTTTACCTGTATTATCACAGTTAATCTGGGGAACATTTTCTATCTATAGATCTGCATCATTTAAATTCAGCCAAATTTCTTGGATCAATTTTATCCTGCAAATTGTACTTTCTTTTGTAGCTTTTAATATTGCTGATTATAATTTTTCTAAACAATACGAACAATATCCCAATCCTATGAGATGTGGCATGCCACTTGTAGGAATGGCTGTAGCTTGTTTCTTTTTACTTTTTGTTCTGATATTGATTCTTGTAATTCAATTTCTAATTAAGAGATGGCGAGCAAAAAGAAATACGATATAAATCTTAATATTTCTTGCATTAAACTGTAAAACTTTAGAACATGATAAATGTCATTTATTAGTTTCTTTTGATGCTTTAATATTGCCTCGGAAAAAGCACTTAATGGTTTTAAAGAAATTTTAGCAATTCGTTAATTCTACTCAGCTCCTAGTCAGCTATTCGAGTTCTTAAAATAATCTTAAATCTTCATCTGCTATTCATAAATCATAACTACCTTTGCAGTGCAAAAAATAATTTTATGAACTTACAACATATTCCACAAATTAAGCATACTGACAGCGGAAATTTCTTTTTATTGGCAGGGCCTTGTGCTATCGAAGGAGAAGAAATGGCGTTGCGAATTGCTGAAAAATTAGTTGGTATTACCGACAATCTTCAGATTCCTTATGTATTTAAAGGATCTTTTAAAAAAGCAAACCGTTCTAGAATTGACAGTTTTTCTGGTATCGGTGACGAAAAAGCTTTAAAAATCTTAAGAAAAGTTTCAGAAACTTTTCATGTTCCAACTGTAACAGATATCCATACCAACGAAGATGCTGACATGGCAGCTCAATACGTTGACGTTTTACAGATTCCTGCATTTTTAGTACGCCAGACCGATCTTGTTGTGGCTGCTGCGAATACTGGAAAAGTGGTAAACTTGAAAAAAGGACAATTTATGAGTCCGGAGAGCATGAAACATGCTGTTCAAAAAGTTTTAGACTGTAATAATGAGAATGTTATGGTTACAGATCGTGGTACTATGTTTGGCTACCAAGACATGATTGTTGATTTTAGAGGTATTCCTACTATGCAGCAATATGCTTCTACAGTTCTAGATGTAACACACTCTTTACAACAGCCAAATCAGACTGCTGGTGTTACAGGCGGAAGACCTGACATGATTGAAACAGTAGCAAAAGCTGGTATCGCAGTTGGCGTTGACGGTATTTTTATCGAAACACACTTTGATCCTGCAAATGCAAAAAGTGATGGTGCTAATATGCTTCATTTAGACTATTTTGAAGGTTTGATGAACAAATTAGTAGCTATTAGAAAAACGGTTAACTCATTTTAATTTTTTATAATACTTAAGTTCTTTGAAAACAAAAATTTTATTTTTCTTACTGACTTGTGTTTCTTTAAACACATTTGCTCAGGAAGAAATACCAGTACAAAAATATGCTGCCCATAATAAAGGAAAATTCTTTGTTATGTGGGGTGGTAACAGAGAAAGCTACTCAAAATCTGATGTAAACTTTAGAGGTAAAGATTACAACTTTACAGTTGAGAATATGGCTGCTCATGACAAACCAAAAGGATGGCATGTTGATTACATCAATCCTGTTAACATGACTATTCCTCAAACCAATTTGAGATTGGGTTACTTTTTTAGTGATCATTATAGTGTTACAATTGGTGTTGACCATATGAAATATGTAATGTCACAGAATCAAATCGCAAATGTTACCGGAAACATCAATTTACCTGCAGATGATCCCGCGTCAATTTACAATGGTAATTACAACAATACTCCTGTAGATATGTCCCAAGGAGGAGCGAAAGAAGGCGGTTATGGCAATGGTGAAATAAATGTAAATGGTCCAGCTTTTTTAATGTACGAACATACAGATGGTTTAAACTACATTAATACGGAAGTTGCAAGATTTGATGATGTTTCTAAATGGTTTGGATTACCAAATATTGATAAAGTTCAGATTAACTTAACCGAAGGTATTGGCGCTGGAGTTTTATATCCTAAAACAAATACTACTCTTTTAGGTAAAGAACGTCACGATGATTTTCACGTTTCAGGTTATGGTGTTTCTGCAAAAGCTGGTTTAAACGTTACTTTCTTCAAGCATTTCTATATTCAAGGAGAGTTAAAAGGTGGTTATATCAATATGCAAGACATTAGAACAACTACTAGCAATGAAGATAAAGCTTCTCAGCACTTTACTTATTTTCAAAGAATTATTGCTGTTGGAGGTATTTTTAGGCTCTAATATCTCGTAAAATATATTTAGAAAATAGCTGCCATTTTATTTGGCAGCTATTTTTTTTATCATTTACTTTGTACTTCAAAGTACTTTAAATTTTACTTTATGAAAAACAAAAAATATCTATTTCCGATTATTACTTTTTTCTTAAGCTTTGGCTGTGCCTTATTCGTGGCTATAAAAGTTTTTCCGAATAATCCGTTTACTGGAACATCCAAAACAGAAAAAAAAGCTGTTAGCAAGTTTAAAGACGGAGATCTTATTTTTCAAACATCAGAATCTAAACAGTGTGAAGCAGTTCGCATTGCCACAAATTCGAAGTTTTCTCATTGTGGAATCATTTATGATGTTAACGGAAAATGGTTTGTTTTTGAAGCCGTTCAGCCTGTAAAGCTTACTCCGTTAGAAGATTGGATCCAACATGGAAAAGATCATAAATATGTTGTTAAACGACTAAAAGACGATAGTGTTTTAAAACCCGAAGTTTTACAAAAAATGAAAGACTACAGCCAGCAGTTTGACGGTAAAGAATATGATGCTTATTTTGAATGGACTGATAACAGGATATATTGCTCTGAATTGATCTGGAAAATTTATAAAAATGCTGCAGGAATCGAATTGTCTCCACTTAGAGAATTGAAAGATTTTAATTTGAAAGATCCGAGAGTTCAGAAAATACTAAAAGAACGTTATGGCAACAATATACCATTAGAGGAAAAAGTCGTTGCTCCTTCTGACCTTGCCGATTCTACTATTTTAAAAACTGTAATAGACACTTACTAATATTTTAAAAAGCTAGATTGCTTTATTGTTTCTAGCTTTTTTATTTACCTATTTACTTTGAAATTCAAAGAACTTTATAAAAACTAACCTATGAGAGATTATTTGATTGAAAAACTGTATGAATGTTCTAAAAAACCGTATCAAAAATATTTCAAGAAGAATCAGCCTTGGAATATTGATAAAACTAAATTAATGGATTATCCTGAAGAAAGCCTAGGATTTAGCTTGGGTAGTTTTCTTTATAAAAATCATTTTGATATTCAGGAAAAACTCGAAGATCACGACATCATTCATGTACTGACCAATACGGGAGTTTCAGTTTATGAAGAAATCGGAATGCAGTATTATTTACTCGGAAATGGGAAGAAAAGCTTGTATTTGTTTATGGTCATACTAACTGGCACTATTTTTTATCCGAAACGTATGAGCTATTTCATTCAGCAATTTAAAAGAGGGAAAAAGGCAAATGCTTTTCATTACCTCGATTTTTCAAAAATGCTTTTTTTACCAATTCAAACTATTCAGCAAACTTTTAAAATTTAAAAATCATGAAAACAATTTATAATCCTTCTGAAGAAAAACAGTCTACAGAATTAGCTATCGGTACATTTATAATCAGTACAATTCTATTTATTCTTTACATCATTTCAAACGGAAATGCTATGGTATTAGTTATTGCATGGCCTTTTGCTTTAGGAGCCATAATTGTAAATGCAATTATGTTTGTGCATTTGACAGATTTGTTTATTCATCTCTCAGAACAGCGAAAAGATATTGGAGTAAAACTTCTTATCTTATTTTCAAATATTCCAATCCTCTTTTTTTATTATTTTGTTGTGATGAAATCTTGACATAAAAAAAGCCACAAGTAAACTTATGGCTTTTTGTGTCTTATTTTTTTGAAACTTAATTTGCTTTTTTAGTTTCGATTCCGTTTTGGTCTAATAAATACATTAATGTGGTCATTGTTGCCGCACCAAGTTCAAGCTCTCTTTTATTGATTGCATCAAATTTATCGTTTGCTGCGTGGTGGTAATCAAAATAACGCTGAGAATCTGGTTTTAAACCTGCTTTTACAATAGCTTGAGAAGTCAAATGGCTAATATCTGAACCTGCATGGCCAATTGTAAAACTGTGTACCAAATAAGGCTCAAAAAGGTCTTTGTAACCTTGAATTTTTTTCAAATTAGCATCATCTGCTTCAATTGAAAATCCTCTTGGAGAAAATCCGCCTGAATCACTTTCTAAAGCAAAAATGTGGTTTTCTTTATTTTGTTTTGAAACCTCTTCATATTTGGCTCCGCCTCTTCCTCCATTTTCTTCGTTCATAAACAATACAACACGAATCGTATTTTTTGGCTTGTAGTTTAAGTTTTTCAAAATACGAATTACTTCCATACTCTGCACTACCCCTGCTCCATCATCGTGAGAACCATCTGCTAAATCCCAAGAATCTAAATGTCCTCCAACAACCATAATGTTTTCTGGAGTTACGCTTCCTGTCAATTCACCAATTACATTATAAGACAATGCATCTGGTAAAGTTTCGCAAGATTGTTTAAAATAAAATTTCAAAGCTGGATTTCTTTTTAAAGTTTTACTCAACAATTCTGCTCCATTTGTACTAATAGCAGCTGTTGGAATATATTGTTCTTTTGGCAAATCACCGTAGCTTTGAGTACCTGTATGAGGAAAATCGTCTAAACGTAAATTCATAGAACGAACAATTGTTCCAACGGCACCTAATTTTGCTGCTTCTTTTGCTCCTGCATATCTTTGGTCTACGCAAGCTCCGTAAGAAGTAAAAGTTTCAATATTTTCAGGATTCATTGGTCTGTTATAAAAAATAATTTTTCCTTTCACTTTATCTGCTCCAAGTTCATTTAGTTCTTTAATTCCTTGAACTTCGATTATTTCTGCTGTAAGACCTGTTTTTGCAGTAGCTACAGAACCCCCAAGTGCACAAATCGGCACAGTAGTTTTCACTTTTCCATCAAGAATGTAAGCCGTTTCTTTTTCGCCACGTACCCAATGAGGTACCATAACTTCTTGTAAATAAACTTTATCTAGTCCTAAACTTTCTAATTGTCTTTTAGTATAGTCAACTGCCAGTTCTGCACCTTTAGATCCAGACAAACGAGCCCCGATATCGTTAGACAAATATTCTAACCAAGTGTAACATTTTGATTCGGTTAAAGCTTTTTTATAAAATAATTTGATGTTTTTTTCATCATTTGTCTGAGCAAAAGATGTCAATCCGCTTAAAACTAATGCAGTTAAAAGAATTGTTTTTTTCATAGTTTTGATAGTAATTTTGGAGTTTATAGTGCTTTTGGCACGTTCACAAAGGAACAAAATTATTGACAGTTCTAAGTTCTTTTTCTTAACCTTTTCTCAAAAAAAAGCTCTAATTACAAATTTTTCAATTTGCAATTAGAGCTTTTACAGATTTTATAAATAAAGACTATTTAACTTCAATAATCTTATTTTTCGTTCCGATTCCGTTTTCATTAAAAGGCTCAATCGTAAAATAATATTTTGTTCCTTTATCTAAACCTCTAAAATCATAGGTATTATCACCGAAAACCATAATGCTGTTATACAATTTATCTGGTTCGATTCCGTAATAAATATTATAACCAATAGCATCAGCTTGTTTTTTCCACGAAATCATAGCGTTTCTAGAATCTGCTTTATTTCTATCGACTTTAAAAGAAGCAACTGCTTTTGGTTTTGCTGCCAATCCGTTTCCAAAAACTCTAAAGTCTGAAATTGCAAACAAACCAGATGCATTATGAATATTCTCCATTTTAATGTAACGCGCTTTAATAGATTTTGAAAGCTCTACATAATCATGAGGTGCATCTTTATCATTTTTAGATTTATCTACAACCAAAGTCCAATTTTGAGCATCATCAGACATATAGATTTTATATTGATAATAGATATCCATTGCTTTATTAAACTGCGTTGCTTTATGGTCTGCATAATTAATCTGAAGAGCATTAATTTCCATTTGTCTTCCCAAATCCATTTGAAGCCATTCTCCTGGATTGTCAGTTTTTGCAGACCAATAGGTTTGAATGTTTTCATCGGTAAGATTTTCTGGTCCATAACAGAATTTCTCATATACTTTTTTACCGCCATTATCCATTCTGTGTGTTTCTACTTCCATACATTCTTCTGAAGAAGAAACCGTTACAGGCTTTTTATAGGAAAGCAACATCCATCCAGAAGAAGCTCCTTTTGTTTGATCACGTTGAGCTGTTGGCAACACAATTGGAAAATCCCCATAAGCTGTGATCGAATACATTACATCATCTTTATCAAATCCGGCAGGAAACATATCTATACGACGCTCAAAACGATCTTTAATAGAGATTTTGCACGTTCCTGTATTCCAGTAATTTCCATAATTATCTGCGAAAGTATTTCCGTGTCCTGCTCCAATTACAAATCCGCCTGGTTTATATGACATCGGATTGTGTTTTTGGTACGTAAATGGCCCTAACGGATTATCTCCAACATGAACACCATTTGCGTAGCCTTTAAATTCGGTAGCAGGCGCTCCATATTGCATGTAATATTTTCCGTTATGTTTGGTCATCCAAGCTCCTTCAATGAAATTCCCCCACGGCGCAGGTTCCATATCGTTGTTTGGTCCAAAACGTTCCCATCCGTGAGCCGAAGGATCCAAAATAGCGACTTCCTTAACTTGTCCATAAACTTTCTGAATATCCTCTACTTCTGTCGCCTTATACAATTCTGCATAGTCTGCTTGATTTCCTTTTGGAAGCCAAGTTTTATAATCAACCTCAACACCTACAAGTGGTAGTTTTCCGCTAGAACCGTAGTACATATATACTTTTTTGTCATCATCTTGAAAAATCGCTGGATCCCAAGTTGGTAACATTGCTTTGTCTACGTGACGTGTCCATCTTCCCGATTTCGGGTCTGCCGTTTTCCAAATCGGATGATCTCTCTTCCAAGTTGAACCTACATAGAATAAAGTGTCATTTACAACCCAAGCAGCAGGAGCACACTGGTCATCATCGCCTGGCTGCCTTTGGAAACTTCCATAAACAAAATTCCAGTCGGACATGTCTTTACTCCAGAAGAAACCTGCCTGATTGGTAGCAAATAAATAATATTCGCCTTTATACGTAATAATTACAGGATCGGCGCTTGAACGACGTGATTCTGGAATTCCATTGTGATTATGAGTCGTAAAATTGTACCCAATATTTATCGGATTACAATATGTTGTCGCCGGTCTACTAGGGTCAAACCATTCTGTTTTCCCAGAATTTTGTGCCGAAAGACTACTTCCGAAAAGCATCGAAAGCAATAAAATTGGCTTAAATTGTTTATATATATTCTTCATGGTTAGATTTTTTAGTTAAGCTTTACAGCTTATTTTTTAATCTCTTTTCTTTCCTTTAAAAGTTCGGGTTCGTTTGTAGTAATGTAATTGAATTTGTGTGCAATAATCCAATCCATATCTTTAACGTCGTTAACAGTCCAAGCGTTTAGAATAATTTTATTATTCTTTGCTTCTTGTATCCATTCAGGATGTTTTTGAAAAACAGAATAATGGTAATCAACACCGTTAATTTTATCCGCTTTTACCTCTTTTGGAGATTTATTTCCTTCTAAATATTGCAGAGAAGTTTTCGGATCTATTGCTCTGATTTTTTTTAGAATATCGTAATCAAAACTGATGTAGCAGGTATTTTTATTGGCTTTTAATTTTTTAATGGTTTCGACTGCTGCTACACCCGTTTTTTGTCCTCTTTCTTTACTGATTTCCGAAGGTTTAATTTCGCAAACCAAAAGTGTGTGCTTGTTATTTCGCATTCCTTCGGAAATATATTCATACAGCGTTGGAAGTTTTTCTCCGTTAGAAAGTTTAAACTTTATCAAATCTGCATAATTTGTTTCTTCAATAAGCAGTTTGTTGTAATGAGCATCATGATTGATTACAAGTGAATCATCTGCTGTTCTCCAAACATCAAACTCTGATCCTGGCAATTTTAAATCTATTGCATGTCTTAATGATGCAATAGAATTTTCAGGTAAATTATTCTTTTTCCAAGCTCCGCGATGCGCTACTATTGCGTTCTTTTGCGCATTGCAATAGGAGAAAGCAATAAGACATACGGCACTAAATATTTTAATTTTATTCATAATAACGTAGTTAAAAAATTACAAAAAGGCTTTGTCATTTTAGAAAAAAAGCCCTCCAAACGAAGGGCTTTTCACTAATCAAATAAACCAACTATTTAGTTAACTCAAAACTAACTTTCTTATCGGCATTTGAATTTCCTCCAACGAAAATATCAAACTGCCCTGGCTCTGCTACGAATTGTAAATCAGAGTTATAAAATTTTAAATCTTCAACAGTAATATCAAAACTTACTGTTTGTTTTTCACCTTTTTTAAGTGCTATTTTTTGGAAACCTTTTAATTCTCTAACTGGTCTTGTTACTGAACCAACTAAATCTCTAATGTATAATTGAACTGTTTCTTTTCCGTCAAAATTTCCAGTATTTGTTACATCAACAGTTACTTTCAATTTTCCAGATGGATTCATTTTATCAGAAGAAATTTTCAAGTTTGAATAATCAAAAGTCGTGTAGCTTAAACCAAATCCGAATGGGAATAAAGGCTCGTTTCTTTCGTCAATATAATTTGATCTGAATTTCTCGAATTTCCCTTCTGTGTTAGAAAGCGGTCTTCCTGTATTTTTGTGTGCATAATAAATTGGCAACTGTCCAACGCTTCTTGGGAAAGTTGAAGTCAATTTTCCTGAAGGATTTACATCTCCGAATAACACATCAGCAATTGCATAACCAGCTTCTGTACCAGCAAACCAAGCATTTAAAATTGCTGGAACTGTTTTTTCTTCGTCTGTAATTACTAACGGACGTCCGTCAAATAAAACTAAAACAACTGGTTTTCCAGTTTTTAATAACGCATTTAATAAATCTTTTTGCGCTTGTGGAATTTCTAAGTTTGTACGGCTGCTAGATTCTCCGCTCATTTCTGCAGATTCTCCTAAAGCTGCTACAATTACATCTGACTGCTCTGCTACTTTTAAAGCTTCTGCCAATAAATCTTCTTTTGAACGAGCATCACGGTGTAAAGTTTTACCGAACATTGTAGCATTAGTTTCAAAAGTTTCATCATAATCTAAGTTACTTCCTTTTGCATATAAAACTTTAGTTCCAGCTCCCGCTACTTCTTTAATACCTCTCAATAATGAAACGGCATTTTCCATTTTTGTAGCCACACTCCAAGTTCCTGGCATGTTTTCTTTAGCATCTGCCAATGGTCCGATTAAACCAATTGTTCCAGATTTTTTAAGTGGTAAAAGCTGGTTTTGGTTTTTTAATAAAACTAAAGATTGTGCAGCAATATCACGTGCTTCTTTTCTGCTATCTGTTGTAAAAATCTCTGTTTTTGCTCTCTTCTCATCACAATATTTATACGGATCCTGGAATAATCCTAAGTCGTATTTTGCTTCTAGAATAAGTTTTACAGCATTATCGATTGTTTCGATTTTTACTTTTCCTTCGTCTAAAGATTTTTTCAAAGTTCCTAAGAAACCTTCTCCAACCATATCCATTTCAACACCTGCATTTAGAGATTGAGCAGAAACTGCTTGTAAATCTCCCATTCCGTGCTCAATCATTTCAGGAATTCCAGTAAAATCTGTTACTACAAATCCTTTAAAACCCCATTGTTTTCTTAAAACATCTGTCATTAACCATTTGTTTCCTGTTGCTGGAATTCCGTCAACTTCGTTAAAAGATGCCATAACCGAACCTACACCAGCATCTACTGCAGCTTTGTAAGGAGGGAAATAGTCATTAAACATTCTAATGTGGCTCATATCGACAGTGTTGTAATCACGTCCGCCTTCTGGAGCTCCATATAATGCAAAGTGCTTAACACAAGCTAAAATTGAGTTGTTTTTTGAAAGGTCATGCTGTTGGTAACCATTCACCATTGCTTTTGCAATCTGGCTTCCTAAGTATGGATCTTCTCCTGAACCTTCAGAAACTCTTCCCCATCTTGGATCGCGAGAAACATCAACCATTGGAGAAAATGTCCAGTTGATACCGTCTGCACTGGCTTCTTTTGCAGCAATTTGCGCACTTCTTTCAATTAATCCCATATCCCAAGTACAAGATAATCCTAACGGAATTGGGAATGTTGTTTCGTAACCGTGAATAACGTCCATACCAAAAAGCAACGGAATTTTTAAACGGCTTTTTTCAACCGCAATTTTCTGCACTTCTTTAATTTTTTGAACTGATTTAATGTTGAACAAACCACCCACTTTTCCTTCAGCAATATTTTTTGCCACATTTGAGCTGTTTGCTTGCCCAGTGGTAATATCACCAGATGTTGGCAAGTTTAACTGACCCAATTTCTCGTCTAAAGTCATTTTTGACATTAACTCCGCCACAAATTCAGACTTTGGTTTAATTTTCACTGTATTTTTAGCTGGCTTTTTTTGAGCATAACCCAAAACAGCGCATCCTAAAAAAAGTAAGACTAATTTGTTTTTCATGTGTATTTAATATTTGTTTTTAATCGGAACATGGAATCACTTTTCTTCGTTCAATTTTTTGTTTGAATCAAAGTGATTTCATTCTATTCTATTTATTTGTTTGTATTCGTTTTTCTTTGCTGTAACATCCAGTCATAGATCTCTTTGTTATCATAAACTCTTGTCCAGCTGTCATGATTGGCATCATCAAAAATGGTCAGCTTTACATCTTTGGCGTTACATTTTTTCAATTCATTATAAATCGTGATGGCATAATTTACATTTACCACATTATCCTGTAATCCGTGGAAAATTCTGGTTGGAATATTAGCTATTTCACAAGCATGTTCTAACTGAATTAAATCTACAAAACCCGCGACAGGTACATTTGCTGCAAATAGATCCGGATGTGAAAAAGCCAAATTCCAAGAAGCCCAACCTCCTGAGCTCAAACCAGTAACATATATTCTTTCTGAATCGATTTTATTCTCTTTCTGAATTTTAACAATCAGCTGATAAATTGATTCTATATCCCAATTTTCGTCTTCTTTGCATTGTGGAGCCAAAACATAAGCGTCTAATTGGTGTGTTTTTAAATATTTTAAAGGACCATTAATTTTTACTTTCTCCAAATCGGTTCCTTTTTCTCCATCTCCCGAAATAAAAACAATCAATGGTTTTTTCTCCTTAACATTCGCTGGACGATGTAAAACATATCCCAGTTCATATTTAGACATTATAACTGTATTGATTTTTCCAGTTGTTTCACTCTGCCCAAAAACAACTATAGAAAACAACAGAAATATAAATGCTAACTTATTTTTCATAGAACCTTAAATTCCGTATTTTCCAGATTTAAATCCAAGTTTTGTTAAGCCTTGTTTTACTTCTGGTGCATTCATAAACAATTTCCACAATAATCCTGTTCTGTAATTTTCGATCATTACAACTTCTGGACCTTGATCAATTGCCAAATAACGTTTCGCTACCCATTTATTTCCTAAACTAAGAGCATCATAAAAACCTGCATTTCCCCAAGTTTCATCTTTATGATTCTCATATAAATTGCGAATAAATGTCATTGATTCTTTTGGCGTATAAACGATTGAGCTAATTGCCGCTGTTGGCGAAATCACACCTTGATCGTTACTTGGCATATGTGCATTGTATCCAATAGAGCCGTCAGGGTTTCTTGAATATGATGCTGTTAATCCCCAATATTCTGGTCCATAACCCGCAATTTTTTTCGGATTTTCAACACAATATTCGTAGTTAATTTTAGTCTGATTAACATTTAAATCCCAATAGTTAGCATATTTATCTGTTAACTGATTTGGATCTAAACCTACATAAGAATAATGAGCCCAGAATAATGGACCCCCAAATTCTTCTGCACCATTATGCTTTAAAATAAGTGGAATATTGTATTTTGTTTTTGAAGAAACTATACCACCGCTTCTCGCCCATCCTTCGTGATAGGCTTTCGCAGCGATTGCATGCGTTGGTGAAGACGCTGCCATTACGTAAGTAATAAGACATTCGTTATATCCTTCTAATGGAAAATTCATCTCCCAAGCATAGCTCGGAGACCAGTGCCAGTACAAAACATTTTTATTATTTGTGTACCATTGCCAGTCAACACCTTTCCAAAGTGCATCAAATTTTTGTGCTACCGCTTTTTCTTTTTCAGAACCATCTTTAAGATATTCACGAACGGTAATCATTCCTGCAACCAAAAATGAAGTTTCGACTAAATCACCACCATTATCCTTGGTTCCAAAAGGTTTTACTTTTCCTGTATTTCCGTCAATCCAATGAGACCATGCTCCATGAAAACGATCTGCTTTGCCTAAAAAATCTGCAATTTTGTTAAGTCTTTCTACCCCTTGCTCTTTAGTAATATAACCTTGAGACATTCCTGAAACAAGTGCCATTAATCCGAAACCTGAACCACCTGTTGTAACGATATTCGAATCATTTTCAGGATAAACTCCGTCAGGGTGATAACGTTCTCTCGCTAATCCAGAATTTGGTTCTGCATAGTCCCAGAAGTATTTAAAAGTTTGTTTTTGAACAGCATCTAGAAGCTGCTCGTCTGTTAATGCAGTAACGCCAGAAGTATTTTCCTGTACATTTTCTTTCGACTTATCGGCATTGGATCCACAACTAAAAAAAGTAAAAGCTAAAAATAAAACTGAAATTCTAACCATTATAAAAATTTAAGATTTTAATAAATAATCACTTCCCCTAGAAAATCTAAAGGGAAGTGATTTTTAAGATTTTGATTAATAACCAGGGTTTTGTGTTGTTACCCCTCCAGATTGTTGAACCACTAAAGCTGGAATTGGATATAACTCATGTTTACCCACTATAAAAGTTTTTCCGTTAGGGAAAGTAGCGCTAACATCTGCTTTCATAGCTGCTTCTGCCTGTCCTGTTCTTACAAGATCAAACCATCTGTCATGCTCAAAAGCAAATTCTAATCTTCTTTCTTTATAAATTGCTTTTCTAACATCTGACTGACCAGTTGCTGGAGTATCACCTAATCCCGCTCTATGTCTAATTTGATTGATCAAAGGAATCGCTTCTGAAGTTTGTCCTAATTCATTTAAAGCCTCAGCCTTCATTAAAATTACCTCAGCATATCTCAAATATCTAAGATTTACGTCTGTAAATTCCTGATTGTAAAACGCTGATGAATATGCTTTATAATTGTACATTGGGTTAGATACAGTAGATGCCACCTCTCTACCATCATACAAAACAGAACCTCTAAAAATAATGGTTGCAGCTCTTCTTACATCTCCAGCTTCATATGCGTCAGCAAGTCCTTGAGAAGGTGTGTTGAAACCCCATCCCCATCCTCCAGCACCTCTAGGCGCTTGAGACACAGTATAATTTCCTATTCCATATCCTGGAGAAGAAGTTCCTCCAATTCCATTAATTTCAAAAATTGACTCTGGACCAAACTCTCCTTCTTTCTTGTATTGTAAAGAATAGTCAGAAACTAAAGAATAACCTGTTACTTGATTGCAATTGTCAATTACTTTTTGCCAGTTTTTTTGGTATAAATTAACCTTAGCTAACAAAGCATAAGCAGCTCCTTTAGAAGCACGTGCAACGTCAGTCCCGCTATAAGACGATTTTAATGGCAAAGCTTCAATCGCGTCATTTAAGTCTTTTTCGATAAAAGCATAAACTTCAGCTGGAGTTTTACGAGTTAACTGCATAAGTCTGTCTTCTTCATTTCCAGGAATTGGCAAACGGTCAACAATTGGAACTCCTCCATATCCTTTAACTAAAGTAAAGTACATAAAAGCTCTTAAAAACTTAGCTTCTCCTTCTAATCTTGTTTTTAAAGCTGGAGATACTTGCTTAAGCTTTGGAAACATTGCTAATGCTTGATTAGCTCTGTTGATTCCTGCATAATTATAATTCCAGATACTACTAAAAGATGGTGTAGAAGAATTGAAAGTTAAAGCGTCTAGAACATCTTTATCTGTACCAGTATCTCCTGGATCTGAACCTTTATCTGCGTCGTCAGTCATAATACTGCTTACCCCGTTCCAAGCAAAAGAAGACATGTCCCAAGATAAAAATATATTATAAACTGCATCAACCATTGATGTAGCCCCTGCATCGCTATCCACTAAAGCAGGATCTGCTGGAATATTTTTTGTCTGATCTACTTCCAAAAATTCATCTGAACATCCAGATACAAACAAACCAGAAAGTATAAAAAGTGATATATATAATCGTTTCATGATATTAAAATTTTAAGTTTGCACCAACTACAAATGTTTTCAATGCTGGATAAGCATCTAACTCTACTCCTTGAGTACCTTTAACTAATTCACCATCTCCTAAAACCTCAGGTGAGAATCCTGAAAATTTTTGGCTAATGAAAGGATTCATAGCATTTACGTAGATTCTACAATAGTTAATAAAACCTTCTTCTTTTAATGGAAGTTTATATCCTAATGTGATATTATTGATTCTGAAAAAATCTCCAGATTCTAAATAATAAGTTGATGCTACTGGAACCTGATTAAATGGAGCTGGATTAGATCCTGATGTATTTGTAGGTGTCCACATGTCATTAAGTAAAGACGTTTCTACATTTTCTCCATAAAAACGCTGCGCTTTTTTTCCATTATATACTTTGGCTCCACCTGTTCCGTATCCGTCTACAGAGAAATCAACATTTTTGTAATTTAATCCTAAAGTAACCCCGTAAGTAGAAGTTGGTAAAACTGAACCAACATATTTTCTGTCTTTAGTTTGATCTAAAGCACCTTGAGCTACCTTATTTCCGTCTGCTGTATAGTACAACATCTGTCCGTTTGCTGGATCAACACCTGCATATTCGTACATATAGAAACTACCTAAAGGCTGTCCTACTGATGTATTATCAAGTATTTTTGTTACTTGACCATTTCCTAATGAACCACCATTAATTGTTGCAAGTCTTACATTTTTCAAACTAGCTAATTCATTTTTGTTATGAGAGAAATTTCCTCCTACCCAGTAACTTAAGTTATCTGTGATTTTATCATCCCAACGTAAAGCAATTTCGTATCCTTTATTA
Source organism: Flavobacterium sp. LK-23 (assembly GCF_058135255.1). NCBI lineage: Bacteria > Pseudomonadati > Bacteroidota > Flavobacteriia > Flavobacteriales > Flavobacteriaceae > Flavobacterium > Flavobacterium sp. LK-23. Next base: position 223,862 of record NZ_JBYUVT010000002.1, read on the forward strand.
GATACCTCACCTACGTGTGTTGGAGATTCTACAGTGATTCCTGAAGTTGAATAAGGCGTAACATTTAAAATAGCATTGTTAGTGTTTTTACTGTAAACATCAAAAGATCCTTTCAATCTGCTATTAAACAATTCAACATCTATACCTGCAGAAGCTTCTTCTACAATTTCCCATGATAAACTTGGATCAATTTGCGAATTAATAGTTGTTCCAGAACCTCCATTATAATCTACTCCAGATGTAAATGACTGAATGTTTAATGGCACTTTTTGGTTTCCTAATTTACCCCAAGAACCTCTAACTTTTAATAAATCTAAATTTTTAATATCAGATAAGAAGCTTTCTTTTGTTACAATCCATCCAATACCTACTGATGGGAATGTTCCCCAACGGTAGTCGCTAGAGTAATTTGAAGATCCGTCACGTCTTACAGTACCTGTTAATAAATATCTGTCCAATAATTTATATTGAAAACGTGCAAAATATGATGCTAATCGAGCTTGATTATCATTTACAGCTTTATATGTAGTTACACCTCCATTTTGTGCGTAATTAATACCATCAAGTCCCCAATAGTTACTATTTGGATTTACGTTTCTAATATCTGCAGTAGTTTTTGATCTAGTTCCAATTACGTTAGCCTCGATACCTGCAGTAACTTCAACATCATGAATTTCCGCAAAAACTTTATTATATGTAAAATAGTTCGATAAATTCCAGTTGAAATAATCATCAGTGTTTCTTGTCAAAGTGTTTGTATTCAAACTCTTTTTGTCATATGCAGATTCTACTCTGCTCGGATCAGCTGCTAACCAAAGACCTAAATTATCAACGAAATTATATTGTTTATAAGTAAAATATTCTCCATTAAATTGAGAGGTAAACTTCAATGATTTCATGATGTCCCAATCTAATCTTAATCCACCTTGAAGTGTAACTGTTTTTTGTTGCTCGTTGTTATAATCTAAGGCAACAACAGGGTTTCCAACTGAGTTAAAAGAATCTCCCGTTTGAGAAATAACTCCATTTTGTATAAATGGCACACCATATTTCCCATTAGGATAACGTACTGGAACTAAAGGCGATTGTCTGTAAGCAGATGTGAATGCAGACATTGGCTGTGGAGTATTTTTTATAGAACTAACACTGAAATTTTGGCTAATTTTAAGTTTCTCCGAAATTTTGTACTCATTGTTACTTCTAAAAGTAGTACGCCCGTATTCAGTTCCTTTTAAGATACCCTCTTCTTCGTAATTACCAACACTAAAGAAATATTTAATATTTTCTCCTGATCCAGAAAGCGATACGTTATTTTGAGTGTAAACTCCTGTTCTTGTTATTTCATCAAACCAATTTGTATTATACGGTTGATTTTGAGAAAATCTTCCAGCAGGAAACTGACTAATAAACGCTGCATTATTATACTGAATATATTGGTCAGCATTTGCCATTTTCACTTTCTTTAGAGGAGATCTAAAACCAGCATAGCTATCAATATCTACAGTAAGTTTTCCTTTACCTGTTTTAGTAGTAATCATGATTACCCCATTTGCACCTCTTGTTCCATAAATGGCAAGTGCAGAAGCATCTTTTAAAACCTCATAAGAAGTAATATCATTTGAGTTGATATTATTAATGTTATCAGTAGGCATACCATCCACAACATACAATGGATTTCTTCCTCCTAATGCAGTACCAACCCCTCTAATAACAATAGAAGGTGTACTTCCTGGTGCGTCTGAAGTAGCAACTTGCACCCCTGCAGCTTTACCTTGAATAGCTTGAGAAGCATTTATTACTTTCATTTTGGTAATCTCTTCGGACTTAATTGAGCTTACAGCCGAAGTATTATCAATTTTCTTTCTTGTACCGTATCCAATTACAACTACTTCTTTTAAAGCAGTATCACCCGCTTCTTTTAAGGTTATTGTCATTGGTGCGGAAGTAGCCGGTACAGAAACCGAATCAAAACCCAACATAGAGATCTTTAAAATATCTCCAGGTTTTGCATTAATTGTAAAGTTTCCGTCGAAATCTGCATCTGCAGTTGCTCTAGCATCAGCTGAAGCGATAATTGCTCCTGGAATTCCCATTCCATTACTGTCTACTACTTTTCCTTTAATTGCTTGAGCTTGCCCCATCATATAGGTAGGCAGCAGCAAGAGCGCTAAAAAGCTAAAAATAAAATTTTTCATACAGTACGTAATCGTTTAAGTTAGTAGAGCCAAATTAAGCAATTACAACGTTGTAGTACATCAAACACCACTACAACATAGCTACATCATTATGTTAAAATTTTACCCTACAACAATGATTATCAATATTATAAATGTTAAAGAAATTCGTTTAACATAACATTATGATGTAGTAATGATGTATCGCAATTATATAAAAAATGATATGGAAAAATATAAATTCTGTAAAAAACAAAACCAAATCTTACAGAGTTAATAAAAACTTAGACAGGTTTTCGTCCTGAGTAAGGTTTAACTTCTTTCTAAGACGATATCTATGTAATTCTACACCTCTAAAAGAGATATTCATCATAGGAGCAATTTCTTTAGAAGACAGGTTCATTTTTAGATAAACACACAGTTTTATATCCTTTGGAGTTAATTGTGGATATTTTTTAGAAAGGTTAATAATAAACTCATTGTGAATTTGATTCAGATTGGTTTCAAAAGTTTCCCATTCGTGCTTATTCACTTCATTGATCTTAATTGCTTTTCTAATTTCATTTTTAAGTTTGCCAAAATCTTTTTCGGTTTCCAAAATACCTTGAATTTTATCAATCATTTCTGTTTGTTTGGCAATTGATAAAGATTTACCCGCTACTTCTGAAGATTTTGCTTGCAATTCTAATTCCAAGATATGTTTTTCATATTCTTGAATATTAAGTTCATTTTCTTTCTTCAACTCCATCTCAAGAATTTCTCTCTGATGTTTTAATTCTTCAGCCTGCAATTTTAATTTTTGCATATAGCGAAGTTTATTCCATTTATAATAGAAAAATAAAACGGCTCCAACAACAAGAAGATATAACAGAATCATCCAAAAAGAAAAATACCACGGCTCTGCAACTTTAAATTTATAAGAAGAAACTTTATCATAAGTTGATCCATCGTGTTTGAATATTTCTACTGTATGATCACCACTGCTTAAATTGTTCAAAACGATTAATCCATCTGAAATAGAGATAAATTCTTTTTCCTTATCAAGTTTATAAAACAAATTTGGTCTGCTAGCACCATAAATTCCAGAAATAACGTTAATCTTTAATTCAGTATTGAATTTAACTTTCTCTTCACTCGGAACTAAAAGATCATTACTAAATGCTTCAATTTTTACTCCAGAATTTTGTTTGTTTTCATATTCGAGTTTCAGTGAAACAAATCCGTCATCGAGATTAAACAGATAATAATTATCTTTCTTGAAAATCCTTAAATTCTCATTGATTAATTTTCCTTTATAATATTTCTCCTGAATAATATTCCACACAAACTTGTTTCCTTCTGTATAAATATGATATAAGATCCCGTTTTGCAGAACCATAAAATGATCATCGTCTATGGAAACAATATCTGTTACATTTTTAAAACTTGTATTAAACAATTCATTTTCTTCCAATTTACCAGCTATCGAATTGTAGGTATACCAAGAATTATTAATTAAGAAAAGTATTTCTTTTCTAAACTCAAAAATCTTTATCCCAAAATCGTTTTGTATTTTACTCTGCTGTGTGACATTTTCAACTTTTAGCGTGTTGTAATTATCATCTAGCAAAACACGATACAAACCGCGATAATTATCTGCAGCCCAAATTTCATTTTTTTTATTTTGAGCTACATATTTTATAGGTTTTGCAAGATCTTTTATGATTTTATAATGAGACATGTTTGAGGGATCGTCATAAACTAGAATACCGCTATAAGTCGATTGAAAATAAGTGTCATTAATACTGCTCTTAGACATATTCCAACCTCCGCTAACGCCATTTATCTTGCTCAGCGTATTATTTTCATACGAAAAAGTACCATCATTATGACCTATGATATATTTTCCGTCAATGAGAGAAATATTCCAGCCCTGCCCTTGCGTATTAGGCATCATAGTAAACTTTCCAGCACTATATTCAAAAATTCCATGATTGGAAGCAATTAAATAGCCTTTATTAATTGAAGCAACTGCATAAACTGATCCTAAAAGTCCAGAATTATCATAAAAGAAAGAAATAGGAGAATTAACCTCAACGTGCGCAATACCATTATCTAAACCAACCCACAAATCATTTTCTTTATCCAATCCTAAACTTAAAACCGAATTATTCATTAAAACATTATTGCGTTCAATATTTTTGAATGAATTGGTTTTTAAATCTAAAATGAAAATTCCACGATTTCCAGTTCCGATAATTAATTTTTCATTTTTGACAAATTTTGCCACATTAATTGTAGCCGATTTTAAAACTTCATTTATGGGATGATCCCAACTTCTTAATCCATTTTTTTCTACAATAAAAACTCCTTTTTTCTGTGTAAAGATGTAAGTCTGGTTTTTATACTTTTCTATGGCATGAACAACAGTATTTTTCAAAACATTCCATCCTTTTGGATTGGCAATGTATTTACCATTCATTTTAAAGATTCCGTCTCTAACTGAAGCAACATATAAATCTTTATCTACACCAAAACAATAAGAAATAAGAAAAGGAAATTTAATTTTCTTAATTGTTTTTCCATTATAAATAAAAACATCATTAAAAGACTGAAAATAAAGAGAACCATTAAATCTGAATATTTTCCATATTTCCTCGTTGTCCTTCTCATCAAATAATCTGAGGTTTTTGGTAATAGAAACATAGTGCATTGTTCCTTCTTTTCTATACCAATAGCCAAATTCTTTATAAGAACCAGAATAGATTTTATCTCCTTCAATCAGGATAGATCGAATGATCGTTTTGTTCGGAAGTGTATATTTTTCCCATTTTACTCCGTCGTAACGAAGCAAGTAGTGATTATTGGCAAAATACATCGCATTATCATTTCCTTGTGCCACATTCCAAATCTGATTATCACCCTGATAATCTGATTTGCTGTAATTTTCGACAAAGGGAAGTAATTCTTGTGCTTGAAGTTGTAAAGCGATGAAAAAGAAGATAACTGATTTAAAAAGTATCGATTTCAAAGTATTCGTTTTTAACTTCAAAGATACTCACAAATATTTAATTTTTAGGCCAAAAAAAACTCCTCAAGCTTGAGGAGTTTTTTTTACTATTTAGATAAAATCATTTTTTTAAATTAAGAAGTACTGATTGAGGGGCGTAATTAATATCAAATCCTTTTTCTAAAGATTTTTTCACTTCTTTAAAATATTCTTCATTGACAGTTTTTTTATCTTTAAATTCTATCAATTCTGTTTCAGTTTTTAATTCTGTTTCATTCCTAATTTCAAATATATCCCATTCAGAATAATCTTTCGGATTGATTAAACAACAAACTGTATGTGGTCTAATACTATTTACAAATTCATCCAAATTACAAATCCCGTTTTCTAATTTATAATTCAACCAGTCTTTATCTGCAATATCAGAAACATGAAAAACATGCACTGTATTTTTTATCTTATTTAACAGTACAAGTTCTGTACAATTATATAAATGACCTATTTGAATAAAATGGTCTGAAATTTCAGATCTAAACTCTTTTTCAAAAACATCTAATTCTTCTGATGTGTTTAAAAAACTAAATGGCTTTTCAAATTCATCATCATCACCATCAATAATTAAATTTGCTGGGATTGAAAGTAGATTGTCTCCAAAAATTTTATATTTATAAATTTGTCTGAAATTTTCAGGAAACAACAAACCACTGTCGATGTCCAATTGACAATATCCAGAATAATCTTCAAGTTGCTTTTCAAGCTCAAATAGTTTATTCTCCATTTTTAAATTTTAATTTTCCAATAATTGAAAAACCTGATTAGCAATTTCATACTCTTCATCTGTTGGAACAACTAAAACTTTTGTAGTAGCATTTTCTGAATTTATTTCTCTTAATTCTTTCGAACGAATTTGATTTTTTGCTGTGTCAATTTCAATTCCAAAATAATTCATGTCTGTACAAATCAAATTACGCATGTAAGATGAATTCTCGCCAATTCCTGCTGTAAATACGATGGCATCCAATCCGTTTAGAGCTGCTGCGTAAGCACCAATCGTCTTTCTGATTCTATAAGCATTCATATGTAATGCCAACTGGCAATCTTTGTTTCCTTTTTCGGCTTCAGCTTCAATATCACGCAAATCACTGTAGCCTGTAAGACCAAGCATACCGCTTTGTTTCAGTAAAACAGCATTTACTTCATCTGGCGTATATCCTAAATTTTTAATCATATAAAAGACCACAGACTGATCAATATCTCCAGCACGAGTCCCCATGATTAAACCATTTGAAGGAGAAAACCCCATTGAAGTGTCAATGCATTTTCCATTTTTAACAGCGGCCATACTGCAGCCATTTCCTAAATGAATCGTAATTATTTTAGAATTATCTTTTAAATAATTAATGGCTTTTTCAGACACATATTTATGGCTCGTTCCATGAAAACCATAGACACGGACTTTATTTTCTGTCAAAAGATAATTTGGAATAGCATATTTATACGCTACTTCTGGCATAGTCTGATGAAAAGCGGTATCAAAAACAGCAATTTGCTCTGCTGAACTGAAAATCTCTTCTGCTACATTAATTCCTTCTAAATTTGCTGGATTATGCAAAGGCGCCAACTCAAAAAGTTGTTTGATCTTTTCTTTAACTTTCTCATCGATTTTTACTGTTGCACTAAAATCGCTTCCACCATGCACAACACGATGTCCCACTGCCGAAATTTCTGAAGTTGATTTAATAACTCCTTTTTCAGCATCCAAAAGCATATTGGCTACTTTTTGCAAACCTACTTTATGATTCGGAATTGGAAGCGTTTCTTCGATTGAAGCTGTTGCTGTTTTAAAAGTTATATTTGAAGTTTCTAAACCAATTCTATCAATCATTCCAGAACAGATTACTTCGTTTTCTGGCATTACCATTAATTGGTATTTAATTGAAGAACTTCCTGAGTTTATTATTAGTATTTTCATTCTTTTTAAGTTGCTAAGGTTCTAAGAAGCTAAGATTCTAAGCGTTTTAGTTTATTATTATTTTTTTATTGTTTTTACATTCCCTGCGCTTGGATCGCTGTAATAACTACCGTATTAATAATATCGTCTACAGTACAACCGCGACTTAAGTCATTTACGGGTTTATTTAAGCCTTGTAACATTGGACCAATTGCCAATGCTCCAGTTTCTCTTTGAACGGCTTTATACGTATTATTTCCTGTATTTAAATCAGGGAAAATTAATACGCTAGCTTGCCCTGCTACTTCTGAATCTGGCATTTTGCTTTTTCCTACAGTTAAATCCACCGCAGCATCGTATTGAATTGGCCCTTCGATTTTTAAGTCTGGTCTTTTTTCTTTTACGATTGCCGTAGCCGCTCTCACTTTGTCTACTTCATCCCCTTTTCCAGATGATCCAGAAGAATAAGAAAGCATCGCAATTTTTGGTTCAATTCCGAAAGCTAAACTTGATTCTGCAGAAGAAATTGCAATTTCTGCCAATTGTTCTGCTGTTGGGTTTGGATTAATAGCGCAATCTCCAAAAACAGAAACTCGATCTTCTAAGCACATGAAAAATACAGAAGAAACTACAGATGAATTCGGTTTGGTTTTAATGAATTGCAGTGCTGGTAAAATGGTATGCTGCGTTGTGTGTGCCGCACCAGAAACCATTCCGTCTGCCTGTCCTTTGTACACCATCATAGTTCCAAAATACGAAACATCTTCCATTAAATCTCTTGCCATTGTAATGCTTACGTTTTTCGCCTTTCTTAGCTCATAGTACGTATTAGCATAATCCTCATACATTTCAGATTCGATTGGATTGATGATGTTTACTTTAGAAAAATCAAATGTAAGTCCAAGTTCTGCAACTTTGCTTTCAATTTGTTTTTTATCCCCAATAATAGAAATATCAACCACATCCATATCTAATAATCTTGAAGCTGCAGCAATAATTCGGTCATCATTTCCTTCTGGCAAAACAATATGTTTTCTATGCTGTTTTGCTCTTTTAACCATGTTATATTGAAACATTTTTGGAGTCATTCCTTCAGGTTGGAAAGTGATTACTCTTTGCGATAGCGCTTCAATTTGAACGTACTTTTCAAAAGTGTTAATCGATGTTTCTATCTTATGCGTGTTGTTAGCATAAATCTCCGATTTAATCGAACCTATTTTATTGGTGATATGATAAGTTCCGCCATCAACAGCAATAATTGGGACAATAGGAGAAAGTCCTTCTATAAGCTTTAAAATACTTTCTTCTGGAACAATATTTCCTGTCAGAATAATTCCTGAAATAGTTGGGTAATTTGCAGATTCATTTGCTTGTAAAGCTCCTAAGATAATATCAGAACGGTCTCCTGGAGTAATAACTAGCGCATTGTCATGCAAATGAACCAGATAATTATGTAATTGCATTGCTCCTACACTATAATGTCCAATTTCATTATTCAAATAATTTTCTCCAAATAGCACTTTAGCATTCAATTCGTGTACGATTTCCTGCATGGTCGGATTATTCAAACTCGAAATAAGCGGAATTGTATTAATCAAAACATTTGAAGGCAAACTTTTTTGTAAACTAGTAGTAACCAATTCTATATTTTCTGGCTGTACTTTATTGGCAAAAACGGATAATACTTCAACCTCTTTTATTTTAAAAGAATCATAAACCAGATATAAACTATCTAAAAGTTCTTCTAAGGTTTTACCAACTCCCGAACCAACAATTATGGTTGGAATTCCGAGGTTTTTGGCAATCAAAACATTTAAGTCCAATTCGATAGAAGTTCCCTCGCCTGTAAAGCTAGTTCCTTCAACTAAAACAAAGTCAAATCGTTCTTCCAGCTTCTTATATTTCTCAATAATTAAATCTAGAACCTCTCCTATCTTACCTTTATTCTTTTTCTTAATCAATCTGCTTTTGGTGATAGCATACGCATCGTCAAACGCAATATCAAGGTTAAAATACGACAAAACAGTTTCGATATGATTATCTACCTCACCATCCACAAAATCTTCGATTATAGGTCTAAAATACCCTACTTTAGCCGTTTTACCAATTAAGATACTCATTAAACCGAGCGTAATAATTGATTTACCACTGTTATGGTCGCTAGTGGCTATATATATTGCTTTACTCATAATTATTTATATTTATTCTAAATAACAAAATTACATAAATACTATTTCTCTGGCTTGCAACAAATGTTAAAACCAGCGTCTTTTTTTGAAATAAATGATCAGGGCGACTACGAGCAAGAACATAATTCCCATGACAACAAAATAGCCATTTTGGGTTTTAAGTTCTGGCATGTTTTCAAAGTTCATTCCGTACACTCCAACTATAAAAGTAAGCGGAATAAAGATTGCTGAAATAATCGTCAGCGTTTTCATGATTTCGTTCATTTTTCGGCTTTGTTCCGAGAAATAAAAGTTTGAGGCACTTTCCAGTGCGCTCATGTCAGATTCTATCTGCTCTAAAAGCTCTAGACTCTTTTGATGAAGTCTGATAAAGAAATTAAATGTTTCTTTTTGAATTAAACCGTTTGATTCGTCATCATCTTTAATCGTTTTTAGATAAAACAAAGAATCCCGAAGCGGTATAATGGAGCGTTTTAAGAAATTTAAATTATCGCGGTGATTTTCAATTTTTTCTAAAATAACTGGCTTTGCATCTTTTTTGGTCAAATTGATTAATTCTTCTATTTTATCTTCTTCGTCTTCCAATGTAATGTAGAAATTCTCCATTACAGCGTCTAAAAGCAAATACAAGAGATAATCTACCTTTTTGGTTCTAACAATTCCTGCATGCGTACGTAAGCGCTCGCGAATATGGGTAAAGAAATCACTTCGTTTTTCTTGAAAGGAAATTAAAATTCCGTCTTTCAGAATAAAACTAATCTGTTCGACACTGATATTATCAGAATACTCAGAAGGCAAAAGTGATTTTATATTAAAGAACAGAACATTTTGCTGTTCTTCTAACTTGGTTCTTTTGGTTGTATTTAAAATATCGGCTAAAAGAAAATCGTCAAGCTTAAAATGCGCTCCAATAGTTTTTATCAGATTAATATCGTTTAAACCATGAATATTGAGCCAATTGTTTTTAGTATAATCAAAACAAGAATTAAGGGCAAGAACTGTAAACTTATCATATTCAACAACATCATTATCATTATAAACAAAAAGCTGCATTTCTGTTTCGTGCTCTTTGTGGGTGCCAGTATACTCTAAAGTAATGTGTTGCAACTTACGTCCTTTCTTGTATTTGATCTTTCTCATCCATGAAAATTTACAATAGTAATATTACGAAAAAGAATCCGAACAGGAAATGACAATTATCAGTTTGCTCCGAAAGATTTAATCGAATGATTTTATATTTAAAAAGTAATCTTTTTACTACTTTTACATTAAATTAAACCCAACAGGTTTCAAAAACCTGTCGGGTCTCTTGACGACACTACACATGCAAAAAACCGAAAATCTTGAACCTGGAAAATATTACCATATCTATAATCGTGGTATTAATGGCGAAAATCTATTTAAAGAAAATAGAAATCATGAATATTTTCTAATGCTTTACACTAAACATATTGATCCAATTGCAGAAACACTTGCTTGGTGTCTCTTAAAAAATCATTTTCATTTATTGGTAAAAATTAAAACTTTCGAAGAAGTTTTGAAAAGCCAAAAAGAGTTTAAAATCAAAAAGATAATTCCTACTTATCAATCTTTTGGAAATTTATTTAATGCATACACAAAAGCAATTAATAAAAGTTGCAATAGGCATGGCGCTTTATTTGAAAGACCTTTTAAAAGAAAATTAATTAATAATGAATCCTATTTGTGTTCTGTTATAAAATACATTCATTACAATCCCGTAAATCATGGTTTTTGCGAACATCCAATAGAATACCCATGGAGTTCTTATTTAACTTGTGTTTCTGAAAAACAAACTAAACTAAAACGTGAAAAAGTGATCTCACTATTTGAAAACCTTGACAATTTAAAATCTGTTCACAATAAAAGACAAAATTTTACTTCAATTGAAGAATTTCTTAATTTATAACGTATCGCAAACCCGACAGGTTTCAAAAACCTGTCGGGTTTAACTTAGCGCAAAAAAAATCTATTTCATAAACTAAAGCATTCAAAGTAAAAAATCGCAATCATTTCCTTTACAGCAAACCCGACAGGTTTCAAAAACCTGTCGGGTTTAACTCTAAACGCAAAACAAAAAAAAACCGAGTCATTTCTGACTCGGTTTTCTATCTTAATACTTTGTACTAATTACTTAATACTAAAGAATTATTTTACTTCTTCAAAAATAACCACATCTGATTAACAACACATTACACATAAATGGTACAAATATGGAACAAAACAATTATTTTATTTCACGAAACGAGATATTTCTTTTCTGAAAGCCAATCATTTTAAACTTTGTTCGAATTTATAAACCATATTTTCCCATTTAGTCATATTGACCCAATTGTCTAACTAATTCTTGTTTGCAACTTACCTGTTAAAATTGAATTTTCAAAATAATATGTTCCACTAATTTCTAATCTTCCAGGATGTTCATTTTCGAAAGAACGGCCGCCAATTACTTGTTTTTCCCCTAGTATCGTCCAGACAATTTTCAAATTATTATCCCTCAAAAACTTCAAAAAAGAATCCTTTCGAACAAGCAAGTACGACTTTGAGTCATTGTAAACGTTTGCCGCAAAGCATTGTATTTCGTTATTATCATTAATAAATTCTCCCTCTCTTTTGCTGTAATTTAATTCCATACCATTATATATTATTGTGCTTGGTTTTAAAAAGCTAATTACATGCTCTTTAGAATTGTCAAATTCTGCTTCCCATAAAAATGATATAGCTGTAACATTTACCTCTGCTATATAATCTCCTGACTCCTTGTCGTAAACTTCACTCCATTCACCTCCTCCATAATATTCACTCATAAAATGATTCTGAGCTGGTGACCAATAGTATTCCCTACTAAACATTTCGTATCTATCGCCGCTTTCAGGCATCCACCTTCCTGAAAAATCCTGCTGAATTGCCCAATCTTTAAATGAAGTGTAATCATCTTCCTTAACTAGATAACTTCTAATATGACACCAAAGCTCTTTATGAGGCTGATCCCATTTTTCTTCACCAATTTTTTTGGGTTCTGACCACGAGGGATAACCTTCCAATATTAGCCATTCTTCGTTGTTATCATCTTTCAGTTGGATGATATCTTCCATAGCAGGCAAGGTAGCTGAGTCATTTACCCAGTTTTCATTTGTACAATTCCAGTCAAATATTTTGTTGTTAACCCACCAAAATTCTTGTGACTGTTCATCATCGTAGCTTCCGGTTTCACTAATTAACATTGTCGGATCAATATCTCTATCATATGGATCCCAAGGTCCCTCATATGGTTTTTCTTTCTTACCTCCCCATCTTTCACGTTTTATAAAATTATCAGATAACAAGGCCATATATTCATAATATGCAATCCATTGATATTTTTTTCCAATTCTTTCATGGGGAGTTGTACTTCTTCCTCTACCAGTGCCAATTTTTTTATCAAACGAAAGATGCAAATCAGGATTCCAGCCCAGTTCTATAACCCTTGTTAGGATTAATCTTTGAGCAATCCTTAAATCAAAATATTCTGCAGTATTTATAATCTTATGATTATGATCTAAAAACGGTTCTACTTCATCCTCATATTCCGCCAACAATTCACCATGTATTAACTTTTTAAAGTCATTTCTAAATTCCTCTAATTCCTCTTCTGTTTTTCGACCAACAGCAATTTTAAACTTAATTTTACCATCTCCTATCATAAAATCATCTTTAGGATCTTCAGTTATTATAGGATTAAGTTTCTTCAATAACTCCAGTTGCTCTGAATTTAATTTACTTTTAAAATGTTTGTAGACTTGTCTTCTATCGATAGGAGTTTCCCCTATTTTGCAACCTGACCAATCAGAAAAATTACTATTTGTACCAATTGTATATCTTGAAAAATCACCAAAACCCATAACAGAGCTCCATATATGATAATATTTTTCATTATCATATTTTTCCTTTAAATCTTCCAATGATGGAATTGATTCTGGCCAATTACTAAAATACGGAGGGCGAACCTTTGATAATTCAAAACTTAATTCTATACCAAGATAATTGGCATATTCAATTATTCCTCTAGCATAATCTCTTAATAATATGTGCGGAATTACACCTTTTATATCATTAAATACAGTTTCGAAAATATGCTCACTTACTTCTTTAATTTTTTCTTTTTGATTTGTTCTTATTACACATCCATAAGCAACAGCAAATAGTCGTTCATAGACAAAAGGATCGTTAACTTGTTCAAATAGTTTTAAAAGTTGCACCAATATATCAAGTCTTTCTTCCAGTAAAGAGACCAAAGCTTTAGTAGAACAATCCCTTAGTTTTCTATTAGTAGAAGTATGAAACCATGTCAAAGTGATACAACTGAGTAATATGGATTCGTCAGAAATGTGCGATTTATCTGTTTGATTCCATGACCAATCAATGAGTCTTTTTACAGATGATTCATTTGTATATTTGTATTTAAGAGCTTGTGTCCAGTTCGCATCTCTCTCAGCAAGAGAGGAATTAATTAAATAGTTATGTAGAAAATGAGCATTAAAATAATGATTTGGAATTCCCGTTGCTGCAAGAATAGTTTCCCAAAAAAGATCGTGAGTACCATCATAAGAAAAAACATATTTATTTACATATTCTTCTGATTCTTCATTGATGGTATCGAACTTTCGCCAAAGTAAACTTTGAACAAAAGATTCGACTACCGGATATTTATCTTTAAGCTCTGGAATAAGAGTATAAAATTCATATCCGTTTTTCTCAGGAACCTGAATTGAAAAAGCTTCAATTAATCCTTTATATCTGTAAATTTCATTTTCACCTCGTACTAAATTATAGAATTTACCGTCTTCTTTGAACTCTTTCTCTAAATCAGGAAATTGTTCAAGTAAATATTGAACAGTTAGGTGGTCTTCAAATCTCTCATATGCTAAATAAACTCCTTCCTCATAATTATTATCTTCTTTCCAAAAAAGATTCTTTGATAGTACAGCTTCGGTAATTAGTTCATCTATAAAACCTTTTTTATCAATAAAACTTGAAATGGACTCGTTAACCACTTGATAAGCTAATTCATATGGAATATATCTAAGCTGATTGTCAACTTTGCATTTAATTAAAGCATAAATAGATTTCTGCACAAGGTTCAAGCTATCTGAGTATCCAACTCTCTTTGGCTTTGATAAAACAATATTTACGTTTTTTACAAAAAAGTTGATAATTGAGGAAATTCCCTGAAGACCATCAGGAATACGTGTTAATCCAGCTTTGTTAATTCCATCACAAAATAGTTTTAAGAAGAGTGGATTTTGAAACTCGGGATGTAGTAATGGTACATTAGGCAATTCAATTTTATAATTATCAAAAAATAATTTGCTTGCTTCATATTCACTATTCCTAAAACCATAGTGTTGATGTTCTATTATACCCAGATTAGATCTTTCTTCCTCAGGAAAAATTAATTTTTTGTATGAAGTTCTTACCGTCAATACAAGCCCTAGCCAATTGTATTTTTTTATCTCATTAATAAAGCTTTTTACATACTCATTCCAGAAGTAATTACCTTTCCCTTCATTGATAGCGTCAATAAAAAGAACTATTCTCTTTCCTGACTCTTCAGCTCGATGATTTATTTTTTTTAGAAAATCTTCAGCTTTAGAATTAATTTGAAGTCTTTTAAAAATTTGCGTCCATGGGTCTTCTTCTGTAACGAAATGTTGTCCGAGAAGAAAAATACTCTCGTGTCCTTTATCAATTCTTCTTGAAATTATATCTCCAATCAAATGAGATTTCCCAATACCAGCTTCACCATCTAGTAGTAAAAAAGGATTATTTGCAAGATCGATCGAAGAACTATGAAGCAAACGTTGAAAAGAAGAGAGCTCTTGCTCAAATTCTCTAATGTTTCTTAATTCAGAAGCGTACTTATGATAATATTGGTAATCATTTTTTTCTTTTTGTACTTTACGTTCTTCAGAAATGTAATAGTTATAAATTTGTTGAACGGAACTATAAGCTATATCATGCAAGCCTTCAAACTCATTTACTGGAATTGGAGTAGTTCCCAAGAAATCAGTATTATGAAACAACGTATATAAGTCATCAAAGGTATTTTCTAAACTCTCAAGACTTTCCTTAATTTCAAGTTTATTCTTTAAAACTTTTTTACCTTTTATAAGAAACTCATCAAACTGCTTTGTCACTTTTCTTTTAAAGTCTTCGGTTCTTCCCAGCCCTTCGAAGATTTCTGATACTTCAAGTTTTACATTTATTTCAGGCGTATACCTTTTGCCAAGGTCGACAATAGATGATTTGCATTGTTGGATGAACCATTTCTCATCAGGCTGAAAAGTCAATTCAGAGCGGAGAGCTTCAATCGTGGAACTTATAGTTTCAATTTTACTCTCTATTCTATTGATTCCTTCTCCTAAATCAAAAATCTTAGACTTATAATTTTCTTCAATAAACAGCTTCTTAAGCTTATTGTCACTTTTAATTTTTTTTATAAATATTTCATAAAACAAAACCAAGTCAATTGTACTAGGAATTATAATATTAGAATTAGTTTCTAATAATTTAATGACCGAATTATAATCTGCCTGTGAATTCGTGAATAGAGTATACTTGTTTAGCTCACTAAACAAAATTTGCGAATGATAAAAAGGAAATTTATTAGAGTTAGTTTCAATTGATTTTTCTGACTCAAATTCCTTTATGGTTTCATATATTATTTCAACCAGCTTATTTTGATAGCTTTTTGTTGGAAATATAAATCTCCTAAATCTTCCGTACCCTTCTTCCTTAATAAATTGATCAACAAATTTAATAGATACATATGCTATTACAGTAATTGATAATGGTTCCATCTATTTTTTTTTCTTTGTTAAATTATGTAAATC
Organism: Flavobacterium sp. LK-23; assembly: GCF_058135255.1. Lineage (NCBI taxonomy): Bacteria > Pseudomonadati > Bacteroidota > Flavobacteriia > Flavobacteriales > Flavobacteriaceae > Flavobacterium > Flavobacterium sp. LK-23. The sequence goes on from NZ_JBYUVT010000002.1 coordinate 240,055, forward strand.
TCCACAGGAATGCAAAACGTGTCCAAGTTTTGTATGTATAGAGATTAAAGATACATGTTTTCTCTTTAAATTTTTTCTGATAAATTTATCCGTTTCGTTTTTCCAAAAACCAAGTAGAAATACCTGTTTTTGAAATATTCATATTTTTAAACTGTTTTTGATTAGTTTTATAAGCACTAAACAATAGTAATTGACAGCAACCATTTACTCGAAAGGAATTCGTAACAGTTAACAATTTCCTAATAAAAATCAGCTGCTTTTTAAATTAATCCTTTATGAAGATTCAAAATAACAAAACAAAAAAAATTAGTATCGTAGAGGACTTGGATACGCTTCTAAAGAAAAGAAGCGGCGGATCAGTTAACTTCAGGGGTATTCATTATCAGATTCTGTATTCCTGCCATCTGATCCTTAAAAATCTAAATGATTCATCAAAAGAGGAAAGCATAATGCTTGAAGGACTTGAAGATATCGATTATAAAAATATTTCAGTAACCGCAAACTCTTCGGAATTCATACAATTAAAGTCTTCGGATAATAAATTAAATGCAGGTGATTTTTGGACCATGAATGTACTTCAGAATTTCCTGAAGGTATATCTAGCACAAAATTCAAGTAAGTTCAGACTGGTTTATAATTTTAAAATAGCAGACGGATCTTTGAGTCACCTTTTTGAAAACAAGCACACAGCAAATTCTCTTGAATACTGGCAGACAAAGTTAGAGAGCAGTTGTGACATTACGTTTGATTGCCAGGATTTTTTTAGTAAAATTTCCTATGAAAGAATCTCATTTGATGAAATTTCAAATAGTATCATTCAATGCTTATTTAAACATTGGAACATTAATCCCGGAACAGAAAGACAATTTATAAATGCATTAGTCAATAATGTACTGGAATGGTCAAAGGAACGAAAGACTATTAATCATCAGAATGTCCGTGCTCTTTTTGAAGATGTTAAAGATTCGTATTCCAAGGCTGTCCAAAATGAAGCTGTAAAAAATAATTGGATCGAGCGTGTCGATTATACCAACACTCCTTCTCCTTCTGAGCTCTTAAATTATTATGATGGTAAAGCGGCTAAACCGTACCATATTTCCAACGGGCTACCTGTTCAAAGAAAATTCTGGGAAAAAAAGATAATTGAAACGTTAAGGACAAATGATGTTGTATTAATCAGATCTTCAAGCGGACAGGGCAAATCAACTCTGGCCTGGCAGACCGGCTATTCACTAAGGGAAAAATACAATATTTATCAGCTTCATATTTCAAAGAGCTGGGAGCAGGCAAACTCAGCTATGGAATTCTTACAAGCAAGGGTTTTAATCGGAGAATTTCCAATTGTAATAATAGATGGGCTTGATAATGATCTAGATCACTGGCAGATTCTTGTTGAGCGTACATCCTTGCTGCCTGTTCGCTATATCATTACCTCAAGACATGAAGACTGGACACGATTTGGCGGTGATATTTCAACCATAAGCTTACAACCCGTAGATATTAGTATTGGGAGAGAAGAAGCTCAGGAAATCTATAATCAATTAAAACAAAAAGGCAAGCTGCATGAAGAAATTAAAGAATGGCAGCCTGTCTGGGAGCAGGTGCTGGAGAAAGGACTCCTGATTGAATATACCTATTTATTGACAAGAGGTGCAATGATCAGCGAACGTCTTGGATCGCAGATTAAAAAATTAAAAGATGACAGAAGTCCGGCAGCTAAAACTGAAATTCTAAGAATTGTATCTGCCGCTGATTGTCTTCAGCTTAAGATAACAACAAAAGACTTAATTAGTTACATTGAGAAATCTGTCACATTTTCTAACCAAGATCGCGGGGAAGTACTGCACGAGCTTCAAAACGAGTATTTTATTAATTTTGACAGCAAAAATATTGAGGGTCTACATCCTATCCGTTCTACTCATCTGCTTCAGCTATTGCACACCACGCTGGCTCTGCCGGATACTTTTATTAATCTTTACCAATTATTACACGATTCCGACAAGCAAAATTTCTTCCAGAATGCAGCTCTTTTAGTCAAAAAAGAAGAATCTTTTGAGTTCTACAATAGTATATCAGAAGTCCTAAGCCATGGAACTTATATGGATATGGTGTATGCCCTAAATGGTGTTTCTCATACCGAACCTCAAAAATACTGGCTCGAGAATCAAAAGCAGTTTGATGACGCCTTTAAAACCGGAGCATTGGATTTGTTTATAATGCATACTATACCAGGCAAGCAAATCAATACCTTTGATGAACTCATAAAAATTATGCCAAGTCAGTTTAGTGCAAATATGACCAAGCAGAGAGATCTTCTAAAAAAATTATCAAAATATGATTTTAAGGGAGGTGATATAGATATTTTAGCAACTGCCCTAATCGAGAAAATCAATAACTCTAATTCTTTCAAGCCATCATATTTGGGTCTTGGTCATTTAGCGAAATGGTTTACAAAGCTTGATCTAAAAATAACTATTCCATTTGACAAGAATTTCTTATCCGAAAACTTAAAAAATCTTACTATCGCAGAAGCAGTAGGACTTTTTCAATATGCCTATCTTTCAAATCCTTCACTTTATGAAAAATTTATTCTGGAGAATAAACAAAATATCATAAACTATCTTAGAAAAAATACTGAATCATTAAGCATTACAGAAAATGAAAGCCATATTGACATACAATATATATGGGACGGTGAATCATCACAGACAACCGTCAATCAAAGCATGAAAAGGATTGAACATGTTTATAATTTTCTTCCCTATTATAAAAAATATAATACCCAGCCTATAATACTTCCCTTTCCAACTGAGGAAATCATCAGAGTCACCAGGAGTGATGCCAGCAAAAGCATCAGTCCTGAGTACATTCCAGATTCCTCCGAAGCTTCGTATAGTAATGTCTGGATTGAAACAATCAGCAGAAATTATTATGAGAACTCAGCTTTTGAATGGCAGAAAAAAATTCTGCAAATACGAAATACAGCTGTGGAATGGTGCAAAAGTGTAGTGCGCATGATTGATTCTTCTTTTGAAGGAAATGTGCCAAAAAGAAACAAGGAAACGCAAATCTATGTGCTGGCCAGCGAGAAACTAAGTGTTTCAATGACGCCCATCAAGCCCTATCCGAAATATGCCAATACAATGCCTGAGAAAGAAGACTTAAAGAAGGCCGAACAATCAGTCAATTCCTGGTTCGGTGCAATCAGGAGTTCAAATTCCCAATTTGTAAACTTATTTAATCCCCAAGGAGAAAATGACCAGTACGTTGCTTCAAACAATTTCAAGTCCATTTTCCTAAAACTTACAGAAATGCAGACTGCTTTTCACGATATAGAAAACCTTACTGCCGTTCACTTTGATTCTTTATCAGTAGATAAAGCTGAAAACATCATATATGAGCGGCTTTACAAAAGTATAACCTACTTAATGAATCATTTTCCATTCAGTACCCAGGTTCCTGTCAAAATTGGACGTTTGGCTGTCGAGAAGTGGTATATTGAATTTCTGAACAGCGAGATGACTGAGCTGAAAAAAATTCTAGAAGCAGCGGCAATAGAAATCGGCTATGATTTCATACCACCCAAGAGAATTAATAAAATGGAAAGTGCTGCAACAGTGATAATCGGCATCAAAGATTTTGATTTCGCAAAAGAAAACAACATCTTTCTACTGGCATATGCACTTCGAGCCTTAGCTGATTATCCAGCCTACTTTTTCTCTTTACTATCAATCCAGAACAACATAGCTGTAAGCGGATTTAGATTCAAAAAGGAACTTTTTGAAATTTTAAATGATTTTGATGACACTAAGTTTGAAGATTTAAATTTAAATCTCCCTTTACCTATAATTCCAGATCATGAGCATGCTGAGATATTAAATGTCGAAATAAAAAAGCAGGTTACAGAGTCTTCAGCGGATCTCAAATACAGAATTTTATTAGAAGTATGGAAATTATCGCAGGCAAGATCAATATTAAGCGGTGATGGTACATTTGAGAGTGAATGGCTTGAAGAGCTTGAATACAAACATCTTCAAACAATCGATAAAAACATTAAATTAATTCCTGAAAGCACCATTAACAATAGTTTTATAAACTGGTATGAAGAAAACCGATATTCAAAAAAGTTATGGTCAGATCAGGATATTATTTCTAAAATTATTGAAGCTGCACAGCAAGAAACAAATCTATAGAGCTATTAAATAACAAAAATGTGAAACAAACATTCGAAACGTAATTATCGAGCATTGTCAAAGTTTTTTTTAAATCAGCACTAACTTTTAAATACAACAAGTTAGACAATAGCCTTAGTTAAAAACATTTTGTCCTTTTTACCTAGGCATATCACCCTTAGAATAAATCATAACATAGTAGTTATTTCATGATACTCTAGAGATGATTCTTTATAATTTTTAAGTATTTCACTTTTGCTAATTGATACCAACTTTGAATCTTGAATATTAAGCGCATATCTGCATTTATTATATATAGTCATTGCCGTATGTCTTGATAATCCCATATTTTGTAGTGCAATAACAATTCTATTTTGAGTACCATATTCTAAAAGGGTTGCCCAATTTTCTCCTGAATTTTCTTCACCCAATAGGTTTATTACAATTTGATAGTAATGATTAAAATATTTTTCAAACAAAAATCTTAAGACATATTCAATATCATCAATAATTTTTTCAATAACAATGTTAATATGATTTAAATTATTTTTCTCAAATACTGTAAATTCATTATAATCAACTTGTATCTGCAAGGATTTTTCATCATGCCAGTTAAGAGACTGAACAATGATTTGATTTAAAGTTATTCCATTCATCCATTGGTTCATTATAACAGCATAGTATTTCATACTATTCTTATTGGAAAGCTTTTTTTCAGCTTTTTCCCATTCATATAAATCATACATACTTTCCAAAATCCGCAAACAGACTGCATACGAAATCTCTGTATTGGGAAGTCTTATATCCTGCTTTTTTAAATGTCTTCCCTTTAAAATATTAAAAATTTTTTGCTGTTTACTAATATTGATTGACTGGTTTGCATTTAGAATTTCTCTGGGTATAGTTATATCCTTGGTAATGCTTTTTGCAAGGTCAATTATCTTTTGTTTATTTTTCTCGATAAGTTTTTCAATAACAGGGCTTTTGTATGAAGACCTGATTTCTAAAGTATCGATACATATAATGTTTGCTATGTAATCTAAAATTTCTTTTTCAGTTTCCGTACCACTGATATTTTTGTTTAATAAAATTTTTTCTATTTTCTGCAGATTCTTGTCAATTTTGGTCAAAATTGTAGGCTTTAAGGTAATCGGCTTTTTGAGCAAAATAGTACTTTTATTTTCCCATGTACAGTCCTCATGTTTAATGCAGTAGATATTTCCAAATAATTCTTTATTTAACCTGCCTGCCCTGCCAGTAAGATTCCAAAAATCAATTTCTTCCAATTTTCCTAAACCATTTTTATTATTTAAGATAAATAAGTTTTTAGTCGGCATATTGACCCCCTCCAATAATGTGGATGTGCAGAATACATTTCGGATTTCCTCACTCTTATATAAATCTTCAACAAGATTTCTCAATAATTGCGGAAGTTTTCCATGATGGTAAGCAACCCCATTTTCTATTAAGTCAGCCAAAAAATAATCTTTATGGATGTAATCTCTAATTTGTTTTGAGGCGTTGGCAATGGCAGTTGTGATCTCTATTTTTTTGTTCTCTCTATTTTTTACAAAATCAACCGCTCCATTTATAGTTTTTGGTTTGCTGTTATTATAAATTAGATTATTCGAATTCTCCCCCAAATAATCTATCACTCTACTGATCGTGGAAAATTTTTCATTAAAATTTTCTGTCTCAATTTTTTTGAAATCATTTTTCTCAATTAGTTCTACAGTTTCGTTTACTATGTCGATAAAGTATAAATTTTGAGAAACAGGCGATTCATCTGTTTGAAAATAATTATCGCTAGTCTGGCTGTCAAACAAATTCAAAAAAACCTCCGGATTCGAAACATTGGGCGAGGAGAAATACAACTTAACATTTTTACCATATTTACTCAACGTTCGTTCAATAGCAGAATAAGTGGTTATGCTTCGTGAATCCCTTTCCTGTGCGAGTTTATGGGCCTCATCTACAAATAAAAAACCTATTGGAGGATTGTTTTTTTGCGACAAATAACTAATTAATCTTTCCGGTGTTAAAATTAGAATATAGTTATGAACTTCCTCTGTCAGTAGATCGCTAATATTGGAATTTGTTGCAATTTTATAATTATAGCGTTCAAGTATGCTTTGTAATTCTCCTTTTAAATCTATTGTAAACTGATTAATTAGAGCTCTTGTAGGAACCAATACAACTAAATTTTCAGGAGGAATATTTTTTATAACTTTTCTAATAAAAGCTTTTATTATAAATGATTTTCCCATTGAAGTAGGACCAGAAAAGCTATATCTCAGGCTTGAACTTAAATTCTTAAACAATAAATATTGAGAATCCGTAAAAACCTGATTCTCGGAGTCCGGAACATGCTGGATTATCTTTTTTGCTTCCACTTCAATCATTCGGTCAAATGGGATCAAAGAATGATTTGAATTTAAGTTTTCCAGATATCTTACTGCGGGAAAATTACCCAATTTTGAATATATAGCTTTTGACATTGTTCTATATATTTCATTATCAAAATAATTATAATTAAGAAATGTAACAATCTGGTAAGATCTGTTTCTTGCTGCTGAATCTAATGAATTTGAAAGAATATCTGCAAATCTCAATGAATCCTTCAATTCTTTATTTGAAAGAATGCTTTTTATCTCTTTATTTATTGCTTGTTCAGCATTTATCAAAGAACATTTATCGAATAAAATTTTAAAATATTCATCATGCAATATGTCCTCGGTTAATTTATCTATGATTTTTAGTTGGCTCATAGCAGTTCCTTTATTATGTCCTTTCTAGTCTCCTCTAAATCAGAAAATGGAATAACGTATATATAAAAATTATAACCAGTGAATTCAGCTTTCTTTATTTGATAGTTTATCGAGTTTAATAATGAATTAACCTGAGTAGTAATTTTAGTTCTGATCTTTTCACGAAATTCATGATTGGACATTTTTTTTTCGTCGGAATCAATATCAATATTAAATCCTAAAAAAATTCCGAATGAGTGGTCGATATTTGTTTCGTCTGTACTTGCACTTGGTACAATAATTTTTTTTAAAAGATTATAGCTATTCTCATCGTAAGCTTCCTTTACCAATTGGCTGCTTACTAATTCAATCTCAAAATCTTTTTTTGCTCCTTTTTGGGAAAGTAATTTACCAATGGATTCAAATGCTTTATAAATACCTTGCTGTAAATCCGAGTTTAGTTTAGATTCTCCAAAAATTAACTGGTAATCCTTATCATTTAATTTTAGTAAATGAACTCCATCAGCACCATTAACAAACATTTGATTTGATGTTTTAAGTTCAAGTTTTGTTAGAATTTTTGGAGCATTTAAATGAGATTCTAAAAGGCAATAAAGTAATATTTCCCCGAGTTCACCTCCTTCAGTCTCTTTAGTTGTAGATGAAACATCTTTTTTGATTTCTAAGTGATTTCTTAAAAGACCTTTTGCTTTATCAGTAAGCGTCCTAAATTTTCCTTCATCAATTAATTTCTTTACCTCTGTTCTAGACAAAGCAAAGTAGTGCAGCTGGTCGGCTAATAATTCAATCAGTTCATTATAAACAAATCGATTATTAGTAACTCGGAGAGTAAATAAATTTAATTTATTTGAATTTTCCAGTTCTTGATCTTTTATATCTGAATAGAATAAATCGAGAAAATCTTTTCTTACATCAGTTTTTAAACTCATCAGATATACTTTTAAAGATGATTAGACAAAATTATTCCTCGGTATGAATAATAATTACATTATAAAAAATCTATGATACAATTATACAAAAAAAATACTACTAGTCTTAATAAATTTGTTTTAATCAATTTATAAAAAATTGCTATAAATAAATATTTGCATTATTATTTGTTAAATTCCTTGTGATATAACCGAGCAAACTTACTTTTAACAAAAAAAATCCCCACTAAATAACGGAGCTAAAAAGCTCCGTCATCTGCAAAGGAGTAGTAAATATCCGGAGTAATGATAAGATGATCCAGCAGTGCAATATCAAGTATTCCGCCGGCTTCTTTGACTTTTCTGGTTATCTGTTTATCAGCTTCAGAAGGTCTGATCTGACCTGAAGGATGGTTATGAATCATAATCAGCGATACGGCATTTGCCTTAAGTGCTGCTGCAAAAATCAATCTCAGGTCAACCACAGTGCCAGAAATACCTCCGGAAGATACTTCGTAGATACCAAGCACTTTATTGGACTGATTTAAAAGCATGATTTTAAACTGCTCGAAAAATTCTATTTTCTCAGGATTCCAGGACTGGAGTGCCAGCTGGTAAGCCGTTTTGGATGAATTGATAACGGGTCTTTCGGATGCTTTTACTATTGTTTTGTAGACCAATTCAATTTCCGCTACCTGATTCCAGTTCTGAAGTGTTTTTGAAGTTTCCATGATTTCTAAAGTTTTAAGATTAATTATGGAACCTCAGCCGGGAATGAGAAAGCGAGCGAAAAAAGCAACGCAATAAAGCAGGTTTTTCACCTGCATTTATGGGGGAATTTTTTTCGGCGAACCGCCTTTCCTTCCCGAACTTTGTTTTGAAATTAAGCATGAACCCCTGAGACAATACCCCCTTTAAGTGTCTGCTCGCCGGAATTTCACATAAAAAAAGCCGAAAACTAATTTTCGGCTCGGATTGCTTTTTTATTTTTTATACGCTTTTTAATCTGATACAGGTTCTGATTCAAAAGTTTTAGAATCTGTTTGTGATGCGGGGACTCCTTATTTTTATTTCCCCTGCACTGCACAATTTCAAGTGATGGAAGCGCCACTTCGATAGTCTCTACAGGCTTGTTTTCAAATTTTGCCGAAAGGATAAGCGAGTTTTTCTTTTTATGATATTCGTTTGTAAATACGCAGTGTCGGAGTACATCGCCCTCTTCAAGAAAATCCTGCACGCTTTCCATGACACTTATGCTGAGATTTTCCCTAGTAAACTCCAGTCCGAAAAACTGTTTTTTCTGTTCTTCATAAATAATCTGCGCCTGTTGTATTTCCGTGCGAAGTTCCTTTATTTTAAGACGTCTCTGAATTTTACGTTTTCTCTCAACAAGTCTGTCGTGCTCCTGAGCCAGATTTTCTCGGCACACATTAGCAGGAACGCTCAAATCCATTTTAAACCATCTGAGCAGTGAAATATAATCTTCCCAAAGCGTAAAATCTGTTACCTTATAATTGTTTTTAAAACACGTTTTAACGGCCTGCCAGTTCTCTTTGATATACTGCGCGCGCGACAGCAGATAATGCTTAAGGAAATCTGTCTGTCCTGTTTTAAGGAGTGTTTCAGCATAAGAATCTTTCAAAAGAGCCGTAAAAAGCACCTGTGGTGCAATGGTGTAAAAACTGCCTTTAAAGCCGTTTCTTTTCAGGATATCAAGTACATGCGCTCCTGCATAAACCTTATATGGATTTATTCGGTATTTTGGAGAATCCTCAAAATTTCGGGGGCGAATTTCAAGGGCCGAGTAATATGTCCAGGCATCATAAGTATTTGAAAAAACGTTGGTGCCGAGCGAGAGCGTACGCACCTCCCCTTTTGGATTTATCCAGTGCTGCATAACTTCCTTGTGAAAGTAAGTCGGCATAAAATTCTTTTTCATGTTTTTGTGCGAGCAGATAATGCGCACCACCTGAAATCCTGCGCATACACTTAAAACTGCCCAATACTCTATTTCTTTGAAATGCACCTGATTGTACTGCTGTATTTTGAGTTTTCCCCTGCATGCTGTGCAGTTTATATAATTTTTGCAGGACGCTTTCTGCGCATCAGGTTTCCAAGTGTGTGTGCATTCCAAACAGTGGAATTTTCCCCTTGACAGCACAGCCCATTTCAGGAAAATGTCTCTTTCTGCCCTGCCCTGTATTTTTTCCGTTATAGGTTTAAGCGAATCGCTCAAAGCTGTAATCTGCTTTTCGATGATCGTTTTAGGTATCATAGGTCAAAGAGTGTTAAGGTTTTTGGTGCGGGTTTTGGAGTAGGCACTTGCGTTTTTGGAACAATGCTGTTTTGAGGAACTTCTGATGCGGAGGTAAACAAATCAGCCTTTTCAGGCTGATTTACCACAACCCTGCATTGCACAGGCTCAGGCTGAGCAATACTGTCATCGGTATAATATTTAACAGCCATCTCAAATATTTCAGAATCATCAAAGGCGCAGAATCCAGTCTTTTTTACCTCACCCAAAATGTAGTTGAAACAGCACTCCAAGTTTTTGGATGCTTTACTGAAGTTCTGCGCAAAGACGGTGTCGCTCTGCGCAGTTTCATTGAGGTAATTTTCTATAACGGTTTTAAATTTGTCAGAAGCTTTCATAACTCATTTCTTTAGGCTTATACATTTATAATCTGAATTAAAAAGGCAGATCGTCAGGTTCTTCTTTTTTACTTTTCTTAGGAGAAAAATTCCTCGACTGAACAGGCTGAGTGTCTGAGGCGAAAATCAATATTTTAATATTACTGGTGTGAAAAGTGAGACTGCCTAACGCTTTACCCTCACTGCTGAGATAGGAGTTCACTCCGATTCTTCCGAATAGTTCCACCATTGTGCCTTTTTTGAGCCACTGGGCTATACCTGCACTGAGCCAGTAGGAGCAGTCAATAAATGTGACTATTTTTTTTACCTCACTACTGTGTTTGGGTTTGTAGGTGTCATTAACTGCAATGGAGAAGTTAACAACCTGTCTGTCTTTTGCTGTTTTGGCAACAACAGCATCTCTGGTTAAGCGTCCTGTAATTTCCATGATTTAAAAGTTTAGATTATTACTGCTTCTTTCCGCCTGCTCCGCAAAATTGTTTTCAAAAGAAAAAACGGAAAAAAAGAAAGCAAGAATCCAGTGTACGGTTAACGGGTACGGAGTGCTATAAGTCCCGAAGGGCAGCGAAGCTGTTATGCGCATGCAGTACCCGGCGGACACTAATTTGGCTGCCCTTTTAGTCCGTTTCGAATGAAAACCTTTTAAAAATAATTTTTAAAATTAAAGGCTTGATTTACCGCTATGGACAGCAAGAAGCATATGCAAATTGAGAAAAGCAGGAAAAATTGGAAATAAATCTTAATTTAGTACCAGACGGAACCCTGAATTGAAGTACTTACAAAACCACAATATGAAAGATTAGGTAAGAGATATATTGCATATAATTGCAGATGTTTGGAATGAGTTTATCTGGGAAAATAAATTCTGCGGAATCAGATCAATTTTTCTCCTGATGCAGATAGTAACTATTTCGGTCATATTCTCGAAAAGATTTTAATTTTTTAAGAGGTTTTATCAAAGCAGAATGTAAGAATAAAACCGTTCTTAATGAACTTGTCCGAATGAAAGACTATCTTAATTATAACGTTGAATACTTCTCATGATATAAATTAATTTCTAAAATTTTAACGAGGAATAAGTCTTTGCTAATTGGATTGTTATTACAATTACATTAATCCTAATAATTATTGATTAGCATCTATTAAATATTAACAGGAAATTACAAGTAATTTTACTTAAAAATCACTCATAAGGATAAAATCTCTTTTCAAATTCAGTATATTTAAAATTATAGAAATAAGTATAATTAAAATTGCATCTACAATAACTGCTTTCATTTTCGTGTCTGTAATAAACCGGGATATTGTCCAATCCTGAATTTGCGAGAGTTTTTGATATTTTCTCAAATGTATATTCACCCACATTTTTCATTCCTCCAGATTTTAAATTAATAAAAATCTTCGGTTTATCAATACCAATTGCCACCAAAAATTTATTAAGTGCTATTAGTTTTTGAGTATCTCTAAAAGTAAACATTATTTGTGAATCCAATTTTTTACCTGACAAATAATCTGTTTTAACCTCATCAACACTTGCATAAAATTTCTTTTCCAAAGGAGTATTTTCTTTCCAATACATGGGATTGGATCTTGTAATGTAAATATGTTGCAACTCTAAAGAATTTAAAAGTTCAAGTTTCATTCTAAATGTTACCGGACCGTAGTGATTTTCTTGGGAATATCTTTTATGAAGATCTTCACCGTCCAAAAAAACATGATTCCATACATCATGTCTTTTATCCCCTGCATCTGATTTTTGACTAGTCTGTACAAGATCATTATCCTCTACATATTCTCTTGAAAGCAATGCATTTTGTTTTATAAAAGATAAAGAAGTACTTACCGTATTAGCATGATATAGATACTCAAGCCCTTTCTCTTTGAGCATTTTATATATTTCTGCTGACAACAACTTATAGTCCTCCATAATAATTTTAATTAATAACACCTTTATTTTGCTGACTTTTGAAATTTTCCACTATTCCAAAAAGATATTCATTAGGTGCATTTAGTAAATAATCTATGAAAGGTCGAAATATTATAGAACCATGTTTTTTTCTAATTTGAAATGTTTTTTTCCACTGCCTTAAATTCTCTTTAAAATCATCTATTGTCTGGGCATGAATTACTATATCTTCTTCTTCATTTTTAATGAATTCAATATAATCTTTTTGCCATCTAATCACAGGATAATCATTGAGATAATTGATATATCTATTTGAAATATTAAATATATAATCCCAAGATTCAAAAATTTCACTTTCTGATTGCTTATTCGGACTGATACTTAAATCCCATTTTCCGTATTCATTTTTAATGGAGGGTTTTTTTAGTAAAGAGATTGTTACAAATATTCCATTATAATTGTGAAATGGATAATATGACTTAACTCTTCTTAATTGTGTTTTATCTTTTAATACATTTTTTGGACCTTTAACTCCATTAGAATTACAGACACTTCCTATTGGAACCAAATTATCAAAATTAACAGCTACAAAAGGGAATCGATCTTTATTAAGCCAATGATCCAAAGGGAGCCTTGGCTGACCTTGAAATTGAAGCATTGTCTCTAATCCACAAAATGGGCATATTTCTATGTTATTACTTTCTGTAAAACGTTTTAATGCATTGGTTAAATTATCATTAACAAAAAGATTAAATTGAGGATGGTTTATAGCTGTTTTATATAGGTACAAAAATAATTCATCAATTTCTGTTCTAACACTTTCATGCAATTCCGTCAATTCGATACATAAGATAGTATCATCTTCATTATTACATAAGTCTAATACTTTATTTGTATTAACAAAAGCATTAATTATCTTTTTACGCTCATTTACTTCAGTAATTGCCTTGTATTTATCATATAATGCCAAGAATTTTAATCTTAAATCCGTTTTCTCACTAAAAACCGCTGGATTTCCTTCATCATCTGTTAACCAATCCGGAAACAAGTCATTACTGAAGCTGTCTGAATTTTCAATCTTACTAAAAAACATTACAGGAATTTCTTGTATTCTACGCAAAGTTGTATCAAAAGGTTGTAAACTATTTAATATCATCTATATCTTTATTAGATCGTTTATATATTTCACTAAATAAAAATTGCTTGGCATTAGATTCTCCAAACAGATCAATAGCTTGTTTTAATTCTTCATCGTTGCCATCTTTAATCACTTTTTCTAATTTACCAAGTGAATACTCGGAAACTAGACTTTTCACTCCAAAAAACTTTTGTAAAATATACTCAACACTTGCACCAAAAGTATTAAAATTGAGATCTTTTGCATTTATTGCTTTTACACCTTTATCAGATTTTACAAGTTGAATTACTTTATCTGGCATACAATCTGATATGATAAAAGGGGAATGAGAGGTTAAAATGATATCTTTTAGCATAAAATTATCCCCACCTGCCTTTAATGCTTTTCTAAGAATATTTATAAATTTTGAACGCCAATCAGGATTAAAATGTGTTTCTGGCTCATCTAATAGAAATAATGCCCGTTTATTTTGCAACAAAAGGCATATTCCTAAAGTATGTAAAAATTGTTGTTCACCATCTGATAGATTTTTAAGCAACAATTGTGTTGTTTTTTCTTCTCCTTTATTTCTTTTTTTTATGAAATAGTTTGAAAAATTAAAAAACCACGGATATTCTGTTTTTTTATAATCTGTATAAAATCCTTTTGAATTATAAATCTCTTTTTTCTCAGACAAGTCTTCAACTCTTTCATTTAAAGAATGAAGCATTTGAAAAAGACTGAAGAATTTATAGGGATCATTATCAAAATTAGCCCTAATAGCTTGAATTGTTGAATCGTCTACCCAAAAGTCTAAACATTGATACCCATCTGTGTGGTACGTCGATGTAACGCAATTCTCCAATTTTTCAATTTGTTTTGATAGATGATCTAAAATTCTTCCTGCATAACCTTTGTCACCTTTTCTATTATCTTCGTTAAAAATAGTTATCATTTGGATCAACTGGCTATCTTTAATAATTAATTTTTGCCAATTATTATTTAAATTAATAGTAAATCGTTGAACCATTTCTATACCCAACTCTTTTATCAAAGGACCTAATACTTTTTCATCAAAAAATAAAAATATTGTCAACAAAACTGCTTGACTCATTTCATAGTCAATATATAAGAGGCTACTTTTAGGTTTTTCATAAGCTATTCCTGAAAGAAAATCATTTATATATTCATCATATTGAAATAATTTCATTTTAATAAAAGGTAAACTCAAAATCTCGTTCTCACCAGATGAATATGCAACTACCAAATCTGGCAGGTAATTTTTGCCTCTTTCTTGTGTTATCTCAAAAGATTCCCCATTCCCTACTTGCATTTTTGGTGACTCACCAACAGTTTTGCTTATTGTTACCAAAACTAAATCTTTGAACACTCTTGACTCAGGATCTTCAGCAATAAAATAATTTATTTGATATGCATCAGGATCGCTATATTTTGGATTGAATGCATAGGAAGGATAATTATGAACACAACATTCTAAATGATAAAAGATATTTGCCAGTGCCTCCAAAACATTGGATTTTCCATAGCCATTCAAACCGGCTAAACAAAACGGATGAAATGTTTCTAAATACTCACTTGGTTCAGTACTGTGAAAATTTATTTCAAACCCTGCCTGCAAACTTCTAAATTGATCATTTAATTTAAGTTGTATAAGCTTCATTTACTATTTAATTTGAAGTTCAATTTTCCCTGTTTTTGAATTATATACCTGAAATATTTTAGAACCAGAACTTTCTAACAATTGAAATAAAATTTTTTGGGCACTTTCATATTCTTCTTTTACTTCAAAATCTCTTGTATTTATTCTGCCAACTAATTCCTCTTGAAGGACAATATCAGTTAAGTATTTATCTAATTCGCTTTTTTCTATTAAACCATCTTCTCTAAAAGTTCGCTGAATTATGGATTGAAAAAGCATTTCAAGATTTGTAAGGCTTTTTTGTAATTCGTCCCTATTGTTTTCGATTTGTTCTGATATAATTCCAAATTTCTTTTGAAGCTCTATAGGAGGATAAATTATTTCTAAATTTCGGAGAATTGATAAATTTATATTTGCTTTTTCCGCACTTGGAGCACTGTCTTTTAATGCTTTTCTATGAAATCGTAGAAGCATTTCTAAAAATATGTTATTTGAATCATTACATTTAATAGCAATAATACTATCTGTTGCATAAGTTTCTATTTTTAGAATTGCAGTCGCTCCAAGAGTTGCGCCAACAATTGCGATTACGATATCTCCAACATTAAATTTTTTACTTTCTCTAATTCCTCTTTCGTTTAGAGTTTGCTTAAATTTAGAAAGCCTATGATTACTTTCTCTAATGTCTCCGGTTTGTATAAATGGAAAATCACCTCCAAAATAGGAAGGGTCATTTCGTGGTCTTATGGAAAATCGACCTCTTTCCAGCTTACTTACAATTGGATCTCCAAGTAATTTAATATCCCATCCAAATGAATTTAATATTGGATCACCAAACATACTTAAAAAAGTTGCTCTTTGAATTTTGTCAATAAGAACTATCGTCTCCTTGCGCTTATTTATAAGGGCTTGGATTTTATCTAATTTAGCAATTATCTTTTTTTGAATCTCTAAATCAAAAGAAGGAATTTCAATATTTTCAATATAAGTTTTTGAAATATTTAAAAGACCAGCCCCCTTAAAGCCTTGTTCTAAAAGATAAATATTTCCTTGTAAATAATAATATAAGAATTTCGCAGAATATTCATTTGAGTTACTTTGGAGAACGAAACAATGAGAAGAAACAGAGAATCTACCTTCTTGAAAATGAACACTGGGACTCCCCCCCGTACCTAAAATAATACATTCACCTTCATACAAATAATCATTCCGATATTTGTCTTGAGTTGTACTAGAGGTATAAAATGGAAAGAACCCCTTTTTTTCTCCCTCTTTAGCTAAAAGTGAAGATTTAGCCAAGAATGTAAACTTATCTTTTATTTTGTACGTCATCAATCGATTAGCTTTAAAATTTCCTCCATACCTTTAAAAATATCTTTTTCTAGATCTAAAAGCTGTGTTAGTAAAACTTTTGGATCTTGAAAGTCTTCCTCTTCGTAAACAAAAGTTTTATATTGATTGAAACTTAATTGATAATTTTTTTCAATAATTTCATCTATTGGAATATCAAAGTAGATATTTGTGCGATCTTCATTGGAGGAATTATCCCTTGAATGAAAATCATTTACCAAATTAGGAAGTGTTTTTTCTTTAAGAGGTTTTCGATTTGCGTCTAAACTATAACCATCAGATTCTAAACCATAAAACCAAACTTTTTGGGTATGAAATATTTCACTACCAAATTCTTTCTTTGTAAAAATTAGAATTGATGTTTTTACCCCTGTATAGGGCATGAATACGCCACTTGGTAATGATATTACAGCATCTAGTTGGCAATCTTTTAGCAATATCTCTCTAATCCTAGTAGGTGCTTTTGCAGAACCAAACAATACCCCCTCTGGAACAATTACAGCAGCCTTTCCATCAATACTTAACAATTGTATAATACGCTCTAAAAATAATATCTCTGATTGAATTGTTTGTTTTACTCGCTTACCTTCTTTGTCATACTTAGGGATGTAATTTCTATTTAAAACTAAGCTTGTCTCGGTACTATCAATTCGTCCTGTAAATGGTGGATTTGCAAGAATTATAGAATATTTCACATCTTTTTCCTCATCGTCAAACTTTTGAGAAAGAGAGTCAATATGTGTGATTTTTGGTTCTTTAATATTATGCATCAAAAGATTCATCATACCCAACCTAATCATTGTCGCATCAATATCATAACCAAAAAAAGTATCCTTTGTGAGTTTATCTTCCCGTTCAGAGCCTACCTCAATCATATCACCTGAAGTTCTTCTTTCAAAACCATTCTCATCTATTTGAGCATTATCTTTAGAGTTTTGAGAAATAATATATTGGTAGGCACCTACTAAAAAGCCAGATGTGCCCGATGTAACATCACAGATTTTATCATTAATAGAAGGTTGTATTAATTCACACATCAATTGTATTATATGACGCGGGGTTCGGAACTGACCATTTTTCCCTGCTTCACTAGTTTGTCTTAAAATAAGTTCATAAAAATCACCTAAAGTATCTTGAAAATGTTGCCCATTAGCTCTTTCAATATCTACTTCTTCATAAATTTTATCTATCAACTCTATCGCAGCCTCTAAAAGTGAAGGTTTGGTCATATCGAAATTTGCTCCTTCCATTGCCTTTGTAAAAGGTTCATGTTCAGATTGAATAGTTTTAACATACTCAAAGACCTCTTTCATATGTTTTGGCAAGTCTGATTTGTAGTAATCTAATTTAGTATAAACACTCCATTTATACCTGTCATCATGAACTAAACCTACATCTTCGATTCTTCTCATAAATAATAGATAAGAAATCTGTTCCAGTGCTGTAATAGGATTAGCCATTCCGCCAGCCCAAAACATATCCCAAAGTCTATTAATTTTTGATTTTATATCTGTTGAAAGCATATTTTAGCTTATTTAATCTTATTATTATTATTATTATTATTATTATTATTATTATTATTATTATTATTATTATTGGATGTGTTATATTTTGTTATATTTAAACTCGTAATTTATTTTTAACTGTAACTTTTAAACTCATTTCGTTTAATATTAAATTAAATAATAAACTATACGTTATGTTATTTTACTGTACAAAATATGAAGCTACGCAAATATAATATTTCTTGTCACTATTCTCTTTTCTATATCCCTTTTTTACTCTATTATTTCTTTATAATCAAATAAAGTAGCCCAGGATCATTTAACAACCTCTCCATTTCTGAATGAATTATATCCTGAACATCCTGTTTTATCTGAAGGTAATTACGCTGGATCATTGAATTGTCAAGTTTTCGAACTGGAGGTATTTCGTTATAATTTTTCATCTCTTTTCTCAGCGCTTCATGGTCATTTATAATTTCGTTATGAAAGGTTTTGAGTTCAATTTTACAATCCGGATCATCGGCCACCATGCCCACAAATTCCCCTGAACTAAGCCCTGATATTTTCGAGGGCGGGACTGCAGATTCCAATTGTTTTGAACGGCTGATTGAAGTGTCGGCGCTGTTGATCGACAGGCTTTCCCTGTCCTGCATAATTTTTCCGAATCGCTCTGATAATTGTTTGGAAGTATCTCCTGTAACCTGTCCGCTTATTATATTTCCGACGATATTCATAATAACATCTGCTTGTTCCCGCCCATAGTCCTTGCGGAGCTGGGTAAAGTCCTGAATACCCAGACAGGTTGCCACTTTGTTGCTTCTCGCAGTAGCAATTAAACTGTCCATATTGTTGAGATATATTGTTGGGAATTCATCGAAGATGAGACTTGATTTCATTTTGCCTTTTTTGTTTACCAGCTTTACAAGCCTGTTCACATAAAGCGATAATACGGCCCCATATATCTGTATTTTCTGGGGGTTGTTTCCCATGCAGACAATCTTAGGTTCCTCGGGATTATTGATGTCCAAAGTGAAATCATTTCCTGATAAAACATAGTATAACTGCGGGGAGGAAAGCCTTGCCATGGCGATTTTCGCTGTAGCAATCTGCCCCTCAAGCTGGTCTGTGGCTTCCTGGATATAAGCATTAATAAACGGATTTATCAGTACTTCAATTTCTTTCTCTGTCCGAAGAAGCGTAAAGAGACTGTCATAATCCATCTGCATGAGTTCAATTACATGAGGCAGGGTACAGAATTCGCCATCCTTATACTTTCTGAGATACCATATTACGGCCGATAAAAAATTGATTGGAGACTCAACAAAAAAGTCACCCTGCCTTTTAATCCACTCCCTGTTGAGCCCCATTAAAATAGTCCTGGCTGATTCCGAAGCATCGGTTATATCTTCCATGCTCTGAGGGTCCAGCGGATTGCACCTGTGCATAATATTATCAAAATTTATAAAGTAACATTTGGGCAGAATTTTATACGCCTGTTTATTATTTTCAAAAGTATTATAGACAATTTTTGAGAGGTCATCATATTTAAAATCATAAACAAACATACTGAAGCCTTTTTTTATATGCTGTGTAATAACGTGGCGGATCACAAAATAAGATTTACCTGATCCCGGAGTGCCCAGAACCATCAGCGCCCTGAATGGATTTATAATATTTATCCAGCTGTTTCGCAGTTTATCTTTTAGATAATATCTGGCGGGGAGGTTAATAGAATATTCATTCTCCAACAGTCTTTCTTCCTGTGGAAAGGTCTCATTGAGCTTATTGAAAATGTCCTTGCTGTTCAGCGTTTTTTTTATAATCCGAGAAAGCATTGTCCCGCCGGAAAGCATGATAAGAAATCCAGTCGAAGTAATTACAATATAAACTATTGCTTTATGTGTCTGCAATGAAAATAACAAAAGCGCAAAATAACTTATAAAATAAATAAGCATTCCAGAAATACAATAAGCAAAAGCAACTTTGTAACTGATCTTTTCATTTTTTCTACCCTTTGCACCAAGAAGCGAAATCACGAGAAATCCGAGGGCAAAAAATTTCGATTTATGAAAATTATCAAATAGCCCTGCACGACAAATACCGCCTAAAATTTTATCGGTAAACTCACTTACCAGCTGCCACTGCTCGAAGGCAGAATAACAATAATAGTAAAAGTGAATTACCAGAATGATAACCCCTATGAGCCTTGTCATATCCAATATTTTTCTCAGTGCCTGTTCATTTTCTCCTGTCTGCATTCCCATGATATTAATTTTTTATTGATTGTCTGACTGCCCTTTTCTTTTTTTCTTCCTGCGTTTCGCTTTAAGCTGATTGGGCAGGTCAGCCTGCGCGGATTCCATCCGGGTCAATACATCCAAAACTTTAGCCAGGGCAGTATCAAAACCATCAGTTTTACTAATTTCTAATAAATCTTTATTCGATATGTTTCCCATTAATTCAGCTTTGGATTTTATGTTTATGTCCTTATCGGAACCCTGCAGAGTTTTACCCATTAAATTACAGCGTTCCTGTACTGCCTTTGCGCTGTACTGCCTGCCTAAAACGCTTCCATTAAATACACATTTTGTAGTATGATCCACATAGGTGATACCGTAAATCATCCCGGCAGCACTTTTTCTTGAAATAATATTAATTCCTTCTTTTTCGAGCAGTTTTCCCAGCTCGGAAAATGAAATGCTTTTATTAAGAAGCGCCAGGTCCACGGCATTCTTTATCCTGATTTTCATCGATACACTTCCACTACCGGCGGATATAAATTTTTGCTCTAAAAATTTAAGGGTCGGTTTATTATAAAAGTCACTGGCTTTAATAGGAACCCCGATAGGTTTTCCATCACTATCAAGTATTCGGTACACTAATCCTTCTGCCTTAAAAATCCTTGAGTCTTCAGATCCCCTGTCAGCAAAAACATTGTAGAGTTTCAGCACTGCATTAAGCTCGGAAAGACTTGAATATTTATAGGTTGAAAGCACTCCGTTAAGCACTGCTGCAATCGCTTTTTTTGACTGCATCTTTCCGTATGAAACCTTCTGAACATTGATAGGCTTAAGAACTTTATCAATATTGTTTTTACGCCCCTGTGCGGCCACTAAAGAGAACATCTTCTCTATTTCTTTACGGGCTGTTTCAGACTGGTTCCTGCCAATATTGTGCATGTCGATCCTGCTTCCGTCCTGCTCTACCTTTATAGACACCAGATGAATGTGCGGGTGTCCAGCATCATAGTGGCGGTATACCAGATAAGGCTGCGCGCCAAAACCAATTTTCTGCATATAGGCATCTGCGATCTGCATTAATTTTTCGTTGGTTAATGAGGTTTCAGAGGGATCAAAATTCAGGGAAATATGCACGCTATTCCGCGTTACATTCTCATTTAAAGTATTTTGATTGAGTAGTCTGCTGAGCTTCATAGTGATGCTCATTTTATCCACTTCAAGAGGATAATTCCCTTCGCCTATGCACTCCGCTGCACCTTGTTTTACCTTATTTTCATTATAGTTGAAAATGTTGTGCATTGAAGTTCCAGTCTTAATTACTGCAACCATTTTCGGGAGATTTTCTCAATATATTTATTTATCTCTTCTACCTTATTAAAAAGTATCCTTCGCTCCAGTTCATGATTGATAATCCAGGTTTTAAATTCCGGAATCTGCTGCAGTGTATGGAGCTTTTTTACTGCCTGATTAAAGTTGTTTCCCAAGGCTTTAAGCTCAGTTCTGAGTCTGATAATCTCGAACATAAATTCATCCAGGGATTGATTGCGGTAATTAGTTGTGATGGGTTTATCAAACAAATGTTTGCGAATATATTCACTTAATTTGCGACAGGTTGTAGCCTTCCATTTACGTTCAATTCTTGCATATTCTGCAGGCGTAAAACGCAGACCTACAATACGCGTTCTGTTTGAATTTTCCTTTTCCATCTTCTCTCATTTTCATTAATTTCAAACTCTTTTTCTTCTTTCAGTTTCACTGCTCACGAGTTCCGAGTAAAGAGCAGCAGTTTCGGTTGTTTAACAACCGGACATCTGGCCGATTGCAGGAACGAGGCAATCTTTGAGATATTTGAAGAATCGAACCAGATCAGATTATCACTATCTCATTTATCCGGCTAAATTAATTAAGCGCTTTGGATTAAGCCTATCATGGTTATATTATGTCCATGAGAATCAGCAATATGCTCATTACCTTTACCACAGTTGAATATTAATTTAAAATGGTGCAATTATGATTACAAAAAGTGATGTTGCCAAGGTATTTGATACGGTTTTAAGTATCCCCGGCATGAGTGAGATGGTGAAGATTGATTTGAAAATTTCACGAAAAAATGTACTGTTGCTTAGTTATTTTATCGAACAGGGACTGCTGTTGGAAAAAGACGATTCAAATCTTATGGGAATTGTTTCAGAAGAAAGTTTAACGGATTTGAAAAACATCTCGGAGGAATGTCTTCAAAAAGCAAGTCTGGTGGAGCTGAATCAAAAACTTCAGACTTTAAGCCAGGCATTTAAGTAATAATCTATTATTTCAAAATGCACTAAAGTGTCCATAAAGTACTAATATTTATATGGACACTTTTTACATTACAGTCCCAAATAAAATTAGCTTGATTTTCAGAACTTTTGGCTTGATTTTAATAACAGTTTTATAAAATCATGCTTCTAAATTTGTACATCATTTTTTCTTTTCCATCTTCTCAAAACCGAAAAAGAAAATGCAATTTTTCAAGTTATGAAATTACAAGTCAGTTTAAAGAATACTTTCATAGAAACAACATCGCTACTTTTTGTATTATTATTTACTTATGCAGCGATTACCAAGCTTCTTGATTTCGAAAATTTTCAGGTTCAGCTTGGACAGTCTCCATTACTAAGTTCCTATGCCATTTGGATATCTTATATGATTATCGCTATTGAATTATTAATTTCATTAATGTTAGTTGTTCCTAAATTCCGAACTAGTGGATTACATGTCTGCTTATGCCTGATGACGATGTTCTCATCTTATATCTTTATAATGCTCCACTTCAGTTCTTTTGTGCCCTGCTCCTGTGGGGGAATTTTAGAAAAAATGAGTTGGAATGTCCACCTTATTTTCAATTTGTTTTTTGTAGGAATTGCCCTGACCTCTATATTAATGCTTTCATCTTCCAAAACTTCAAATGGCAATCATACCAACAGAAAAAAAAATGGTTTTACATTACATCAAATATGATATTCAGCGTAATAATAATCATTGTTCTGTTTCTTTCCTCGGAACAGATCATGCACTATAAAAATCCATTTATTAGACGCTTTCCCAAACATCCCATTGTTGAGGATACCATTATAAATCTGAAATACAACTCTTATTATTTTGCAGGGGAAGACAAGAAAAAAATATATTTGGGGAATTACAGCAGCCCCCTTCACTTAACGGCTTTTGATAAAAAATCTAAAGTAAAGAATACATTTAAAATCAAATTTGATTCTAAAGATGTCCGCTTTTTATCTGTAAGGGTTAGTGTCAGGGATTCATTATTTTATTTAATGGATGGCACCGTGCCAGCAGTTTATTCGGGGTCAACCTCAGACTGGAATGTAAGGAAAGAATTGAAGGGACTTTCATATTTTACTTTAGCGGAGCCTGTTGACCAAACAAAAGTTATTCTCAGGTCAAGCAACGGAAAAAATGCAGAACATTCCTTAGGGATATTTAATGAAAGAGATAATCCAAAAGTAATATATAATGCAGGTCTTTTAAAAAAGCAGATAGACGGTATTTTTGATACAGACGGTATTCTTGTGTTTGATGACAAAACAAAAAGGGCGGTTTATACATACTACTATCGCAATGAGTATATCGCAATAAGCAGTAATGCAGATTTGGAATTCAGTGGACATACCATTGATACAACAACCAGAGCAAAGATAAAAGTTGCACGACTTAAAAATAATACAGAAAGAAAACTGTCTGCACCTGCAATTACGGTCAATGCCCACGCAGCAATATGTGAGAATTTATTTTTCATAAACTCAAAGGTTTCGGGTCGTTTTGAAAGCGAAAAACTCTGGAAACAGGCCTATATAATCGATGTTTATGATCTGGATCGCAAAGCCTATCTGATGAGTTTTGCCCTTTACAAAATCGATGACAAAAAACTGAATTCTTTTTATGTAACCTCAGACCGCCTTTATGCGATAATGGAAAATAAATTGGGGATTTACAGACTGCGGGATTTACTAAAAAATGAAATTAATTCTGTCAAAATAAAAGAAAAATGACAGTCAAGATATAGTGGCCACTATCAGGTATGAAGACTGAAAACCTGTAGAAAAAAGTAAGTCGGATATTTAATTTAATATTTAAAGTCATGAAAAGTAATTTTTTTAAAAACATGGTTCCCATTGCAGTTGCTGTTCTGGGTACCGCAGGGGCATTCGTAACTACTTCTATGCAGAAGGCAGACAGTGCCGCACCACAATTAGGTTATGTTCTTGATAATAATGACATCTGTAACGTTCCGGTTCAATGCAACACAGAGCCCAATCCAATCTGTAAACACAGTGACGGTCAGACCGCCTATGGCCTTGACGACCAGGGGAACTGTAATGTTACCCTATTTCAGCCTTAGAATTAAATTTTAACGTGTTAAATGAGCAATGCAGTTCCGCTTAGAACTGCATTGTTTTTTTGAGACTACTTCAATCCTTCTTTTACCCATTCAACAGTAGAGTCATCCTTCAAATTAAAGTCAAACCACTGCAATATGCGGGTAGTCAAATCCTTCTGGTTCTCTTCACGCACAAGAACATGATCCTCATCCGGATATAAAAGCATAATTGTTTTTTTTCCCAGTCGTCGCAGCGCCAGATAATACTCCATGCTTTGTCGCATGTCAACCTGCCTGTCTTCTTTTCCAGCCCATAAAAGCAGAGGGGTTTTAACTTTTTCCGCATTGTAGACAGCCGAATTAAGCTGATAAAGATGCGGGGCTTCCATGAGCGTTTTTCCTATCATCCAGGTAGTGCTTCCGAATCTCCACATATCCGGTTTTCCCGAGGTTCGGCTTACCGTTAAATACATAGTAGCCAGATCTGAAATCCCGTTTCCTGCAACTGCGGCTGCGAAGAGATTGGTCTGGGTAATGAGGTACGAAGATTCGTAGCCTCCGAAAGAATGCCCAATCAATCCAATCCTTTTAGGATCTATAACATTCATCTCAATTACTTTTCCAATTGCCGCTTTAATACAATCTGTTAAGGCTGCACCCGGCTTTCCAGGTTCAGCAATAATATCAGGAAGAAATACAAAATACCCTTCCAATGATGCCGTCGTATAGTTAAAACCAGTGCTGTTTAACAGTGACGGGTTAACATATTTATGTATCCTTTGGTGCAGCTCTTCGTATATATGGACAATCATAGGATATTTCTTGTCGGGATTGTAATCAGCAGGATATATCAGCACGCCCCGCAGGTATCTACCTTGTGAATTTTGATAATATATCATTTGAGAATACCCCCAGAGAAAGTCCCACTGCTGCGGATTGCTCTGAAAAACAAGCTTTTCACTTCCTTCTTTTGATCTTAAAACAATCCGTGGTGCAACATTATAATCCTGTTCCGTAAAAATTAATTTTTGATTTTTTGGATTATAATAAAGCTGATCTGTAAATCTCTTTTTATAAACGATTGCTTCTTCTTCCGACCCAGGATTCCATTTGAACCAGCCAGTCATTCCGTCATAACCTTCAGCCCTTAGAAGCAGCTCTTTTTCAATGTCATAGTTATAAGTCAAAGGAACATTATCAGCATATCGCAGTAATGGAAGATTTAACAATTCCGTTATGGTAAATTTAATCCTTTTCTCCCTTCCCCTTGTGAGTCTTTTATAAGAAGATCCGTCACATTTCACCGCCCAAATGTCAAACTGGTCATAAATTAAAATTTCTTTATCCTGGAGACTCCATCCGGCAATTCCATATACACTTTCAGGTACTAACTGCTCTTCTTTGCCACTGAAGCTCGAATCTATATTCTTAGTAATATTGGTATGTGTATCTGTCTTAATATTATAGATCCACCAATTCCTGTCTTTGAAATAGGCGACATATTTTCCTGTAGGAGAAACCAAAGTTGCCCCCAGATCGGCAGACTGTTTCTCAATACTTTTTTTTTTCTCTCCTGAATGAGTATCGATTAAAAATAAATCAATGGGACTGTCCCTTTCCCATTGCGGCTCATAAGCTTCCGGATTATAAAGCAGTGCATGCTTCTGATCTGCACTTAAAAAAAGTTTTGGAAGCTCAGACGAAGTTAAAGGAAAAACTTTATTTGAAAAAGGATTCCATACCGCTGTTTTTACGGTAGTTTTAAAATCTCCGTTTACTTTTTTCTCAAGATAGACCCTTTTATCATTACCATTCCATATTTCAGTACCTGAACTCGAAGGTATATTTTCATTATCGTCATATTTATAATTGAAAAAGACCCTGCTGCCATCATCTGCAATTGAAAGATTCCTCTTCTGATGATCTGTTATAAAAGCTTCCTTATCAAAATGAAGCCTGTCGGATGCAATTGTATAAAGTTTAATTAAATCCGCAAGACAATAATGCAGTAAACACTTTAATTCTCCCTTAGGCCTGCTATTAAAAGCGAAAGCTTTACTATTTTTACTCCATGTAAAATTAGTGAATGATGATGCGTTTTCATAAACTGTTTTCTTTTTAGAATTCTTCTTTAAATCCATCAGCATTAAAACCATTTTATCACTGGATGCCTCAGTAAAAATCAGTTTATTTTCATCAGGACTAACAGAAAAACTTACAACATTGGCAATACTGTCGATTATTCTGCCCTCAAGAGTCCTTATTATCAATGTCTGTTTTTTTTCTCCCCCAGATTTCAGTATTAAAACATAATCCAAAGAACTAAGATGTTCAAACTGTTTTACTGACTGTATGATTTCACTTTTGTCCCGTGCCAGATTAAGAAGATGCAGGTTTCCGCCCGTTAAACAGACAAACCCTCCTGCTGTAAATGCGGATTTTTTTACTTCTGCAAAGCGATAGATTTTATTGTTTTCAATGCCTCTGACAAAAAGTGAGTCAGAACTGCTGTCATAAAGCATTTTATAGCTTATCCAGAGTTCATCCTGAGAAACTTTTTCAAGAAGCAGACGGCCCCACTTATTGTAATTCTCCGCAGAAAGCTTTCTTTTTTGCCCTGTCTGTCCCCATAGGGGACAGACTACTAATGGCAAAATAAATAAAAAAAGTAAAAAAATAGTCTCTAGCAGAGTCTGTCGTATACTGCTGCAATAAGCAGTAATATTATAATTAGTTGTCATAAAATTGATTTAATAGCCTGCATTTTGAGGTCGCAGGTTTGGATTTGCACTTAGTTCACTTTGTGGAATGGGAAGCAGGCTGTCTGTACTGTCCCAACCGTGCTTAACAGCGGAAAGCACATTATCAATGCTCTTGGCTCTCTTTAAGTCAAAGAATCGGTGTCCATGTTCTGTGAAAAATTCCCATTTTCTCTCTTCCTGCACAGCTAAAAGGATTTCTTCCTTAGATAGTGCGGTTGTATTGGGAAGACCTGCACGCTGCCTTATTTTATCGAGGTCTTCTTTCGCACCTATTAAATCTCCCTGCTGTGCGCGGGCTTCCGATCTTATAAGATATTGTTCAGCAGCTCTAAAAACAATGGAGTATTCCTTTGATGTGGCAGTAAAAGTCTGTTCTTTGTACTTGTTGGGATGATAATATGAGTCGTTTCCATTTTTTACCTCTTTAATCCAGTTTGTTCTGCGAAGGTCTGAAGAGACAAAAGAATTGTATAAAACAGGGTTAATGCAGGTTAGGGTCGGAGGAGCTATCAAAAATATAAATGTGGTTCCCTCTTTAGTATTCTGTCCGGCAACAGCGGGTTTTAGCTGCCATATTGTTTCCTTAGAACCGATTAAAAATACCTGGTTTATGTTTGGATTAAGGGTGTATAAGTCGCTTTGGTTTAATACTGCAGAAGCTTCGTTTGACGCCTCTGCGAATAATCCCCTGTAGAGATAAACCCTGGCAAGTAAAGCTTTAATGGTGAACCTGTTTGGACGGATTCTCTCTGTGCTGCTATAGCTATCGGAGAGCAGTTCTACGGATTTTAGCAGATCCGCTGTAACATTTTTATATACATCATCCACACTCTGTCGTACAGGGAAACTGTTAGTAGCGTAATCTGTTGTTGTAACATAAGGTACTCCTCCAAAAATGTTAACCAGATAGAAATGGATCAGAGCTCTTATAAATAATGATTCACCCTGGAGCTTTAACTTATTTTCTGCCGAAATAGATGTACTTGCCACTGTACCTTCAAGTACGGAATTGGCGGCATAAATCTGATTGTATGATGAATTCCAGTAATCCGATATATTGGAACTTGAAGGGAGGACTGCGTTATTAAAGAAACTTACCGTAGTGCTTGTCGGGCTTCCAAATGCAATAAGTTCATCTGTATAATTACCAAGCTGAATTGAAAGGCCAGTGTTGGATCCTGTAAGCAAACCTGTATCCCTCAATTTTGCGTAAATATCGGTGAGCGCTGCATCTGCAGTAGCAAAGTCATTAAATACGCCCTCGCTAGTCATCTGCGATTTGGGTAGATTTACCTCTGTGAAAGAATCACATGAGAGCATAATAAGTGCCAGCAGTGATGGCAGAAATATTCTGGATGTTTTTAGCATTATTCTCATTTTTTTCTGATTTAAAATGTCAGCTGAACGCCGGCAGTTAGTATTCTTAAGGGAGGCAGATATCCTGAAGTTGTAAACTCAGGGTCTCCGTCCTTGAATTTTGTAAAAGTGAGCAGGTTCTGTCCCTGCATCATTATTCTGCACTGCATATCTTTTATCGGCAGGAGAAGATCATAAGTAAGTGCAATGTTTTTAAGGCGTATATAGGACGCATCTTCCACACTTGCCGTACTTCTGGAGTAATAGTAATTAGAATTTACAACAGCGCTGTTGGTACCCGTCGAATAGAGCTGATACTGCGCCTGATCATCAATGCCAGTCCAGCTATCGGTCATTCTTGAGGGCTGATTGAGCATCTGTCCCGGAATGCCATTCAAATAAGCCCTGTTTTTTTGGCTGACAAACTGAAATAGAAAGTCAAGTTTCCACTGCTTGTACGAAAACTGGTTCTGTAATCCTCCATAATACTTCGGATTAAAATCCGATGTAATCTGCTGATCGTCTGGGAATGATATTTCTCCGTCACCATTAAGATCCTTAAACTGGTAGATGCCAGACTGGGGATCTATGCCATCGTACTGATATAAAAGCTTAATATTCAAAGGTTCTCCAATCCTGTACTGCTGGCTGTAGGAGGAACTCTCCAGCCCCGGAAAGCGGATTAATTTATTTTTCGCAAAAGTTAGATTAAAACTGGTTGTCCAGTTAAAACTTCCTGAATTAATGTTGACAGTCCTTAAGGTCAGCTCCAAGCCTTTATTTTCAACCACTGCGTCCAAATTGCCCTGAAGGAGGGTAAAACCTGTAGTTGCTGCAATTGGCATACCTGTAAGCTGATTAGATGACCGGTTCTGGTACCACGAGGCGGTTGTAAAAATCCTGTCCTGAAGAAAACCCAGTTCCAGAGCGGCCTCGAATTTTTTATTTATCTCCCAGCCGAAATCCTTATTGAACAATCTTGTCGGCTGTAAGCCAGCAGTTCCGTTATATGCGGACGCGGAGACCGTGTAGGTGTCAGAATACTGATAGTCTCCAATCTGATCGTTTCCTGTAGTTCCGTAACTGGAACGAATTTTGCCAAAGCTTATCCAAGAACTGTTCTTTAAGAAATTTTCTTTTGAAAAAAGCCAGGCTGCGCCGACGGCACCGAATACCGCAAACTGGTTCCCCGGACCAAAACGGCTTGAGCCGTCGCGCCTCGCGGTAAGGTTCAAAATATACTTCTGCTGCAAGGTATAGTTCACTCTTCCAAAGAGTGCCTGATAACGATACTGGGTTTCATCATTGAGAAGAATTGTGACGTAGGAAGCGGCCGCAAGATTATAGATAAGGCTATTGGACGCAAATCCGTTGCCTGTCTGATATAAACTTGCAGAGGTCTGGCTTTGAAAAGTTGCGCCCAATAAGACTTCCAGATTTCCATTTCCGATTTCCCTGGAATAATTTGCCTGCGGTTCAACAATCCATGATGAACGAGTCGTGTTATTTACATAGATGCTCGATCTTGCACTTGTAATGTTATTTGCAGGGTTATAGATCGTTGAAGGCGAGGTTCTGGTTTCGGTTGTGGAAAGATTTGTAAAACCAAAATTGCTTTTAATATAAAGGTTGGGAATCAATTCATAAGACAATACTGCATTCGATACAAAGTCATTGGTTTTAGATTTGAATTCGGCATTGAGGTTTCGAAGAGGGTTATTCCATGTTTTGTTTGCCCAGTTAAGGCTACCATCAGCATTGTAGAGCCCCGGGGCATTAGGGGCAAGATTGCGGGCATCTGTTGTGAAATCAAGTGCAGGGAGTTTATTATCCTGAACATTATATCCTGCCGAAAAGGTAAGGCGGAATTTTCCATTATCTGACTGATGGTTTAGGCTAAACTGGCTGCCGCCTTTTTTGTAGCGCGAATCTCCCACAAACACGGTGGATTCGGTGTAATAATTCCCGGATAATATAAACTGTGTTTTCTGAGATCCTCCTGAAACGGAACCTGAAAGCGTATTTATTAGGGCCGTGCCCCCAATCAGTTCTTTCTGCCAGTCGGTATATCGGTTTTGATCCCACGTTCCATTAATATCATAAGCATTTGCAGGGTAAGTATTTATGTTGTCATTTTTATAGGCCTGGCGGCGCATGCTTAGGTATTGCTCCGTATTCATGAGATCCATAAATTTTGTAACATTACCTGTTCCTGTTGAGGCCTGCACTGTAAAAGCAGTCTTTCCTGCTTTCCCCTTTTTTGTGGTGATCAGAACTACTCCATTTGCGCCGCGTGATCCATAAATAGCCGTTGCGTCTGCATCCTTCAAAATTTCAATACTTTGGATATTATCTGGATTGATGCTGTTTAAAGGGCTTGTTACGGTAGGGTAAGTTGTAGCTGTCTGAATATAGCCTATCGGTGCAGAGGCGTAGGGCACTCCATCAATAATATAAAGGGGGGCATTGGCATCGGACCTGAGACTGTTCTGACCGCGGATCTTTATATCAAAACCTCCGCCCGGAACGCCTGTAGTCTGCGTCACACTTACTCCAGCCATTCTTCCCTGCATGGTGGCCAGAACGTTGGTCACTGGCTGCGTTTCAATATCTTTAGAGGTAATCCGTGCAATACTCCCCGTACGCTCACTTTCTTTTACGGAATAATAACCTGCATTTACCTTTACTTCCTGCAATGTAGTGGTATCGTATTGCAGTGCAATATCGATTCTGCTTCTGCCCTGTACTGGGATAAAAGCCTTTTTGAAACCGATGAAAGAAACTACAAGGGTATCGCCTGATTCTGCAGCTATCGCATACTGCCCGCTGTAATCTGTAATCGTAGCTGCTCCTGCCCTGCCTTTAACCGCGATGGAGACTCCAGGCAGCGGAGAGTTTCCATCGGTGATGGTTCCTTGGATTTTTATTTCTTGAATAGAAAACTTAGAATACCGGCCCAGACTTCCGGCAAATGAAGATGAAAATGACAGTAGAATGCACGAAAAAATTATGCAATAAAGTGCCTTCCCATCCTTGTAAAATGAAGAATAATTCATAATATTGGGATTGGTTAGTTAAATATGGATTTGATTAGCTAAGGTCCTCTGCTCTAGTTTGGTCGCTGCAGTAGAGGGCCATTTTTTTATGTATTAAGTAAACTGCTTAATGAGCATAATTTTAAGTTCTGGTCTTTTTACAATAAAAAATAATTTTCAAATTAAACTTTGGATTTTTCGCGAGAGCTGAAAAGAAACAAATGCTAAGAAAAAAGAAGAGAAAACGGCTAACCGTCCTAAAAAGGAGGCGTGGGTTTAAACTCAGCTTATCGAACAGAGGTACTGGCGGCACCAACCACAATAAGTGAGCCCACGCCAATGACGTGAGCATCTTACTTATCCTCTCGTGGTTTAAAAAACGCCAGTTTTCTGTTCGAGATTCAAAGCGAATGCTTCAAATATTTTTATTGAAGAGTCGCAAAATTAATAAAACCTATTTAATTTTTTAGTCTAAATATGCTTTCACAGGTCAAATATAAAAAAAATATCACAAAATTGTCAAATTTGACAATTTTTTTTATCCCAATTGTCTCAATTTCACTATATGAAAGAGATTAGGCAAAAATATTTTATAGCTTTTGGAGAAAACTTACAAAAATTATTATTACAACATAATAAAGATGTAATGACTATAGCATCAGTTGGAAAAATAGAGCCTAAGCAAGTTTATCGTGTTTTAAATGGTGAACATGGTGCTTCAATGGGTACAATTTTATCAATAGCCAAAGGTTTGGAAATATCTCCCAAAGAGTTATTCGATTTCAAATTTGATCTAGGCAAAGATTAAATCTTTTTAATATTTAAAAGAGGATAAGCTAAATCTTTTTATTTTATTAAAAATCCATAACGATTACCTATATAATTTGATTATTATGAATTTTGATAAATCAGATTTTACCGTAATTACTACAGCAGTTATAGTTTTAATGATCTGCTTTACCATTCGATATGCAATTAACAAACGTAGATTCAAACGAAGAGGTTTTGGAGGATTGCAGCAATTCCAAAATTATGAGCAGAGCTGGATAATCACATTAGTTGAAAAAACACTGATTATGTTGACTTTCATAATAATTTTGACCTCTATTATATTCTTATTAATCGTTGCTCTTTTTTAATACAAGCAAGTTCTTATCTTCTAAACTTATAATTTCAAGATGCCTGATGGCATCTTTTTTTATGTTCCACGAAAAATTAAAAACAGGTATATATACTGTTTTCTATTTATTGTTAAAAGAATTATTTTGTCACATATTTATATTCAGATTATGGAAAACCGTAAAACAAAACAAAAGTAGCTTTGTATGTTTGATTTTGAAATTTAGGCAATGGCATAAAGCCATTCAAAATAGTACTTATCTAATTAATTTCATTGCCTATATAAATGATTTGGCGGTAAGTGTAATAACAAACCGAACAAATAAAACAGAGCTAAAAAATGGAAGAATCAAATGAAGTAAAACAAAACATCCACTATAAAATTATGGCTGACATGGTTTTATTCTTTGATATGGATGGAACATTGGTTGATACAAACCTTGCCAATTTTCTTTCTTATAAGAAAGCGATTCTTTTGGTAACAGAGTCAGACTACGACCTGACCTACAATTCCAACAGACGTTTTAACCGCAGTATTCTCAAACACACTCTTCCAAACTTGACAGAGACTGAATACGAAAAAATAATCCAAGAAAAAGAAGTATACTATAACGACTTTCTACACAAAACCAAATTAATCACAAAAAATAAAGAAATACTTTTCAAGTATTCAAAAACAAACAAAACTGTTTTGGTTACAAATTGCCGAAAAGACAGAGCAATGGCAACATTAAGGCATTTCGGGCTAGAAGACAAGTTTAGCGACATATTTTATAGAGAGTTTGGAGATAATGAAAAAAAAGTAAACAAATTTGAAAACGCAATTTTAAAATTGGGCGTTACGCCCAATTTTGTTATCGTTTTTGAAAATGAAGACAGCGAAATTGCTGACGCTCAAAAAGCAGGTATTTCAATTATTAACCCAAAATATCTATAAGAAATGAAAAGTTTTACAATTTTATCGGAAGAGCAATGGTATAATATCCCAGAAGAAAAAGCAAACAATTTCCAAAGGATAATTGGCAAAAAACGAAGAGGAAGAGTTGCCAACACAGGCTTTTTTGTCAATGATTCTGATGAAATTAGGTTAGTTGGGAATTTTCTTAATCAGGATACTATTGCGTTTTATCACTCTGATTATAATAGTGGAGGTGCGTGGGAGATAAAAAATACAATAGAAAATATGATTTGGACTCTAAAAAATGATGTTGACCCATTTGCTGACCGAATACAAAGTGTTGCACTTCAACTTAGTAAGATTTTACATGAAGAATTACCTCAAATTTTACAAACAACGAAAAAAAGTAATCTTACTGTCTGTGTTATTCCACGTTCAAAAGCAGAAAGTCATTACAGACAAGACCAACTTTTATTCAGAGAAATAGTTAGTCAAGTTGTAGATAAGTTGCAGAATTTTGACAATGGAACAAAATACATTATTCGTCATAAAAACACAAGAACAACGCATTTAGATAGAAATGGTGAAGGGGGAGACGGAAATTTACCATATCCTGGAATTACAAAAGATACCTGCACAATTTCTAAACAAATAACAGGTAAAGACATTTTACTAATTGATGATTTATATACTAAGAGTGTAAACATTGATGAAGATGCCATTCAAGCATTACTTGACAAAGGAGCTAAATCTGTTACTTTTTACTCTATTGGAAAAACGGTATTAAGAAATTAGTAACTTTGTAATTATGATATATACAGATAACTCATTAAATATTCTAACTTCCAAATCTTACAAAGGAATTGGCAATGCTTGGATTGTGAAAAATTTGAAAGGCAACGAAAGTGTTGAAGCAATTGTGTCTTTACTAAACAAAACAATTAAAGGAGAACCAACAAACATAGAAGAATTTGAGGGCTTAAAAAATAATTTT
This sequence comes from Flavobacterium sp. LK-23, assembly GCF_058135255.1. Lineage (NCBI taxonomy): Bacteria > Pseudomonadati > Bacteroidota > Flavobacteriia > Flavobacteriales > Flavobacteriaceae > Flavobacterium > Flavobacterium sp. LK-23. The sequence goes on from NZ_JBYUVT010000002.1 coordinate 274,872, forward strand.
GAAAAAAAACTTGTAGAAAAATTTCAAGATTGCTGTGATGGCTTTGTTGCATTAGGTGATCCAAATTTTCCACAACATCGTGGAAATGTAAAAGAAAGCGAACAACCTGTTTTTTTATATTACAAAGGAAACATCAACTTGTTAAGTATTGACAATAAAAACATTTCTGTAATTGGACTTCTAAATCCAGAAGGCAATATCGAAGAACGTGAACGAAATATTGTTGCTCAATTTGTAAAAGATGGTGCGACAATAGTAAGTGGTTTGGCCTTAGGTTGTGACAGTATTTCTCACCAGCAAGCACTAGATTCTAATGGAAACACAGTTGCAATTTTACCAAGTCCATTAACCAACATTTTGCCAGCGAGAAACAGAGGGTTAGCATATCAAATTGTAGAAGAAGGCGGACTACTTATTACGGAATACGGTACTGATTTCAAAAGTCCAATGGAATTAAGCAGCCGCTATAAAGAAAGAGACCGCCTACAAGCATTGTTTTGCGACACAATTGTTTTAGCGTCTAGTTATGCTCAAAATTCTGCTGAACGATGGAAAATGTTTGGACAAAAACTTGACAGCGGAGCACGATTAGCAATGGGTTATGCAAAAGACTATGACATTCCGAGAGCCGTAATGTATGATGAAGGAAATGACGCAAGCAATCCAATGTTTGATTTGAACAGAGATCTAATAAAAGAACAGAAAGACATTACAATCATAACTCAAGATAATATATCCGAAACAGTAGCAGAAATAATGAAAAATAAGTCGACAGCTAAAGTCAAGACAACTTTTCATCAAGGCAACTTATTTGGCTAATAAATAACTTAAACAAAAATTGACGAAAGAAACGAGCATCAATAAAAAAGAGCCTGCCAGCAACACACCTATGTAGCCATTTGTTAATTTAGAGGGAATAACATTTTCATTTAGCCATGAATAGTCGTATCCTTAACTTGCTCAAGCCTTTGATAATTTTGAAAAATTATCCATACCAATCGAAGAAGGTAAAACATTAATAAAACCTGTCGGCAGAATTATTAAAAATGATCCAAAAAAAAATCTAAAATCTGATGAATTAGATGTGGCAATTTTAATTTTGTGCAATCAATCTGTAAAAGATTTAAGCATTGATTATTCGTTTCTTGACACCTCAAATATCGAGATTAATCGTTCTTCAGTTGATTTTATGAGCTAAATAGTTTTTGGATATCCAAGTAGCTGGTCAAAAAAATCACATTCAAGAGATTTTTTTCACTTAATTCCTTTAATTGGTATCACAAAATGTGTGAATATAAACTAGTATAAGAAATTAATATTTAAATTTAATTGTAGAATATAACCGACAAAACACTCCCAATCTGAAATCTAAATCAATTAGTTTTAGACCTGATTTATTTGGAATCAGTGGATGTGGTCTATGCTATATAGATAATTTTGATTTGAAAAGCAAACCCAAATTAATTGGAATTATTAATTAGTTGCCAATATCAAATAGAAACCGCTTAATCTCAATACGGATAGATACATATACCAAAAATACTACACAAACAAGGAATAATTGATTCTAAAGAGACGGAACTATTCGGATTTAAATAAAAACTACATATAAAAGATACCAACAATGTGCTATATTTAAACGCTTATAAAAAAAGTAGATTTTTTTTCCAGCCCCGATTGAAGCGGAAATCCTTTTATGCCGGAGTTCGGCACAAAAGATTGCAGCACAAAGCGGGAGAAGCTGCCCACACAATAATAAAAAACAATGGGGCCAAAAAGCCCCATTATTCCACCTTTTACTCTCAGCAAGACGCCAAAAGCGATAATTATTTCTTAGACTCCTCAATAGAAACTTTTCTAAACTCTTTTAAAAGCTTTTCAATTTCCAAAGAAGCCTTGCGGGCTCTTGCTCCCGCCGCTTTCACTCCTTTTTCAGCAAGCGAATCGGATTCCGTTTTAAAAGTATCAATCTCAGCATTAATTTTCACCAATAAATCTTTCATATTTTCTGTTTTTTAAAATTACGAGGCAAAAATAAAAACTTAACAATAAAATACTAATCCTATGCCTCATAATTATTCTTTTTCATCTGATCAACGAAATAGACTGCAGGCATTCCCATTTTAGCTAAAAACGCATTGGCAAAACGCTGGGTGGAGCTGAACCCGGCTTCCTGGGCTAAAGCATCATTGGAATAACTCCTGTATTTCTTTTCGTTTTGCAGAAGTGCTATTATATAGTCAATCCTAAGACCGTTTATATACTCGGAAAAACTTTTTCCCCTATACTGCTTAATGATGCCCGCCAGATAATTTGAGTTGGAGTTAAAATAGGCTGCAAGGCTTCCCTGCTTCCAGTCCCTGTCTAAAAATTTATTTTCTTTTTCAAACTTTTCCAGCTGCTTTAATATCAATGCGGCAGTACCGCTGTTAATATCAGCGGCAGGCAGCCTCTCCATATTATTCTTTGGCTTATTTTTATTCTGCTCTAACTTTGTGATATACTCTTCAAAACGCTTTTTGTAAAGCCTTCTGTTCCTGTAATAGCGATACGTAAGCACTGTAATGATAATCAGCATAAATAAAAATACTATGAGAGAAATAATATCGTAGTTTTTTTCCCTTTGCAATTTCTCTTTTAGATCCTCGCTCTGCCGTTGGAGATTTTCTTTTTCCTGCACCAGCTCTTTGGTATCATACTGTTTGTGGATCTTACCGACTATATATCTATTGGTTTCCACCAGCAGAGTGTCCGCCTTCAAAAGCTGGTCAATATAATACAATTGTGAATTTAAATCTTTCTTCTGCCTGTAATAGTTTATCAATAATTCAAAAGACTGCCGCAGATCCGGGCGGAGATAGTTTTTCTCCTTGAAAATTTTATCCACTATCTGAAAATACCCGGCAGCTTTTTCCTTCCTGTTTAGTGCCCAATAGCTCCTGCCAATATAAAAATTCCCGATTGCTTCGTTTGCAAAATCATGATTCTTTTTAACTGCGTCCAGCGATGATTCGATGTCTTTTATCGACTTAGAGTAATTTTTCAAAAAGAACTCGTTAATTCCCTGCGAATGGACAAAATAGGGAACCATTTCCAGAATATTTAGCCTTTGGCATTCATCAAGCCCTAATTTATTTGTCTCGGTGCAGAGTCCAAAATTGCCGTTTTTATTGTAGCAGAGCCCAAGGGTATGAAGCGAGTTTAAATATGGCCGTGCGTTCCGGTCCTTGTAATAGTCTACGCACTCGCGAAGAAGTGAAATTGCCTCTTCATAAAAACCAATGTAAAGCTTGGTCAAAGCGATCTGATATTTTACTTTATATTTCTGGTAAGCGTCATCTGTTCTAGAAATATAGCTGTTGGCAATAAGATAGTTATCCATCGCTTTTTCCTGATCCTTCCGTCCATAAAATACTATCCCTTTGGATAAATATGCAGATCCGATCAGGGCATCATCATTAGACTTCCTGGCAGCATATATCATGCTGTCAGCATAAGCCGGCCGAAGTTTATCAGGAGACTCATGCAGCAGGTTCTGGTATCCGTTAACCAGCTGCTTCCAGTTTTTCTCATTTTTCGCTTTACTGATATAGGTGAACAGGTAAACAGCCGCCCTGGAACTGTCTCTCCTAAGTCCATAAATCCTGTCATCCAAGTATCCATAACTTTTGTGTTTTAATGAGTCAGGAATACTAAAACGGGACTGCTGCGTAAATGCATAATTGGAGAAAATTAAAAGCAATACAAGTAAATTCTGTTTATTCATGATACATATATTTAGGGGATAATGCGCCTGGAATAATCCCGAAGCACTTCCTCACAGCTATCGGAATAATTTTACTTTACCTTAACCCAAAAATAACACAAACAACTGTATTACAAACACTTATTAACAAAAAATGATGTATGGATTTTCGGAAAATCCATACCATAAATACCGAAAATCCACAGATATAGGGTTGTTTTCAATATTTGAGCCCAATAGCTTTGTCATGAATTCAAAAGCAAAAAAAGTCCAGCAGGGTGCTGGATAAAAGTTCTGCTTATCCGGATGAAAAGAACTGAGAAGCAATTCTCATTCACTTTCAAACAAACCAAATCATGAAAACTATTTTATTATGCATCACAGTTTCACTATTTCTTATTTCATGCTCTTCCGATTCTGATTTCAGTGCAGCTGAAAGTGAGCCGCTGGCAGAGAAAAAGTATCAGCTGGCTGAAAACATTCATAACCCTTACGATAAAAAAGGAAAAGAAATTTACGAGAAGCTCAATGCTTTTTACGAAAAAAACAAAATTCCAGATTCTTATTCAGAACTCGCTGACCAGATCAATTTCATTACTGAAACACCAATAACAAAAAGCCTCAAAAACAGCCGATTGATAGAATTTACAGATGAAATAGTAGAGTCTATTATGGAAGATCCCGATAATAATATGATTCTCATTATCCAGGGAAGCACGCTGGGGACTTATGCCAAAGCCAGCCTGATTGATTTTCTTCAAAATCTCATTATTCAAAGGCAGGAAGAATTCAGTATCACCTACAATTATATTACGGATTACGAATCTAATATTCTAACAGACAGCATTCTGGATCTGGATGAAACCGAAACTATCCTGACGGTCGCCTCTATTTCACGATATTCTCTTTATTCGGCTGAAGAAAGAAAAGACAGGGACTGGGAAACATCTGTGGGCAGCAGGCCGGCCAAAACTCTTTTTACCGTAAAAGAATCTGCACTCACCTCAATAATTGCACTTCTCGGCAGTTACATCAAATAATAACAAATTAAGGTTAAAATGATCATGCCTAAAATAAAACCGTTCACCATATTTTATATAATTCTGGTCATATTTAATCTTGCCAGCCTGTATTTCATCATAGTCCTATTCAGCTATGATGAAATAACCGGCTTTTTACTAAGCGGAGAAAAAAAATCCATGCGGACAAGGGGACTGGCCTATCTGTTTTACATTTCCACGCTTCTGAACCTCTATTATTTATTCTATACAGCAATAAAAAAGAAATTTACCGATAAGCCCTAAATAAAAAACTGATTTAACTCCTTAAGTTAAAAATACCATGATAAAAGATATAATAAATATTGAACTTAAAGACCAGTTAGTCGAGGGATTAGACATTCATATCATAAAAAAATATATTGTTAAAACAGACAGAAATGAGTCATTTCTCTCCAGCAATCTGTCCATACTGCTTATTAAGTCGGGCAGGTTTAAAATTAAGCTCAAAGAAATTGTGCAGGATTTAACGGCACATGATTTACTGATTATTCCCAAAAACTCCTTCTGCACGTTAATGGAAATAGAAGATAAGCTGCAACTTTATATTATTACATTTTCCTCCGATTTTGCATTTAAAAACACCCTTCGAAAAGAACTGGTGGATTCCTTTTACTTTTTAGTCCGAAAAGAACCTTTAAGAATAAATCTTGAAGATAAGGATTATCTGGTTCTGTCCATGATCTACAAGCTGATTTACTTTGTAAATAAAGACAGTAAAAACAATGGATATATTAATGATCTGCAGCGCATCAGCTTTAATCTGTTTCTCTACGAATTAAAAATTATATATTCAAAATATACTTCAGGAATCATGCTGAATTTTTCCCGAAAAGAAAACCTCACTATACAGTTTTTAACCATTTTATCCATTCACTGCAGAAAACAGCATCAGGTAAAATTTTATGCGGGAGCCCTTTTTATCACTCCTGCCTATTTAAGTAAAATAATAAAGGATACCACAGGCAAGACAGCTAAAGATTTTATTAATGAAGCAGTTATAATCGAAGCAAAAATTCTGCTGGAAGACCTGCAGCAGACAATTTTTGAGATATCTGAAGAATTAGAATTCGCTAGTGTCCATAATTTCAGTGATTTTTTCAAATATCACACCTCAATCTCCCCATCTCAATACCGTTTAAACTCTATTGAAAATTTTAAAAATCTTTAATTTTCGTTTAAATGCCTGCTATTAAAACAAAGTATTATGAGTAATGTATATCCTTTAGAATGGTTAGATTCTTTGATAGTGCAGACTTTAAATCCGAAAAAAACAAATGTTTCAGCATTATCAGAAAAGGATCTTGATTTGATTTCAGAAAATGCACAGAAAGAATCGCAGCGAATACAAGTGCTTATCAAAAATGAAATTTTCGCAATGTTCAGGAAAAGACAGATCCGGCTTCTAGTGCGCAAGTATCACTCTAATTTAATATTTCTTCTGGATACCGTAATCGAAAATCAAAATTTTAAAGAATTAAAAACAAACAGGCTTTCACAGTTAATTGAGCAGCTAATTGAAGTGCTGGATGAAATGCTTTGTTTTATAGAAAACAGGTTTACTTATTATTTAAGCATGGATGAAAGAGTACCCATAACCTACTTGATTGTTTCGAGAAAAGAATTAAAAGTCAAACTGGCTAAGCTCAAAGCCCTCGGAGCGAAAAATGAAAAGGACAAAGAGAAAATCCAGATTGTAATTGATGCTTTTACAGAATCTATTGAATCCAAAACCCAGAATAAGGTAACTTTCCGGCAGATACGCTATGAGCGCGACTTATTAAAAGCCCTGATTAATCAGGATTATAATCCTAAAGACGAAACCATTTTTGGAACAGCTGACCAGATATTGATTGCTATGAATTTCAACTGCAGAAAATACATCAGCTTAATTAAAGAACAAATTTTAAAAAACATTGATACGGAAAAAGAATCTGCTTTCAGGCTTGAACTGCTTCTTCTATATTATAAAGATTTTAATCATCTCACTTCCAATGAGAAAATAACATTTGATGCCAGTATGGAGAATATCAAATATGTTTTAGATAACTGGTTTAAGAATGAAATTGCCTACTGGGAGAAAAAAAAGGAATTAGGGGCTTCTGTCCGACGGGCAAAATCAAAATCAATAGAAGAAAAAGTAGAATGCGATCTCTCAGCAGATCAGCTAGGATTAATTTTAAGAGCAGCAGATGAGTCAAGACTAATTAAGGCACGTTCTATGAATCTGGTCTTTCAGTCGATTATCCCCTACCTTTCTACCGCTTTTAAAAAAGATTTATCCTATCAATCCGTCAGAAGCAAATCATACAATGCGGAAGAAAAAGACAAAGAAACTGCTATAGCAGGTCTGGAAAAAATGATTAAAAAAATCCGGTCTTACTGAAAATCGAAATATAAAATCACTTTCAGTAACAATCCAGCTCATTAACGACAAATAATTAAAACTCATAGAATATGACATTAATCGCAATATTTTTTCCGTGTATTTCCTTTCTTTTAAGAGGAAAGATCTTTACTGCCCTGATCTGTCTCATTCTTCAGATTACTTTGATCGGCTGGCTCCCTGCTGCAATATGGGCAGTTATTTCCCTGCAGAATTCAAGAGCAGATAAACGAAATGCCAAATTGATAAAAGCCATGAGAAAATAGACAGCTTTAAGACTTATACCATAAGGCCAGAGAATGAAATAACCCTTTCTCCGGTTTTTTTATTACTATTTTTTAGTGAATGCCTAATTCTGCTGATGGCGATCGGGGTACAAAAGGGTACAACAAAAAAGTTGTACTTGCAGAGACTGTATTTGTATTGTTCCTTTGGACTGTAGAATAAATCATATCCAATCTGATAATGATTTACATAGATAAGATGATGTTGAACGATAAATGATGAGAACTATGTTTACAAATGTTTCATGGAACAGCTATCTAACTGTAATAGGTACAGCGGTAATAATCTGGTATTTATTTATAGCACTAAAATTTTACAGCGGAGATTTAAAAAAAATCTTCTCAGGGGAAAAGAAACTAAAACTCCCCTTTTTCAAAAAAAATATTCAAAATACAAGGGAAGCAAAATCCATATCGGATTCTTTTTCCGAATCATTTGACACTTTAGATGATGCAGAACAGCTTTCATCCCGCATCCAGCAGGCTGCTGCAGAAAGTGCTGAAAAGAATCTATCAAAAGAACAGTTTCAAAACTACTTAAGAATGCTTCTCGAAGAATATCCCTATGTAAAGATTTCTTCGCTTAGAGAAAGCATCAATAAACTGATTGTTTCCGAATCTGAAAAATACCCTGCTCTGCATTTGACTTTAAGCGAGGCAGACAGTCTCTGGGAAGGATCGGTCTTCTAAAATCCAGCAGAGGAATCACCCCTGTTCTCTCTGGTGCGGTATGGCTTTATGTGACAAGGAAATAGAGCTGTAACGGCGGTATTCCTCTGCTTTTTAATAACGGAATAACTTTTAAAATAATGTGCGATGAAAAAATGTGGATGGAAATTAAAGAGTTTTTGCAGAAAAAATAAAGTGCTTATCAGTTCGTCTTTTTTACTGCTGATGGTTAACGGCATCGGTTACGCGCAGGACGGTGTAGCCGGCATTAATGAAGCGAACCAGAAAGTGAGAAGTTATTTTGATGCGGGCACTGAACTCATGTACGCAGTAGGTGCCATACTCGGCCTTATAGGCGCTGTAAAAGTATATCAGAAGTGGAATGCGGGAGATCCCGATACAGGAAAGGTTGCCGCTGCCTGGTTTGGAAGCTGTGTATTTCTAGTTGTGGTGGCAACGGTAATTAAATCCTTTTTCGGCGTTTAGCCAATAATACGCCATGGCCAATAGTATTTACCCGATCAACAAGGGAATCAACAAAAGCATAGAATTCAAAGGTCTTAAAGCGCAGTATATCTGGTACCTGGGCGGAGGCGTTGTCGCACTTATGATTGTCTTTGCAGTGCTGTACATAATAGGGCTGCCTTCTATAATATGTATCAGCATCATAGGAGCTTCAGGCGGTTTTCTTGTCTTTAAAATATACAAGATGAGCAATAAGTATGGCGAGCATGGCATGATGAAAGCACTGGCTGCAAAACAGATTCCGAAGTGCATTAAGGCATACAGCAGGGCTGTGTTTACAAAGTTATAGCTGCTGAACGTTAAACTAGAATGATGATGTATGAAAGTCTTAAACTTATATGCAGGAATTGGCGGCAACAGGAAAAACTGGACAGATGTATCAGTGACGGCTGTTGAGATGGATCCGCTGCTGGCTTCCATATATGCGCAGCGATTTCCAGATGACAATGTAATAGCTGCCGATGCGCACCAGTATCTTTTAGATCATTTTCGCGAATTTGATTTTATCTGGTCTTCTCCGCCCTGCCAGTCGCACTCTTCTTTCAGGCAGAACATATGCGTGAGATTCAGGGGCACTCCCCCAGTCTACCCTGATATGCGGCTTTATCAGGAAATACTGTTTCTAAAACATAACGCCTCGTGCTGCTGGGCAGTTGAAAATGTCAAACCGTATTACAAACCTCTGATTGAACCCGATGCGGTACTGCACCGTCATTTGTTCTGGTCAAATTTTACAATACCTGCAATTGAGAGTCTTTCAGAGATAAAGATCAGGCATGCGCAGATTCCTGAGCTTGAAAAAGCATTAGGATTCAGCCTGAAGGAATTCAAACTCAAGAATAAAAGGCAGATTCTCCGCAACTGTGTCAATCCGCAGCTTGGACTGCATATTCTGGAAACGGCAAAAAGCCGCATATGCCCGCAGCAGTAATTTAAAGCTGTTAGACAATAAGTAAAATACGTAAAAGATGAAAAAGGAGATGGAGGGAATACTGCCCATTATGGCAGTGGAACATGATTGCATTTTATCAAAACAGGGAGATGCAACAATAGTTTTTAAAGCGGAACTTCCCGAGATTTTTACGCTGTCCGATCAGGAGTACGAAGCTTTTCACCAGTCATGGATTAAAGCAGTAAAAGTACTTCCAAAGTTCTGCGTTTTTCATAAGCAGGATTGGTTTTTAGAAAGCACGTATAAAGCTGATTTCACAGGAGAAGACAGCAGTTTTTTGACCAGAAGCAGTGAACGTTTTTTCAACGAAAGGCCTTTCTTAGAGCATTCCTGCTATATAATGCTGACCAAGAAACCGCAGGGAAGAAAGAGCTTAAGCTCCCTTTTTTCTAATCTGCTCAGAAGCTCCATTGTTCCCGAAGATGTTCTAAGCCCGCAGCTTCTTGAGGATTTTGAAGATGCCTGCGGACAGTTCAAGAGAATTATGGAAGACGGCGGTTTTGTCAAGCTGGCCAGACTGAAAAATGAAGCGCTTAAAAGCGAGAGCAGAAAAATAGGCCTGATCGAAAAGTACTGCTTCTTATCTGAAAGGGAGGATTCATTTGTTTTTAATGATATCAAATTTGATGAAGGTTTATCAGTTGGCGACAAACACTGCCAGCTTTTCACTCTGGGAGATGCTGCAGATCTGCCGGCGTTATGCGGTTCAAGAATCAACTTTGACCGTTATTCGACGGATAAAACCAAGTTCAGTGTCGGCTTTGCCTCCACTCTCGGACAGCTCTTGTCCTGCAATCATATCTATAATCAGTATCTGTTTATTGAAGATGCGCAGAAAACAATCCAAAAGCTGGAAAGCAAAAGATTAAGGCTTCAGTCTTTGTCTGCCTACAGCAGGGAAAATATGATCGCAAGGGATGCAGCGAATGACTTTTTAAATGAAGCTGTTTCCCAGCAGAGGCTTCCCGTTAAGGCTCATTTTAATGTGTTATGCTGGAGCACCAATAAAGAAGAGCTTAAGGATATTAAAAACAAAGTCTCCTCTGCCCTTGCGCAGATGGATGTGGCAGCGAAGCACGAAACTGTCGGAGCCCCCCAGATTTACTGGGCGGGAATCCCTGGAAACGCGGCGGACTTTCCTATGAATGACACCTTTGATACCTTCACCGAGCAGGCAGTCTGCTTTCTGAATATGGAAACAGGCTACAGATCATCGCTCAGTCCCTGCGGCATAAGACTCGGCGACCGTCTGACAGGAAAACCTGTTCACGTGGACATCAGCGATGAACCGGTAAAGATGGGAATCTGCACCAACAGAAACAAATTTATTCTGGGGCCTTCGGGAAGCGGCAAGTCCTTTTTTACCAATCATATGGTCAGAAGCTACTACGAGCAGGGAACCCATATTGTACTGGTGGATGTCGGTCACAGCTATAAGGGGCTCTGTGATATGGTCAGCGGCTACTATTTTACTTATGACGAAAAGAATCCTATCCGTTTTAATCCTTTTTATATTTCAGATGGAGACAATCTGGATACCGAGAAAAAAGAAAGTATTAAAACCCTGCTGCTTGCACTCTGGAAAAAAGACGATGAAACTTTTAACCGAAGCGAATATGTGGCGCTTTCCAATGCGCTTCAGCTGTATTATGAAAAGATGGAAGTGAATGCTGCTATATTTCCCTGCTTTAACAGCTTTTATGAATTTCTAAAAGATGATTTTGTTTCGATTCTGGAAAGCGACAAGGTTAAGGAAAAAGACTTTGACGTAAACAACTTTCTTTATGTGCTGCGTCCTTATTACAAAGGAGGCGAGTTTGACTATCTGTTGAATGCTACAGAAAATCTAAACCTTTTGAAGGAGAGATTTATAGTATTTGAACTCGACAATATCAAGGACCATCCGATTCTTTTTCCAGTGGTAACCATAATTATCATGGAAGTCTTTATCAACAAGATGCGCAAGCTGAAAGGCATCCGAAAAATGATATTAATTGAAGAAGCCTGGAAAGCCATAGCCAAAGAAGGGATGGCGGAATATTTACGCTATTTATTTAAGACCGTTCGGAAGTTCTTCGGGGAAGCAATAGTGGTAACCCAAGAAGTAGAAGATATTATTTCTTCACCTGTGGTGAAACAGGCCATTATCAACAACAGTGACTGCAAGATCCTGCTGGACCAGAGCAAGTACCAGAATAAATTTGACCAGATACAGGAACTTCTCGGCCTTACCGACAAAGAAAAAGCACTGGTGCTTTCGGTAAATAAAGCCAATGATCCCGCAAAGAAATACAAGGAGGTTTTTATCTCTCTGGGAGGAATGCTTTCAAAGGTATACAGGACAGAGGTGTCGCTGGAGGAATATCTTGCCTACACAACGGAGGAAAGCGAGAAAGTGAAAATGAATGCCTACGCACAGAAGTTCGGCGGCGACATCAAAAAGGGAATTGCCGCTATGGCTCAGGAAATGCGAAATGGAAATTAATGAAAGAGAAAAATGAAAACAAAAATCACCGCCTGTCTGATCTGCCTGCTGCTAATCAGCACTCCGGCCAGACCGGCTGAAAAAACTGCAGCACTGCCCATTCTTGAAATAGTAAAAGCAGTAACCAAAAAAGTAATCAAAGCAATCGATCTGCGGATCCAGAAACTGCAGAATAAAACAATATGGCTTCAGAACGCGCAGAAGCAGGTCGAAAATGTCCTGTCTAAATTAAAACTCGACGAAATCTCAGACTGGACGCAGAAACAGAAAGATCTCTATAAAGGATATTATGAAGAGCTGGCCAAAGTAAAATCCATTATCACCTATTACCAGAGGATAAAGGAAATTACAAAAAAACAGACAAGGCTTGTCGAAGAATATGAAAGAGCGTGGAACCTTTTTAAAAGAGACACTCATTTTAAAGAAAGTGAGATTGCGTATATGGAGCGTGTCTACACCGGAATACTGGAGGAAAGCGTAAAGAATATTGACCAGATCTTTTTGATACTGGACTCCTTCACCACCCAGATGAGCGATCTGAAAAGGCTTGAAATTATCAATAAAGCCGCAGACCAGATTGATGCCAATTATGATGACCTTACCCTGTTTAACCGGCAGAACATGCTGCTGAGCCTGCAGCGTGCCAAAACGGAAGCAGATGCAGACCATGTGAAAGAATTTTACGGAATTCCATAATTTAAAAACAATCATCATGAAAAAACTGTTTTTTATATTCTCGATGCTTATCATTTTCCCTCTGGAAATACAGGCTCAGGCAAAGCAGAGAAAAGAACTCCTGCTTCAGATTGCCGCATTGCAGGTCTATATCGATTATGCTAAAAAAGGATATTCCGCTGTGTCAAAAGGACTGAATTTTATTGGTGATGCTAAAAGAGGTGAAGTGAATCTGCACGGTACTTATTTTACCTCACTCTTGAAGATTAATCCAAAAGTCAGGAATTATTACAAGGCTGCAGAAATTCTCTCTATGCAGTTTAAAATAATGAAAATTTATAAAAAATCTTACGCTGATCTTAAAACAGCAGACTTATTTCACGGAAGTGAAATGGATTATATAGAACGTTCTTTTAAAAGGCTGCTTGAGAACTGCAGCGATACCCTGGACCAGCTTTTAGTTATCACTACTGATTCAAAACTGGAGCTTAAGGATAACCAGAGAATCCAGAGGATTGATGAGCTGCATAAAACCATGCTGGAGGATTACAATTTCTGCATTTCTTTCAGCGGTGATCTCAAACTGCTTGCACTGTCAAAGGCGGCAGATCAAAAAGAGGCTAAAAATAGTAATGCTCTTTACGGGCTATAAATTTATAAGTGATGAAAAAGATATTGATTTTAGGACTGTTTATCTGCCTGTTTATGATGCCAGGCAAAGCCCGTGCCCAGTCAGCAGAAATACAGCAGCTGATCCTGAACATTGAAAAACTCTCCCAGTTTAAAAAGATCCTCAGTGATATGAAAAAGGGCTATGAACTGCTCTCGGGAGGTTATAGAACAGTTAAGGATATGTCGCAGGGCAATTTCAGCCTTCATAAGACTTTTTTAGATGCCCTTATGCAGGTAAGCCCGGCGGTAAAGAATTACAAAAGAGTGGGTGAAATTGTAAATTTTCAAATACTTCTGGTAAAGGAAAGCAGAAACGGGCTGAACCGGTTTGCGCGAAACGGCAGTTTCAGCGCGCAGGAAATTGGATATTTTGAAAAGGTTTACGCAAATCTGCTCAGCCAGAGCCTGCGTAATCTTGATGAACTCACTATGATCATGACAGCTGATAAACTCAGGATGTCCGATGATGAAAGACTTCAGGCGGTGGATATGATCTATCAGCAGATGCAGGATAAACTTTTTTTTCTTCGAGATTTTAATGCATCGTCAAATATTCTGGCACTGCAGCGGGCAAAAGAAAAAAATGATGTTTATGCTTCCAAAGAACTGCAGGAACTTAAAAACTAAAAAGATGAAACTGCCAATAAAAAACAAAATTGTTCTCACAACCCTGCTGCTGCCCTTTTTAAGCCAAGCTCAGGGTGTGGGCGATAACATGCAGAGCCTGCACCTGGTGCTGGACCAGCTTTATGATGAGATGATGCCCCTGTGCGGCAACCTGCTGGCTGTAGGACAGGGAATTGCAGGATTTGGGACCATCTGGTACATCTCCTCGCGTGTCTGGAGACATATTGCAGCAGCAGAGCCGATTGATTTTTATCCCCTGTTCAGGCCTTTTGTAATCGGATTCTGCATCATGATTTTCCCATCGGTGCTGGCCCTTATCAACGGCGTTATGAAACCCACAGTTACCGCAACGGCTGCTATGGTAACAGGATCCAATAATGCGGTCGCGGTTCTTTTAAAAGAAAAAGAAAAGGCAGTGAGGCAGACCGATCCATGGAAAATGTATGTAGGCGTCGCAGGCTCGGGAGACCGTGATAAATGGTACAAGTACACGCATGACGGTGCTGATCCATCTGATGAAGGCATGCTGGCGGGCATCGGCAATGATGTGAAATTTGCCATGGAAAAGGCTTCTTATAGTTTTAGGAATTCCGTTAAGCAGTGGATGAGCGAGGTACTGCGGATTTTATTTGAATCGGCGGCCCTCTGCATTGATACACTCAGAACATTTCAGCTGGTTGTCCTCTCCATCCTGGGGCCGCTTGTTTTCGGCATTGCTGTTTTTGACGGGTTCCAGCATACACTGACGGTCTGGCTGGCAAGGTACATTAACATATACCTCTGGCTTCCTGTTGCTAATATTTTTGGAAGCATAATCGGCAAAATACAAGAGTTGATGCTCAAGCTGGATTTGTCCCAGGTGGAGTCCACAGGCGATACATTTTTCAGTACTACTGATATGTCTTATCTGATATTTATGATTATCGGTATTATTGGCTACTTCACTGTGCCTTCAGTGGCTAACTACATCGTTCATGCAGGCGGCGGCGGAGCCCTAAGCCAGAAAGCCACTACCCTTTTCAGCACCTCAGCCAGTTCAGCAGTTTCCAAGACATCACAGGGAACTGCAATGGTCTTGGATTCCATGGGAAATGCAGCAGGGAGAATGTACCAGAGTATGTCTTCATCGGGCACTTCGGGTCCCTATTTTGAAGAGAAAGGAAATTATATGAGCGACAGGCTTAAAGGGAATTCCAAATAAAACTTAAAAGATCATCCCATGTTCAGCAAAATGAAAAATATAGATACCGCATTTAAATACGTCAGAGCATTTACAATGCTGGTTATTACGGGCTGTGTTATGATATGCTGTTTTACGCTTCATAAAAGTTTTCAGACTGTCAGCCGGATGCAGGATAAGGTATATATCCTTGCGGCAGGAAAAGCTCTGGAAGCATATGCGTCAGACAGGAAGGATAATGTGCCTGTTGAAGCAAGAGATCATATTAAAACTTTTCACCAATTTTTCTTTACCCTTGACCCAGACGATAAAGTAATCAAGTCCAATGTTACCAAAGCCCTTTATCTGGCTGACGAAAGTGCTAAAAGAATTTATGATGACCTGAAAGAAAACGCCTTTTATTCCGGAATCATCTCAGGCAATATAAGCCAGACCATCCAGATTGACAGTGTAACTGTCGATACACGTGACTATCCCTACCGCTTTAAATGTTTCTCGCGGCAGAACATCATCAGAACCACCAGCATTTTGAAGCGAAGCCTGATTACGCAAGGGAGTCTGCGCAATGTATCAAGAAGCGACAACAATCCGCACGGTTTTTTAATCGAGCGTTTCAATACGATTGAAAACCGCGATTTAACTGTTGAAAACCGAAAATGACAGGTTATGAAATCACTTTTTAAAAAACGGGAAATTGCATTTACATACCATAGGCACTATCTCTCTTCACAAAAAAAATGGTCTGAAAAAATGAGCAGTCTGGCGGAAGGGTGTTCAAAGAGGAAGCTCATTTTTCTTCTAA
The DNA here is from genome assembly GCF_058135255.1 of Flavobacterium sp. LK-23. Taxonomy (NCBI): domain Bacteria; kingdom Pseudomonadati; phylum Bacteroidota; class Flavobacteriia; order Flavobacteriales; family Flavobacteriaceae; genus Flavobacterium; species Flavobacterium sp. LK-23. The sequence continues at coordinate 290,932 of NZ_JBYUVT010000002.1, forward strand.
GCTTATTTGTTATCCTATCAGCAGGCTATCTTCTTTATAACATCTATAATACCTTTTCAGAAAAGGAAACACAACAGGTGAAAATTTCAGAACAGACTGTAAAAATTAAAATAATCGATTAAAAAATAAAGACATGGAACAGAAGACGATATCAATAAAAGAAGCAAAAAAACGAAAAATGCTTCTGGCTCTGCCGATCATAACACTTCCTTTTATCACCATTCTTTTTTACACCTTGGGAGGAGGAAGAATGGAAGCCGCAGCGGCTGAAAATGAAATAAAGAAAGGATTTAATTTTAAACTGCCACTTCCAAATTTTAAAGAAGATTCTTCTCTGGATAAAATGAGCTACTATGACCAGGCAGCAGTAGATTCAGTCAAACTGCAGGAGCAGATTAAAAAAGATCCCAACTATTCCAATCAAAAAGTTCTTGAAGAATCTTTGAAGGAGTTCCCCGAACTGGATTTTGCATCCCAGAGTTTTTCAAAAAAAAGAACCGGCTTGAATGCAGTGGCCCCTCAGGACAAAAACGAGCAGAAAATCTATGAAAAACTGCAGCTGCTCCAGAAAACCATCAGCCAGCCTGCACCTGATAAAAATTACGGCCAGGATATGAGGGAGTTTGAAAACTATGGCTCATCAAATGAAGCATCTGCCCAGATTAAGAACTTGGAACAGATGATGTCTGCAATGGGTGAAACTCAGCCGGACCCGGAACTGCAACAGCTCGGAGGCATGCTGGAAAATATACTGGATATTCAGCATCCTTCAAGAGTGCAGGAACGCTTAAAACAGAATTACGAGAAAAAAAAAGGAAAAGTTTATTCTGCAGGCCTTAAAAATACGGAAGACAATATTTCTTCTCTCCAAGAAAATGCAATACCTGCAGACAACTTTAAATTGAACGCTTTTTTCACTGCAGATGAGGATTTAAATCCAGATCATACGCAAAATGCACTTGAAGCTGCCGTGCACGAAACACAGACCATTGTAAATGGATCTGTGGTTAAACTAAGGCTCACTGCCGATATTACACTTCAGGGAACAACAATACCCAAAAACACCTTTGTATACGGCATGGCGGAATTGAAAGGAGAAAGGCTCGAAATAAAGATAGAAAACCTCCAGCATCATGGTTCCATTTTTCCGGTTCAGCTCTCGGTATATGATATGGACGGAATTGAGGGAATATACATTCCTGGTGCCATTAGCAGGGATGCTGCCAAAGCATCTGCCGACCGCTCGATTCAGACACTCGGACTTACCGGTATCACTGATTCATGGGGAGCACAGGCTGCGGGACTGGGCATTGAGGCAGCCAAAAGTCTTATGAGCAAAAAGGTTAAACTCATAAAGGTACTGGTAAAAGCAGGATACAAGGTGCTGTTGTATGATGAAAAACAAAAGAATTTAAAACCATAAAATAGAGAAAGATGAAAAGAATTAATTATTTGTTTTTAATGAGTCTGCTGCTGGTTTCTGTTTGGGCTTATCCCCAGCTAAAGAGCAGGGAAACTGTTTTTTATGAAGACCACTATAAAAATCTTCAGATCGGCTATTCGAAGACTACCAGCATCGTTTTTCCCTACCCGATTAAAAGCATCGATAAAGGGAGTGCTGATGTGCTGGTGCAGAAAGCCAAAGGAGTCGAGAACATTCTGCTTGTAAAGGCTGCAAGACAATACTTTTTCCAGACTAACCTGACAATAGTCACATCTGACGCAAAATTATATGTATTTGTACTGAACTACAATGAAGACTGCCCGGACCTGAATATAAATGCAGAAAATGCTTTAGCTGCAAGTAAGGAAGTGCTATTTACCCTAGTAAACGAAAATCAGAAAAAAATAGAACAGTCTGCTTCACTGGCATTATCAAAAAAAATAAAGACCCGCGGTTTAAAAAAAGCTAAGTTTCAGATAAAGCTTGAGGTCAGCGGCATTTTTATACATGAGGATGTGCTGTATCTGCGGGCTGTATTTGAAAATAAATCCAAAATCAGCTACGATATCGACCAGCTGCGTTTTTTCATAAGAGACCAGCGAAAATCAAAACGAACTGCCTCTCAGGAAATAGAGATTCAGCCACTGTATTCAACTTCATCATCTGCGGTGATTCCTGATAAGTCTGAAGTAGTAAAAGTTTTTGCACTGGAGAAATTTACCATTCCCGAGAATAAGTATTTAACGCTCCAGCTGCTGGAAAAGAATGGCGGAAGGCATTTGGAAGTCAACGTTAAAAAAAATCTGGCCGATAAAGTAATCCCGCTGCCATAATCCTGGTACCATCCTAAAGAACTAAAAAAGCAGATTATGAATATAAATATCAATGAGACCGAAACGCTGTTAAGCTTTGCAGAGGAAATGGCTTCCCTAGGCTATCGCTATGCTGCACACCCTGTTAATCTATCAGCTGACAGCGACAACATTGCTTTTTTCAGGACATCAATGGGCGCAGAGGACCATTGTCTGGTGGGGAGTAATGATATCGACTATTTTAAGAGCGTGCCGATCGATTCGCTTATAAATGACTTAAAGATAGTCATGCAGAGCGGAATTGATCTGTACAGCAATCAGAAACTTGATCTTACGGAGTTTGTCCGTCTGGCAAGAGAAAACAAGGAATTACCAGAAAATAACTTAAATACAAACATTATGAATGAGACTAATTTAAAATACCTGAAAGACCAGCTGAAATATACTGGATTTGGAGAGACTTTCGATACTGAATTGAGAGAAAACATGCTGAAGGGAGATAAGGATTTTAAAATCATGCACACCGGCATTATGAACAATGGCGTTCCAAACAGAGATACCGTAACGGTTGAGCTGAACTTCAAGAAGTCAGATCAGACTGATATGTACTTTTTTAATACCTATCATGTGAATCTTCAAAAAGAAGAAAACAAGCCGGGACTGCAGCAGACCTTTTACATCAATAATGATGCAACCAGCATTACACTCAAAGAAGCCTATAATTTAATGGAAGGCCGTTCGGTAAATAAGGATCTTAAAACTAAAGAAGGAGAAAGTTACAATTCTTGGTTAAAATTCGATTTTAAACAGACAGACAATTCCGGAAATTTTAAGATTAACCATTACCACCAGAATTACGGCTATGATCTGGAAGCAAGCCTTGAGAAGCATTCCATAAAAGAACTCAGTACGCCGCAATATAAGGAAGACCTTGTAAATTCCCTTAAAAAAGGAAATCTGCAATCTGTGACTTTTGTTGTCAGCGGCGTTGAAAGCAAAATGTTCGTGGAAGCAAATCCGCAGTTTAAGACTCTTAATGTATATGATGGAAACCTTCAGCGCATCAATCATCGAGAAAGCAAGGAAGAGAAAAAATCAGAAGGAGAAAAAACATCTAAAAAACAATCAGACAAAAAACAGTCTGAGAATGCTGATGAGAACAGTGAAACTCCTTCGTCGAACAAACCAAAAAAAAGAAGACAGCAGTCTAATTCGGTTTAGAGATTTTAAAATTATTAAAGTTTAGATGATGAACCCGCAGTTTCCCGTAAATAGAGTAGAAATGGAATTCAGCCAATGGAAAGCAAGAGAGGAACGTTTCAATACGCTCTTTTCAATTACTCCGGCAGAAAACAAATCTTTATTGGCTGAGAAACTGCGGCAGTTCGAGAGAATCAGAACGAAATACAAATCTTCAAAAAATGTTGAGGAGCAGCATACTCTTCAAATCCTTAAAATGGAAATCCATAGGATGTCAAAACAATTATATCCAAGTCTCATTTCACGTATCCTGAGGAAAATAATCACCAGCACGCAAAATCAGCTTTCACTTCGCAGTGAGACAAAAAAAGACGAAAGAAACTTCAATTCGCTTAACGAGGAAGTGCAGCGTATCGGCTTTCCTGATTTATCCGAAAAATTAAAAAATCTTATTGACAAAGAACAGGAAAATTTCAGCATTCCTCTATCCTACTACATTAATGAAAAAGAAAAGATTACTCATACTCTTTCGTTTTCAAAAAATGCTGAAAGGCATTTTGAACTCGATGGATTTAAAAGCAGCATGCAGAATAATTCTGCACCAGAAGACAGCAGGGATTATTACTTTAAAAATGGGCAGGAACGCAATTTTAAACTTAATGAAGTTTATAATTTATTGTCAGGCCGTTCTGTAGAGCATAACCAATCATGGTTTCAGCTCGACTTTAATGATAGAGACGCTTCGGGCAATTATCACTTAAAAGAATTTCGAAATGAATATGCTTATGATTTAGAAAAGACTTTAAAGGCCATTCCTTTAAAAGAGATATCTAATACATATGAAATGGAGAAACTAAAACATGCTTTAAGACAGGGTGACAGAGTATCTGCTGTGCTGATTAAAAATGGACGAGAAAATCAGATTTATATAGAGGCCAATCCGCAGTTTAGATCATTGAATATCTATGACCGGCATTTTCGTAAAATCCAGACAGCTTCATCAAAAAACCAGGCAGCAACATTCCCGAAACAATCTGTCCAAAAAGGAATAAAATCTAAAATACAGCAGTGATGGAACAATTAAATCCTTTAACGGAATTCTTTAGAGCGATAGAAAAAGACCAGCGCATCAGCATTACCCATATTGGAATTTTTGCGGCACTGCTTCAATTCAGAACAAATCAAGGCAATATCAATCCTATCAAAGCCTACAGGCATGAAATTATGAAAATAGCCAAAATAACCGGCCCTGTCACGTATCACAGGTGCATAAAAGACTTAAATGAATACGGCTATGTAAACTATGTCCCCAAAAAAAATAGAAATCAAAAAAGTGTCATTTATTTTCTCGTTTAAAAGGCAGGTTCTGACATAGTTTTAAAATTAAACTTAAAGATCGAAATTATCGAAATAATACAATGTAGAGGGTTAAGAAAAATATATCTATAAACTATCACTGCAAGGGGCCTGCATCCCAAATTAATTATTGAATCATCACCAGCCGCAATAATATGACTTGATTTAGGAGAAAATTTGAATTTCCTGCTCTTGTTTTTTTTAATATAATTATTGCTCAACTGAAGCAAAAAATTGGTGTATTCCTAACAGCCGTTAGCATTTTTTTAGCCCCGATAGAAGTGGAAATCCTTTTGTGCCGGGGTTCGGCGCAAAAGATTGAAACGAATAGCGGGAAAAAGCTCCTAAAAAACAATACTAAAGCTCAAAAATATTAAATACAATGCACGATGCTAATCATCCCGATTATATTCGCCAACAATTCCTAACACCCGATTAATTCTACCTGACTGATTACCTGACCGCTATTTTATAAATACAAACTATTATTCTGTAAAAAAAAAATGTCACTATCCTTTTTAAATTTGACAAAGGAAAAGACAACGCAATTCTTCAAAGCAATAGAAAAAGACCAGCGCATCGGCATTACCCATATTGGAATTTTTGCGGCACTGCTGCAATTCAGAACTGCTGCAGGCTATATGAATCCCATTAAAGCATATAGACATGAAATTATGAAGATTGCCAAAATAAGCGGCCCAGTTACCTATCATAGATGCATCAGAGACCTAAATGATTACGGCTATATAAATTATCTTCCAAAGAGAAACAGAATCAGAAGAGCATAATTTATTTCACCCTTTAAGAGTTTGCTGAAATTCCCAGTAAAAGACAGCAAAGCTGTTTATAGGTGGAACCTGGGTTCTTTATCTCACGAGCAGATATTTTTTGCCACAAAAAGTTAAGGCGGCTTTAGAGATAATTTACGGTCAAAGTTTTGTGGCAGAATCGTGGCGCAATGCAATTTATAAAACTAAAATTCCAGCAAAACAAAGGTTTGACAAGCTTAGGTTCGAAACTTTTAGAAATTTAATATTGATATCCTTTCATTGAAAACAGATCGTTAAGATCACTTACTATTAGAATGACTATTAAAAAAAATAGATAGCTCAAAAGCAGATAGAGCTTACTTAAAAACGTTCCTCTAAAAGTTCTTTATTTACCATCATGCCCGTAAATGTCCCCATTGCTACTGCATTTGCAACGGTCCGCAGTCGTGCTGCATTATCGCCACAGGCAAACACATCTTTTGCAGTTGTTTTTTGGGCACCATCAATTTTTATATATCCATCTTCAGTTAATTCACACCCCAGTTTTTCAGCAACAGTACAACTTTGCTCAAAAGGAAGTTTGGTGTAAATGGCTTTAGCTACTTGTTTTGAACCATCTTTAAAAATGATACTTTTGATCTGTCCATTTTGGTGTTCCAACTCCTCAATTTCTTTTTCTGCTATTTCAATAGAATGCTTTTCAAGCTCAGTTTTTTGTTCCTTATTCAGCCCTGAAGTTCCATTGGTAAAAAGGGTCAGCTTTTTTGTCCAATTCGATATGAGTTTAGAAAATTCAAAGCCAAAATCGCCATTGCCCAAAATACCGGTTATTTCATTTTTCACTTCGTAACCGTGGCAATACGGGCAATGCAAAACAGAAATACCCCAACATTCAGAAAATCCAGCTATTTCGGGCATTATATCTTTTATACCTGTGGCGAAAACTAATTTTGCAGCCGAAAACCTGTCTCCCGTTTCAGTTTGAATTTCAAAACCACTGCTTGTTTTTACGCCCTTTGCAGCAATACCATCAAAAAATGTGATTGTATCGTATGCTGCTACTTGTTGCTTTGCAAGTGTTAAAATTTCTTTTGGTGTCTTGCCATCCTGCGTTAAAAAATTATGCGAATACGGTGTTTGTCTGTTACAGGGTTTTCCACCATCGATAATAAGCACATTTCTTAATGCTCTGCCCAACGCCATTGCTGTGGCAAGGCCGGCATAACTGCCTCCTATAATAATTACATCAAATTGTTTTTTGTCGCTCATTGCTTTATTTTCTATAAACGGGTTAAAACTTGGTGGCAATGCAAAGGCTGTTGCAAGAATTCCACTCTGCTTAATAAAAGTTCTTCGGTTAAGGTTTGTCATTTTTGGAGGTGTTTTTCAACAAAAGATCTATAAGTGGCAATCCCACAAAAACCATCCAGGGCACTAATATCAAGGTTAGGATTAGCGTCCTTAAATACAACGGCATTTCAGCTAAATAACTACCAAACAATACATGAAAAAGCGTTATCGAAGGGTAAATTACTATCCAGATTTTGATGGACTGGATAATTTTACTTTTAGTATTCATCTTGATTATTTTATGGGTTGATAATATGTCCTGTTACAGCGCCAAACAAGCTTTTCTTAAAAGCAAATTCCAATTGCTTCATCGTTGTTGGAATTTCTCCCGGGAAATAAGGAAAATATTGTGGAGAATTTTCAATTACCGTTGGGCTAACAGCATTGATGCGGATACCATTGGGCAGCTCAATGGCAGAGGCTCTAACAAAGCCTTCTACAGCTCCGTTTGCTGCTGAAGCATTGGCGAAATTAATCTGAGGTTCGTGTGTTAATACTCCGGTAATCAATGTAAACGAACCTTTGGGATTGATGTAATGCTGACCAATTAACACCAAATTAATCTGCCCCATCATTTTTCCTTGAATTCCTTTTTTGAAAGTTTGGTCATTCAAATTTATCCAGGGACCGACAAAAGTTTCCCCTGCAGTAGAAATCAGGGCATCAAAAGTTCCAATCCCGGCAAACATTTCTTCAATGGACTTGGTGGAGGTTGTATCAACCTGTATCTCTTCTGAAGAACGGCTGGCTCTTATTACTTCGTGATTTTCCTTTTCAAGCACATTGGCCAAATACTGCCCCATGGTGCCCGATGCACCTACAATTACTATTTTCATATTGCTGAATATTTTTATTTATTCTGCAAAGTTATCTTAGTGTGATTGGGTATGATAGGACAAAATTGAACTTGGATTGGACTTATTTAAAGTTCCTGCGGAATGCTTCGGGGGAAAAGTTGGTATGTTTTTTAAAAAAACGAATAAAATAGGAAGGGTCTTCAAATCCTAAATCGAAAGCAATTTGATTTACTTGACTGGTGGTAGCCAAAAGGCTTCTCTTTGCTTCAAGTACTATTTGCTCGTTGATGAGTTGTGAGCAGGTGCTTCCGGTAGTTTCTTTGGTTATTTTGTTGAGTTGAAATGTAGTGAGGTGCATCATTTGGGCATATTGTGTTACTTGTTTATGCGTTACAATATGTTTTTGCAATAGTTCTAATAACTCATCCAATTGTTCTTGCGAATATTTAGTACCATCATTTGTAATTTCTTTCGGTTTTTTACTTTGTCTTACCAATTCGATAAAAAGTATTTCCAAACTTGCCGTAATAACTTCCTTGTAGCGGTCTTGTTTTTGGGTATACTCTTCAAAAATAAAAGACAAATGCAGCAGTAATTTGCTAAACTTTTCGAGCGAAAGCGGACAGTGATTTTTATGGCTTACTTTCCGTAAAACGAAATTAACGGGCTCTTCTTTTGGAGCGTAAAATTCACGGTTAAATTGAATTAAGTATCCCTTGCTCCCTTCTTTTAGCGTGAGCTGATGTACTTGTCCTGGTCGCATAAAGAAAACAGAGTAGTCGCCAACAGGGTAATTGATAAAATCAATACTATGTTTCCCTGTTCCTTTCTCTAAAAACAAAGCAAAAAAGAAGTTGTGCCTATGCAGATCCTGCACTAAATCTTTTTCGAAGAGCAAAGTTCCGATGTTCCGAATACTAAAACCCTCTGAAAAATCAGGCTCTTTAATTTTTCTTACGCTAATTTCTTTCATTCAAATATTTGGTTGTCTGCATAATTCGTTGACAACCTTTGCGGCTAATATATTAAGTATTTGGTGATCAAAGGCTATCATGCTAAAATATTTACCTAAATATTACAAATATATCAGCTTAAAGTTACAATTAGCCGTTTGTGAGTTTCAGTGAGTCTATACCATATCTTTCTCCGGTATTTGGATGTTCGTTAACAATATCTATAATGGTTCTAAGGTCTTCCTCTGACAATTCAACATCGACAGCTTTGATATTCTGTTCTATATAATTTTGCTTCTTTGTCCCTGGAATCGGAATAATGTCATCTCCCTGTGCCAATAACCAGGCAAGAACCAATTGAGATGTCGATATCCCTTTGTCGCTGGCAAACTCGGAAAGGTTTTTTACCAATTTTTTATTATTTTCCAAATGTTCACCCTGAAATCTAGGTAATAACAATCTCGAATCGTTACTGCTAAATTCTATGCTATCAAAATTTCCCGTGAACATTCCCCTGCCCAATGGTGAGAATGAAATTAGTGACATCTTATTTTTTCTTACGGCCGGCAATATCTCATTCTCTATATCCCTGGTCAATATGGAATATTCACTTTGCAATGCAGCGATCGGATGTATAGCATTTGCCTTTTCAATACTTTTAGAAGACGCCTCACAAATCCCCAGGTAACGAACTTTACCTTCCTTTACCAGCTCACTCATTGCTCCAATACTTTCTTCAATTGGAACCTGAGGGTCTATACGGTGCAAATAATACAGGTCTATATAATCGGTCTCCAAACGTTTGAGGCTTAGTTCTACTGCTTTACGCATATATCCAGGTGAGCCATCCACTTCGTTGGAAAACGACTTTGCCATTTGTCCATATTTAAAACCGAACTTAGTGGCCATAAATATTTCATCTCTCTTATATTTTAATGCTTTGGAAATAAGTTTTTCATTTTCCCCGCCACCATAAAAATCTGCCGTGTCCCAAAAATTGATTCCTAATTCCAAGGCTTTATCTAGAGTCTTAAGGCTTTCATTGTCATTCCTGTTTCCATAGGCATGCGACATACCCATACATCCCAAACCAATGGCTGAAACTTTTTCTGACGAATTTCCTAGTGTCTTATATTTCATTTTCTATATTTTATCGTTACAATTCTATTTCAGAGGGATTATAATAATTTAGCGGGCTCCATCCATATTTGTCCCTTTTATCAATATAACCTAAGCCTGGCCAGGGCAAATGAGATGACATGACTAATATTTTTTTGGTGTAACATTCTTCCAGAATGCTTCTCCGGGTTTTGATGCCCTGTTCAAAATTCACATCCAGTGAAACACCCCATTCAGGTTCGGAAATCATCAGCGTTGTATGGAATACATCTACAATGTTTTTAATAGATTTCCCTTCAGAAGTTATTGTAAATATGGTATGTCCCGGAGTATGTCCGGCTGCTAACTCCGTTTGAATAATGGAAAACAATTTTGCTCCCGGATTAAATAAAACAACATTTTTCTTGATCCTGCCCAGAATATTCTTTGCAAAGCTTATTGTTCCCCTGATCTGTTCAGCATTCAATTTGCTATGGGAAAAATCAGGATTTTCAGACATCCAGAAATCGTACTCTTCTCTGGCCATATGATACTTTGCATTAGGGTAAATAAGACCTCCTTCCCTGGATGTAAGACCGCCTATATGATCCCGATGTGCGTGCGTGATCAGAATATCGGTGATGGAATCTGGAGAAATGCCTGCGTTGGTCAGATTCTCCAAAAGCTTTCCCTGATTGTCCCCAAAGTGTTTTCCCATACCGGCATCGATCAAAATAGTCTTTCCTGAAGCTTTGATGAGCATTACATTAATTCCAAGATCTACAGCATCTTTTCTTAGATGCAGCATTTGGGTTCCTGCCTCAAATTCTGCTTTGGGAATATTTGGGGCAAAAGTTGGCTGCGCCTTGTCAAAGGCCATCTGCCCATCAGAGAAGATCAGAATCTTTATTTTTCCCAAATGAACTTCTAGAGGTTTTATACTATTTTTGTTTTCCATCTTGACTTTATTTGGACCTGCATTACTTGTAAATGAGAGCACAGCAAGCATATTGCAGGCGAGAGCACATATCTTTATCATTTTTCTGCTATTTATTCTATTAATTTTATACAAAGCTATTTCAATAATTTACTATTGGCAAGTACCTACTTTTTTGTACTTTAGCTACCAAAAGGAAACTATTGCTGATTATCAGTATAATAAAAATTAGGCATGTCTGAAAATAAAATTATTGAACCTATTTGTGCTGTGGATTTTGCATTCAAAAGAATTGGCGGAAAATATAAGGGCCGTATCCTTTGGTATATTTTCAATCAGGACGTTCTGCGATTTGGAGAGTTAAAAAGATGTATGAATGATATTACCACTAAAATGCTTACACAAACGTTACGGGAACTTGAAAGCGATGGATTATTGTATCGGAAAGTTTATCACGAGGTTCCCCCAAAAGTAGAGTATTCACTTACTGAAACGAGCAAGAGCTTGATACCATTTATAAATCAATTGAGAGAATGGGGTATTTCTCAGATGGAAAAGGAAAGCATTCCCATCAGACAACATCAAATATTTAAATCTTAATTTCTGATAGATAAATTGATATCGTATCGTGGCGTTTTGCACAATTCCTTAAAATGTGCATTGCCATAAATTCAGGTATGCCAATATCTGAATTGAGCATTTACATAGCCAATATATTAGGGTTTAAATAGTACGATAATAAATCAGCCAAATAAAATCATAAGGCGAAAAATAAGGTATTGATCTCTTTAATTTTCTGTTCTGATATTTTGCTTTTATCATAAGCAAGATAAAGGGTGTTAGAGGTTTCGGCAATACCTTTCCAAATAACAGCGACCTTTTTCTCTTTGAGAAATTCCTCTGCAAGATAATCCGAAACAATGCTGATTCCACTACTTCCCTTACTTATTGATTGAAGTATTACGTTCAGATCTGGTAGTACATATTGAGGCTTTATCATCGGGCGTTTATTAAAATTGGCTAGCCAAAATCTTCTGATAAAAGCCAAATCGTTGCCATAAGCATACCATTTCTGATTAATAAGCCATTTTTCAACGGCAGCAATATCATTGTCTTTTGAGTATTTTTTGAAATCTTTTAAATCCATATCCGGGCTCCCCACAATAATAAAATTTTCGGTAAGGACAGGTAAATAAACGAGGTGTTTGCTTTCAACAGATTTCTGGCTTGCCAGAACAAAGTCAAGTTCACCGTCAGACAGTTGCCGCAATAAATCCTTGGCTATGCCAAATGTTACGTTCAGTTGAAAAGAAATATTTTCCAATAGCGGGCTCAGTTTGGTGTGAAAGAACTCCAAAGGACTTCCCAATTTGATTATTAATTGGTTGTTCAATGCATTTTTTCTAAACGACTGTTCCGTTGATGTCAGAATTTCTACCCCTTCTACAACTCTTGTGTAGAGTTGTTTGCCCAATTCGGTAGGCATCATTCTTCGGGGCAGCCGGTCAAATAATTTTCCGCCGACATACTGTTCCAATGCGGCTAACTGGACACTGACATTGGGCTGGGATATGGACAATTCTTGTGCAGCCCTTGTGAGGTTACCCTGCCTATAGATCGCGACAAAAGTTCTGTACCATTCCAAACTTACCATAACGCAAATCTATTAAAAATTTAATAGCAGACCCTAATAATTAGTATTATTATAATAGTTTATAAATTTTGATCTTTGTACCTCAAAATAGGCGAAGACTACATTTTATAATGGATTTCAATCTTTCCTTTCTGTTAAATTAATAAAAAAGCGTCAAGCAATGAATACACAAAAAATAGCTGTTGAAAAAACAGTAAAAACAAAATTTAATATCCCGCCCGCTTTATGGGCATTGACAATTAGTGCTTTTGCTATTGGTACTACGGAATTTGTAATTGTTGGATTAATAAAAACATTAGCTGACGACTTAAAAGTGAGTATTGCTGATGCAGGTTCACTGGTAAGTGTATATGCAATGGGAGTAGCTATCGGTGCGCCTGTCTTAACCGCATTAACTTCAAAAATGAAAAGAAAGCCTTTAATGATTTTCCTGATGGTACTTTTCATTATAGGTCATCTGGCATCGGCCTTTTCGCCCAGTTATAATCTGTTATTGGCTTCCAGATTTATTACCGGTTTTGCCCACGGCGTATTTTTTGGTGTAGGTGCTACCATAGCGGCATCATTGGTTCCTGCCGACAAAAGAGGGAGTGCTATCGCAATGATGTTTTCAGGCTTTACCATTGCAACAATTGTAGGTGTTCCGTTAGGCACTTATATAGGTCAACAATGGGGCTGGCGGGCTACCTTTGTAGGTGTGGCTATACTTGGCGTTGTTGGCTTGATAGGAATCGCTATACTTCTACCCAATACTATCGCCAGCAGCACAGCAAAAAATATATTTAAACAAGTCCGTATTGTTCTCAACACGAGGTTTATTATTGCATTACTGATGACTCTTTTCGGCTACGGAGGCGTATTTGTTGCCTTTACCTATATGTCCCCAATTCTTCAGGAAATTACAGGATTTTCGGAAAACGCAGTAAGTATATTTCTCCTGGTGTACGGTATCGCTGTTGCTTTGGGAAATTTAATTGGGGGGAAAGCAGCGAATAAAAATCCTTTCAAAGCAATGGTTTGGATTTTTCTTTTTCAAACCTTTGTTTTATCCACTCTTTTTATAACCGATCAGCTCCCGATTCCTGCACTAATTACATTGTTTATACTTGGAGGACTATCATTCGCCACAGTACCTGCAAGTCAGTTGTTAATCGTGCAAATAGCAGAACAAGAATTACCAGAAGCTATTGATTTTGCTTCTTCCTTGAATATATCGGGATTTAATATTGGTATTGCATTGGGAGCCTGGGCAGGTGGTATTGTAGTTATATCGAGTTTTGGACTTGGCTATACACCATTGGCAGGAGCTATTTTCGTTGCAATCGCTTTGGTTTTTTGTGCTATATACAAATACATACAGAACAAAAAATAAAATAATCGTTCGATAATCTTGAAAACTGATAATAAAAATTCCTAAACTGATCATGTTTAGGAATTTTTTCTTGGTGACTCACCTTTAAAAAACTAATGGCTATCTAGCGCGGAAATACATTGTATAAGGGAACCGTTAAATTAACAGTCAAAGAATTGGTCATTAAGGCTATTGCTCGATCCAAGGAAAATTATATCTGCACGTTAAATCTCTATTGGCTAAATTAACGATCTACTGAATTAGTTTACTAACAGATTTATAGTGTCCTATTTATCAGAAGATGGCCCTGCCATAATCTCAAATTCGCCTGGCTCTTGAACCTCTTTCATTGCGATATCTAAAAATTTCAGTTTATCGGCCGTAATTGTAAAGCTTATCGTTTTCCTCTCCTGGAATAAGGGCAACTCTTGCATAGTCTTTTAACTCTTTGACAGGACGTGTTACAGAACTTACCTTATCTGATATATTTTGAATATTATTATAAATATTTAAAATTTTATTAAACTCAATTTTTTTCCATTTAAAAAATACGATTTTGACCAAAGTCAATGTTTACAAAATCAATTTAGCATAGTTTTGACATAATGAAAATTGATTAGTTAAATGAAAATAGTACTTACGCAACTTATTAAAGATAAAACAGCTATAAATGAAGAACAGCTTGATAAGGTTCTTTCTTCTTTTATACCCCTTAACGTATCAAAAAATCAACTACTGCTTAGAGAAAATCAAAGAGCTGACCAAATTTTCTTTATAAATAAAGGATGCCTGCGATTGTATTACAGTAATACTGATCATAGCATATCCACGAGATTCATGGCCTTTGAAAACACTTTTTTAACTTCCATTCTAAGCTTCATCTCACGAGAGCCGTCTTTAGAATACATTGAGGCAGTGGAAAATTCAGAGCTGCTAGTTATTTCCCATCATGATTTTTTCCGTTTAAGAGAAATGATCCCTGAGTGGGATAAAATGTATATCTATATTCTTGAGTATGGATTAACTGTAATTACATCTAAGCTTAATAGCTTACTAACCCAAAATGCCTCGGAACGTTATAAAAATCTTCTTAAAAACAATCCCGAACTGGTTCAGCGATTATCGAATGTTAATCTTGCTGCCTACCTTAATATTTCACCTGAAACACTCAGTAGAATTAAATCTCAAATATAATTACTGAAAACAAAAAAAAGGACAAAAAAACATATGAGAAGTGATGAAGTAAAAAAAGGCGTGCAAAGGACACCTCACAGAGCATTATTGAGAGCAACCGGACTAAAAAATGAGGATTTTAGCAAACCCTTTATTGGGGTAGCCAATTCATTTATTGAGATTATTCCTGGTCATTTTTTTTTAAATAAAGTGGCTGAAATTATTAAAGAAGAAATTAGAGCTAACGGCTGTGTACCTTTCGAATTTAATACCATTGGAATCGACGACGGAATTGCGATGGGACATGATGGGATGTTGTATTCCCTTCCCAGTCGCGAAATTATTGCAAACTCAATTGAAAGCGTGATGAATGCTCATAAACTTGATGCTATGATTGCCATTCCAAACTGCGATAAAATTGTTCCCGGAATGATTATGGGTGCATTGCGGGTTGATGTTCCTACTATTTTTATCAGCGGAGGCCCGATGGCTAAAGGACATACAAAAAACGGTACTCCAATTGATCTGGCCACTGCCTTTGAAGCAGTTGGAAAGCACGAGGCGGGCAGGATAACAGAAGAAGAATTGTATGATATAGAATGTAATGCGTGCCCCAGCGGTGGGAGCTGTTCGGGAATGTTTACAGCCAACTCGATGAACACTTTAATGGAGGCAATGGGTATTGCTTTACCCGGCAACGGAACAATACTGGCTCAGACTCCGCAACGTGAAGAATTATATCGTCAGGCTGCCAGAAGAATCTGTGCTATCGCGAAAGATCAAAATGATATTGAAAAGTTTAAACTAAGGAATATTTTAAATGAAAATGCGGTTAGAAATGCTTTTGCAGTCGACATGGCTATGGGCGGAAGCAGTAATACTGTATTACATATGCTTGCAATTGCAAATGAAGCAGATGTTAATTTCAAATTAAAAGATATTAATACAATTTCCGCAAAAGTTTCTCATATCGCTAAAATATCGCCAAGTTTAAGCACTGTTCATATGGAAGATATCAACAGAGCGGGAGGTGTTAATGCAGTTATGAAGGAAATGAATAAAAGAGGCTCGGGAGTTTTAATTGATAATCTGACAATCGGCGGCGAAACTTTATTGGAAAAAATAGCCAATGCTGAGATCAAAGACAAAACAATTATTCATACTATAGACAATCCGTACAGCAGTGTTGGCGGACTTGCTATTTTGTATGGCAATCTTGCCGAAGAAGGTGCAGTAATTAAAACTGCCGGACTTACCGGTGCCCGGATTTTTACCGGACAAGCCGTTTGTTTTGATGGTCAGGCCCAAGCTATTGCCGGAATTATGATGGGAAAAGTAAAAGCCGGAAATGTTGTGGTTATTCGATATGAAGGTCCAAAAGGCGGGCCGGGAATGCAGGAAATGCTTGCCCCTACAAGCATGATTATGGGTATGGGTCTTGGAAGTTCGGTAGCTTTGATAACAGACGGAAGATTCAGCGGGGCAACCAGGGGCGCTTCAATTGGACACGTTTCGCCTGAGGCGGCAGAAGGAGGCATGATTGGTCTTCTCAAAGATGGAGATGAAATTCATATTGATGTGGATCAATATATCTTATCTGTTAACTTAACTGACGAAGAAATAAATACCCGAAAAGCAGCATTTCAACCCATTAAAAAAACATTAACTTCAAAATGGCTTGGACAATACAGGGCATTGGTAAGAAATGCAAGTAATGGTGCGGTATTAAAAACTGATTTACCTTAATTAAAAAAGATCCTTATTTATTAGAGCCATACAAAAAATATTGCCCTTTAAGTAAAAGTTGCTTTGAGAATTCCTAATAATATTTCAGACATTCAGATCAAATGAAGCAAATACAAATTATTTTTACTATCATTAATTACTACTTTCTTTATTAAATCAATACCTCTTTTGTACAACTCTCCTCTTCTGATCCCTTACACATAAAGAGAAGTTAGATAGAGAGTGAGGAAAAGCTTTTGATCCTGGTGAATAATTGAGATATCTTGTTTTTTCAATCTTAAAACTATTCTATTGGCTAAAACTCATATTGCTGCGGCACTTAAAATACTGCGCAGTTTTACCACAACAATTCTAAAAAAATATACGCAGCCCTTTTTTGGGTTTAAAATAAATACTTTATGGATAATTATTTAAAAAAAACATATTGCTTTTTCAAAGAGAATTTAACCCTCTTTGCACTAGTGCCAACTGCCTTGGGAGGAATCTGGCAAATTTGCAAATTGGGATTTATTTCAATAAATATGATCCGGTTCTTTTCTGTTTCACAACTTACTCAGATGGAATAATTATCCTGTTGATCATTTTTTTTCCAATGTTTATATATGCACTGCCATTTGTCAGATCAGCTGTCAATCAAAAAAAGAAAGGCACGAATCTTTTCAATAAAGACCAATTTCTGACACATTTTATTTTTATTCTTCTCGAACTAATTCTGGTTCTAGGAGTGATTTTTTACTTTGAAATTTATACCTATATCAATATTGACAACTTATCAATTTTGCTGCAGCGCATACATATTCTTTATGTTGTACTTATCATTGTATATTTCCTGATAAGCAAATTTCTTAAGGATGAAATCTTGCTGCAGTTGACATTTATTTTTTTTGCAGTGATATTTGTTAGTATAACAGTTATTTCATTTAATAATATTTCAAAAAATCTAAATGATGTCGAGAATTTCCAGCATTTAATCAAAACCATTCAAAAAGAGGATAAATATTCAAAAGCCCCTCAAATATTGTATTTTAATGATCGGTACATTTTCATTGAACTTGAGAAAAACGCCAAAAAAAGTGTTCTGATAAAAAAGATCGATGCTTTATTTTAATCTGCTTTTTGACAAGTAAACAGCAATCTTAAAAAACAGAATCTATTGATTTAACAAGACCTTTTTTTGACTGAGGCTTTTGAAAACCTAATCCTTTTTAACAAATATCTCCTTAAGAATGGCAATTGTGAAAGTGAAAATTATCTGTTATTTATGCCGGGTCTGCCATTATATCAGGCTTCCGCTACTTATTTTTTGTCTGCTTATATATTTTAATTTTTCCAATGATATCAAAACCCAGATCCCACTGAATACATCTTCAACAAAACAAGAACCGGGAAAATTAAGCCTATTTTTATTTGTGAATTCACAGATTTTTTTAATTTCTAACCCGTTAAGGCAACCAGGAATTATATCCCGGTCTGCAAAACGATCAAGTTTAAACCATTTAATATTGACAATTATTCCTTTAGAATCCCGGCTGTATTTAAAACAGGTTAACTGCGTATTTAAGGTATACATGATAGCTTATAAATAATGATAATTAAGTTATAAAACTGGCCTTTCATCTTTAATTAAATAAGCCAATACATGGAATTGATCGGGACATTAAAAACTTTTTCTATCTCCCTTAATCCAATTTTAATTTCCAGTTTATAAAGAATTTAACTTCTTTAGCGGTCTGAATTAAAAATTGGTCGAGTTTTCTTTGGAGCAATCGATGAAAAAAAACTTTGTAAATCAAAAAACTGATTCGATAGGACCATGTAAGATGCATATCGCAATGTACCTTTGCCATCTTTTTATCTTCACTTGTAAAGGAAAAATTGTACTGCACTGATTGGAGTCCCAAAAAACTATTATGGGTAAAATCATAAATTCGAACCGAGTAGCACAGCGGCGATGTAAAATTAAGCAGTTCATATTTTGCCTCAGCGCCATTTTTAAAATGAAGACTCTGCTCTGATCCCAATTGAGCTGACCCGTTTTTGATGCTCCCCGGCATCACATTGGCAATAAAATAGGTTCCCTTAAAAATCTCAAGGGGTTCTGCTGAAAAAAAATAGAGGAATACCTCGGGACAAGGAGCCTGAACTTTTACAAACGAATATAATTCTTTACTAAGCAAAAGATAATTTTTAGATAAATACTTAACACTGCTGTTTTCATACTAGTATTGATACATTAGATATCGTTATCTATTTTAAAAACCTTGCTTTAAAATACATACGTAAAACTCCTTAATCCAATATCAGTGCAAATTACTTAAAAAAATAATTCACCTAACTGGAAAAATGACCCAACCCCTTAATTTGTAAACTGAACAGTAAAATATCGGATCTCAAATCAAATTGGCATAAAAAATCCTATTGCCAAAAAGTACTCCCAAAAGATCTCTTAACCTCCTATAGAGTATTAATTTTTAAAATCTTACGGCACTGACATGTCATAGCAATGTAAAATCTCTGATCAAAAGGACTCTCTCTGCAAGGCATAAGGGACATTATTTGTATTTTTGCTTATCATTCATACCACCATATAGCCCCAAGGATTTCCAATAAGTGTACAGGGTAAGCCAAAAGGGCAAATAGCATCGCATCCTCTAGAGAGGTTTATATCTTATCGGTATGGATTTTTAACGGCAATAATAAGCAAGGATACACAATGAAGATACAGCTCAGAGAACATATAGAAGAAATAGTAGGCCTTTCAGACCAGGAATTTCAACACATAAACTCGCATTTTCATTATAAAAAAATGAAAAAAAAATCAGTTTCTTTTGCAGGCTGGCCAGCAAAAAGTCAACAAATACCTTGTCCTTAGCGGAATTTTGAAATCTTATTATATCGATAAAAATGACAAGGAGCATATTATACAATTTGCCCAGCCTAATTGGTGGATAACAGATTACAGTACATTTTTCAGCAATAAAGAATCTACCATCTTTATTGATTGTAATACAGACTGTGAACTTTTATACATAAGCAATACGGATTTAGAGAAACTAAGTGCCGAATTTCATAAAATGGAACATTTCTTCCGCGTTAAATCAAATGCAGGTTATGTGGCATCACAGCAGAGAATATTGTCCATGCTGAATTTAACGGTTATGGAGCGATATGAACATTTTACTGGTTTATATCCGGACCTTATCCAATCCAAACCTAAATACTTAATAGCATCGTACATCGGTGTGTCCAGAGAAATGCTGAGCCGTCTGACTAAAAAAGTGACAAATCACACAAAATAAAAGTGTGAAAGTTCCTTTTTTCTACATGCAGATTACTTCAATTTTGTAGTGTAAAATATAAAACATATCTATTATGAAGTACGGTCAGATTAAAAGGACTGATCTCAAAGGTCTGGATGGCAGACTTTGACACCCAGTTTTCAAGTTTCTATTTATGGGAAACAAAAAAAGACATGGATCTTTTCATGGATTCACCTGAGATAAAGGTGGTTGCAAATCTGCCATTTTTAAAAGACTTAAAGATAGTTGCTATTCCCGTTGTGAGCGAAGCTTCCAAAATTACAAGGGGAGTTTAAAACAAAG
This sequence comes from Flavobacterium sp. LK-23, assembly GCF_058135255.1. Taxonomy (NCBI): domain Bacteria; kingdom Pseudomonadati; phylum Bacteroidota; class Flavobacteriia; order Flavobacteriales; family Flavobacteriaceae; genus Flavobacterium; species Flavobacterium sp. LK-23. The sequence continues at coordinate 311,175 of NZ_JBYUVT010000002.1, forward strand.
CGGATCATTGCAGATCAAAAACATTCTCTTTGGGATATTTCCCCAAGGAGAATGTTTATTAACAGTTTCAAACAAAAATATCCATAGCTGAGGTTGGTTTTATTTTTATACATTTACATTATGAAAAAGCCCAAAGCGTCATCGGTTTTTAGAAAAACAATGGCAGAATTTAAAAATTAACCCCGCCAGCTGCTCCAAAAATGAGAAAACGCATTAATATTCCACCTTAAATTGCCACACTAGTTAAGTTAAATTATAAATCTAAAATTACAACTTCTTAATTTTGGATAAGAACTCATGGGAAACCCCAAGATAGGATGATAGATTCCTATCGGTTATATTCTTAATTTTATCGGGATATCTTTTCACAAATTCATTATATCTTTGTTTGGATGTCTTATACAAAATATCCAAAAGTCTTTTCTCTATAGCCAGATTTAATTGCTCAAGCATTCGTATCTGAAAGTATATCAGCTTTGGCACCTGCTTTAATAACAGCATTTTATTTGGTCTGCTAATGATCCATACCTCGCTCTGTTGCATTGCCTTTATATTGTATTTGGCTACTCTTTGATCATAAAAGCTTTCGATATCACACATCCAACTATTTTCAAAGGCAAAAAAAACAATACTCTCTGTCCCGTCTTCATTTAATATGTAAATTTTGAATGAGCCTTTTACTATAAAAGTTTGATAAGTTGTATTAGAGTTTTGAGTCTGTAAAAATTCATTCTTTTTAACTATTGCATAATTTGCTCTTTCAAGGATACAACACCATTCGTGATCTGTTAAAGTAATATCGAGCTCTACATTTTTTCGTAATGCCATATCAGCCATACTTCTACTCATTTTAATTTAAAATTGCCCGTCCTTTATCTCATAAAGTAAAAGCCGCATGCAATATAATTAACAATACAATTCATTCAATTATGAAAATAACCCAACCTGCGTATTTTTAGACTGAACTTCAAAATATCCAAGCTGAAATAAAAAGTAACGCATACTTAAAAGCAACAGGCTGCCCAATAAGACAGCCTGTTGCTTTGTTAAACCTTATTTGCGTTATTTAAAATGATCCGCAGGTATTTCCGCTAAAAGTTGCACCTGCATTTGCCGTGATATCGGCCACCACAGCAGAAGCTGCAAGAGTGATAATGGAGTACGGAGGTGTAAATGCAGTATTGCCTCCTGTGGTATTTCCGGTAGTGGCTGTGAAAATATTCCCGCTTGCCGTTACAGCCGTGTAACCGGTCATTAAATCAATTGGCTTGGTAACGTTTTGGAAAACATTATTTTCAACCAGAATATTTGCTTCTAACCCGGCCATTATGCATTTATTGCTAACCTCACTATTAAAATAGCTGTTAATAATATGTACTTTGCCAAATCGGACCCTTGGCATTCTTTCTTTACAGCCCGGAGCCCACCAGCAGCGTGCAAATGTAATTCTTAGTGTCCCGCGGTCTGCCGTAGCGCCATCACTTGATCCAATTAAATTGGAAAACCTGTGATCGTCCGTTCCACCCGAGCCTCCTTTTTTTGGAGCTTTAAGATAATTGAACTTGGTATAGGAAACCGTTATAAAATCCGATTTGTTTTTAATATCCAGATTCCCGTCGACCCCGTCTCTGAATTCACAATGATCTACCCATACATTTTTGCAATCATCCAAAATGGCATTATCCCAGCCATCTGTATCATAAGCACCGGGACCTTCAAATATCAGATTCCTGATAATGATATTATTACATCTCTTCACGTTTAGGATCCCTGAATTTGCCTTAGTCTGATCTGTTGATACCAACTTGGCATCACTCGCTCCATAAAGAGTTTTACCGGATTGGTCCTGTAGTGACAATCTTGTGGTAATGGCAATAGTGCCCGTGATTTTCACAACCTTTACAGCATTGTTCTCTAGGGCTGATTTGAGTTCAGCGTAGGTACTTACCACTGTTTCGACAGCGCCTGCTCCACCGCTGGTACTTCCATTTTGAGATGCCCAGCCCGGCACGCTGCTGCAATCGCCCGCAAGGGCCGAAGCTGCCTCTTTTTTTATAAGGACAGAATTTTGATTGTTTTGTGCAGAAACTGCATCATCTGTGGAACAGCTTGTAAAAGATGAAATAGCGATCAGCAAAAATGCTGAAAATGTTAATTTTAATTTCATAATAAAAATTTGGGGTTAATTATTTACTACTGCAAATGTGTTCTTTAATTGTTTAAAAAATGTTGAACTTCTTCAACACTTTTAAATAAACTTTTTTATTAGTTAAAATTTTATAAATAGTACATCATGCTATATTTGAAAATCAATATTGATACCACTTTAAGACTATGAATAACCGGTTAATTTGATTCAGTGACTTTTTTATTATCCAATAAAGATTAATTATTACTGATCTTTGATTTACGAAAAACATACACACCTGAACCCAAATATATTAGTACCTAACTATAGGCCTTAATTCCTTTCATTACAATTGCTTTTCCGGCCTTATAAATACAGGGCCAGCTATGCCGGCGCACGTAACCTTATCTTCTTTCGGGACAATTTATGAGTCACTTTTTTTACAATTAATTATGTAATTGCACCAATAATTTGATACGAATTATTTTACTGCCAGATTTACAGTATCATATTTCTCCGAGGATGGCCCAACCATAATAGTAAATTCACCTGCTTCTAGAACCTCTTTCATTGCCATATCTAAAAATTTCAGTTTATCGGGTGTAATTGTAAAGCTTATTGTTTTTGTCTCTCCTGGAATAAGGGCAACTCTTGTATAGTCCTTTAACTCTTTGACAGGACGTGTTACAGAACTTACCTTGTCTCTGATATACAACTCAATAATTTCTTCACCATCACGTGTACCCGTATTTTTTACATCAACACTTACCCTAACACTTTCGGATGAAGTGATAACATTTTTAGAAATCCTGAGGTTACTATACTGATAACTTGTATAGCTTAATCCAAATCCGAAGGGATATAAAGGCTTGATATTATCCAGATTATAACCTCTTTCACGAGCGGATGGTTTTTTATAGTAATATACCGGAAGGTGACCGGAGGATCTGGGAATGGAAATGGTAAGCTTGCCAGATGGATTATTATCTCCAAAGAGCGTCTCCGCCACTGCATAACCCGTTTCCTGGCCCAGATACCAGCACTGCACAATGGCATCCGCCGTATTGTCCAGATGTACAAATGAGATCGGAGGTCCACTGAAAATAAAAGCAGCCATGGGCTTATTGAGCGCTTTAAGATTATCAACAAGTTCGTTCTGATCCCCTAATAATTCGAGATCAGCAAGGTCGCCCGGGGAGGCAGGTGACACTGCTTCTCTTGATATTTGATCATTTCCCCCCAGCATAAGGATTATAACATCGGCATCCTGTGCCACTGCCACAGCATCGCGGATAAGTTTCAGATTATCTTGATGGGAATTAAGTTTTGTCGGGCTGTATATTGATTTTGAACGGCCAATATTTAATTTGCATCCAACTGAATATACAATCTCTACATCGCCATATTTCTCTTTAATAGCGGCTAATGGACTTATTTTTTCTCTGGGGATTTGGGAATATCCACCCAAGATACATTGGTCTGCATTAGGTCCTATAATGGCTATTTTTTTATATTTTTTTCTATCCAAAGGCAGTAATTGGTTTTCATTTTTTAACAGCACCATAGACTGCCTTGCAGCCTGCAGCGCCAGATCTTTGCTGGCTTTTGAACCTATTGCATCGGTATTTCCTGTACTGATATAAGGATTTTCAAAAATACCTAGACGTAGTTTGAGCTCCAGTACCCGCAGTACTGCCTTATCAAGTTGCGCCATTTCGATCTTCCCCTGTCTTAAAGCCTGAGGAAGCGACAAATACGAATAGCCATCGGATAACTCTATATCTACACCTGCCGAGAGTGCTTTAACTGCGGCTTCAATAGTATCTGCCGCAATATGATGGATATCCCGAAGTTCAAGGGTAGCCTTATAATCAGAGATCACGAGACCTTTGAATCCCCATTCGGTGCGTAATACCTGGTCAAGCATCCATTTATTTGCATGAGCAGGCATGCCGTTGATTTCATTATAATTCGGCATAATGCCTAACGCACCCCCTTCTTCTATTGCGGCCTTGAAAGCTTTAAAATTAACTTCTCTGAGCTGTCTTTCTGAAATTGAAACCGGTCCTGCATTACTTCCGCCTTCAGGTTGCCCATGGGCCCCAAAATGTTTTAGGAACGCTCCAACATGCTTACTATCAGGAATAGTGGCATCTCCCTGCAATGCCTTGACTTTTATCACACCCATACGGCTGGTCAGGTAGGGATCCTCCCCTGTAGTTTCTTCCGTACGTCCCCATCTTGGATCCAGGGCAAGGTCAAGAACCGGACCCAGCACACAGTGGGTTCCGATAGCCCTGCTCTCGGTGGCAATCGTTCCAAAAATATTTGCAGTCAAGGCATCATTCCATGAGCAGGACAGTCCAAGAGCGCTGGGAAACATGGTACCATCCTTGACAGCCAGGCCATGAAGTGCTTCCTCTACAAAATATACAGGTATACCCAGCCTTGTCTGTTCAATAAAATACTTTTGTGTTTGATTGGCCAGCTTTGCAGTCTGCGCCGATGAGGGTGATCTCTCCGCTGACAATACATTATATCCGTCACTGATACGCAAGATTCCGCCAAGCCCGTCTGGGAACAATTCCTTAGCTGCATCAATGCTGAATTGGTTGTCGGGATATAGCTTAGTTTTTTTAGAGTGCGTACACTGCAATTGAACCAGTTTTTCTTCCATGCTCATCTGGGACAGCAAGTTTTTGGCCCTCTTATCATACGATTTTCGAAAATCTTCGTAAACGTCAAGCTTGCCGTTTTTATTGAGGTCCCTAAACTTAATGCCTTTAACAGTGATCGTTTTCTCAACAGTGTCTTGGAAAACCCGTAAACTGCCCACTGCTTCATAGCCGTTTATTTTATCCTGTACCGCTAAAGATCCAGTAACAGGCTTTGAATTTAATCTATACATCGCATGCGCTGTTGATATTGCTAGTACAAGCGCAGAAAATGCAATAATAGTACGTGAAATTTTAATCGTAGACATTGAATAATTTTTTATTATTATAATACTGCAGATTACATAAGTAAAAGAATTGCGGTAGATACTACCATCCATCTGTTCTAAATGGTACCGCAGGCAGATTTTCTTTATTGTACAAATTTCCCTCAGGTTTATTGCCCCAGTTATAACGCACAGCCACAGGTTGTTTTAAACCATCAGCATAAATAATGATTTCATTTCCATCCTGGTATGCTTTTGCCCACACAAACTTTTTATCGGCCCCCGCAATAGCAAATCCAAGGATATACCCATATTTGTCTTTTACCCACAAGCCCGAACCTATATTATCGAAGGCTATTCTAATTCTATCAGTTTCGATTTTCATTGATTTATAAGTCGGTCCCGAAAAGACTACAACTTCATTATATACTATTTTTTCAGCGGCCAACACCAATCGCTTTGCTACATCCTGTTTGTTCTTTGGATGAATATCGTCCTCTTCACCAATGTCAATAGCTGTAGCCATGGCTGTATTTGGAACCGTGAGGGTTTTATACTGAGCTTCCCTGAGGTGTGCCCAAATATAGTCGCCAGGTTGATCCTCATCAGATTTATAACCCGCTAGCTGCACGAAAAGAAATGGGAAGTCATAGCCCCATTTATGCCGCCAGTCCCCTATCAGTGCCGGAAAAAGAGAAGCATATTCTTTTGCCTCATCCATGCTGTTTGTATTGCTTTCTCCCTGGTACCATATCACTCCTTTGATGCTATAGGGGATAAGCGGCGCAATCATGGCATTAAAAATGACAGATGGTGTTTGTGGTGACCCGGGAAGAAAGCCTGATAATCTTTCATCGTGAGGAAAACTTCCTATATCCGGTGCCGTTTTATACAACCAATCACCAGCCAGTGATATTTTTTTTTCCGCAACCCTGGCATATAATTCATTCGAAGTGCCTGTCATACCGCCAAAGTCCAAAATCCCGGTAATTCGCAATACTAACAAATTAGAACCTGCCTTTACTAAATTGCCGGGTACCTGGTACACGCGTTTTTTTTCCTGCCCTGTTGTAGCGCCGATTAATTGCCCGTTAACAAATATAGAATCTCGAAATAAAATTGTGCCCAAATGCAGTTCTATAGATTTTCCTGCTGCTTGCTCCGGAACTTCTATGGATTTTCTAAACCATATAGTGCCGCTATATCCCTTTAACTCCTTATAGGATGACCAAAAGCCTGGCAGTTTCATAGTAAGCCAATCGGCCGTATTCAGCTCAGTGGCGTCCCAGGATTTACTGCCTGGAATCCGTCCGCGGTCTGTTTTTGCAAACTCTCTCAGCCATGCTTTCCTTTTGGCAATGTACGCGTCGTAAGTTATTGAATCTATACAGGACAGATCCTTTGCTGTTTTTGAATAGGCCGGAAATGGCTTTAAACCCTCGCTGCTGATCCAGGCTTGGGCTGCAGTGCCGCCCCACGAAGAATGAATAAGTCCCACGGGTATTTTGTAACGTTTGTAAAGCTCTCTTCCAAATAGGTATTCAACAGCAGAAAAACTGGCAACCGCATCGGGTGAGCAAACTGTCCAATAACCTGAGGACAATTTCTCTCTGGGTTGAAAAGCAAATTTTTTGGTGACTGTAAAGAGACGGATTTGTGGATAGTCCGCTGACTCAGTTTCCTGTTCGCCATTTTTAATATCATGGAGACGCATTTCCATGTTGGATTGACCCGAAGCCAGCCAGACATCACCGATGAGAATATTTTGCAGCGTGATTGAATTCTTTCCTTTTATAAACATCTGATAGGGTCCTCCTGCAGGAAAAGAAGGCAAAATAATAGTCCACTTGCCATCCTTACCCGCTTTTGTTTTTAGCTGTTTGGCTTGAAACTGAATGCTTATTTTTTCTCCGGGATCAGCCCAGCCCCACAGATTGATCTTGGTATCCCTTTGAAGAACCATGTTATCACCAACCAGGGCAGGAAGTATAATATTTGCCCGTAGGCCGGGAACCAGAATATTAAGTAAAAAAAGTAAAAAGAGTTTTTTCATCATGACCTATTTTTTCATTTCCTTATTCCAAATAAACTCCCCCTGATTGGTTGCATCGGAATTTGTACCTATAAAAACATAAAATTTTCCTGATTCCCAATTCCAAATCAAATTGCTGTTATAGAATTTCAGATCCGCCGTGGTAATAGTAAAGCTTACCTCTTTGGTTTCCCCAGGCATCAAAAAAACTTTCTTAAAATTCTTTAATTCTTTTACCGGCCGTGTTACTGTGGCTACCGGATCATTCAGATACAATTGCACGGTTTCCTCCCCTGCGTACTTCCCTGTATTAGTTACATTGACTTTTGCCTGTAGAATTTTCTTTTCACCGGTTATTAATGTATCGCTTAATATTACTTTACTGTAATTGAATGTTGTATAACTCAGTCCATATCCAAAAGGGAATAATGGACTGTTTTGCTGGTCGATATAATTAGATACATATGTTTCCTTGGAACCCTGCGTATAGGGTCTTCCTGTATTTTTATGATTGTAATACAGTGGAATCTGTCCTACTGATCTGGGAAAAGTCATGGTGAGTTTTCCCGAGGGATTATAATCTCCAAAAAGCATGTCCGCCACAGCAGTTCCTGCCTCGGTCCCCGGACGCCATATATCAACTATTGCATCGGCGTATTGAAGGTCATCCGTAAGTGTTAACGGCCTGCCGTTTAAAAGCAGCAGCACTACGGGTTTTCCGGTTGCTTTAAGCGCCTGAAGTAATTTCCTCTGGCATTCAGGCAGGGAAATTTCACTGCGGCTTGCCGCCTCTCCTGACATCGCTGCTGTCTCACCGAGAACTGCTACGATAATATCACACTCTTTAGCTATATTGAGGGCTTCTTTAACCAGTGTGTCCTGCCTGTCCGGATCAAAAGACAGGTTTTTTTTCGAATTCAACAGAACATTATCACTAACCTGTGTTCCCTCAGCGTAACGCACATTGGGATTTATTTTTTTTATCCCCTCATATATTGTCGTCACACTTTGCACATCTCCGGTAAAAGACCAGGTACTGAACATTTCAGGCTGACTATTGGCAAATGGCCCTATAAGTGCAATACGGCTGTCTTTTTTAAGGGGTAGTATCTGATTTTTATTCTCAAGAAGCACAAACGATTTAAGGGCTGCGATCTTTGCCGTCTCTTTACTGGAAGGCGTTAATAACACTTTTTTTGCTTTTTCCGGGTCATAATTTCGGTAGGGATTAGTAAAGAGGCCTAGCTTGTACTTGGCTTCTAAAACCCTGCGGCAGGCAGCATCAATCTGCTTCATTGTAACTTTGCCTACTTTTACCGACTGGGCCAGGGAAGCTATCATACTTTCGCTGACCATATCCATATCTACCCCTGCTTTGAGAGAAAGCTCAGCCGCCTGTTTATAATCTTCAGCAAAGCCGTGGGCGATTAATTCCTGAACACCGTTAAAATCGGAAACTACAAATCCTTTAAATCCCCACTCTTTTCGTAATAGATCCGTTAAGAGCCAGCTGTTTGCTGTTGCGGGAACTCCATCGATTTCATTGAAAGAAACCATAACACTTCCGGCCCCGGCTTCTACAGCAGCTTTGTAGGGGGGAAGGTAATTCTCGTACATGGCCAGTCTGCTCATATCTGTTGTATTATAGTCCTTGCCTGCTTCAGGAGCACCGTAGAGTGCAAAATGCTTGACGCAGGCCATGAGTGAATTTTCATCTAGAAGACTATTGCCCTGATACCCTTTGACCATAGCACGGGCAATTTCAGAACCCAAATAAGGATCTTCGCCGGGCCCTTCCATTACCCGCCCCCATCTTGGATCACGTGTCAGATCCACCATAGGGGAGAATGTCCAGTTGTATCCCATGGCCGAAGCCTCTTTCGCTGCAACTTTTGCGGTCTTCTCAATTAGAGGCATATCCCAGCTGCAAGACAAACCAAGGGGAATAGGAAATATCGTTTTATATCCATGGATAATATCTAAACCCGATAGTAAGGGGATTTTAAGACGCGTACTGTCCGCCATGGCAAGTTTTGAGTGAATGGCAGGGGATGATCCCAATAATCCAAACACACTGCCAGTGGAGCCTTCTTTTATTTTAGCGATGGCATTCTTAGTAGCGAAAGGTCCGGTCCTTACAACAGGGGTAATAAGATTCAGCTGCCCTAGTTTCTCCTGCATCGACATTTTTTTCAGTAAGGTAGTTACAAAGATATCCATTTGTTTCTGCTCATTTTTTTGTTGTCCCTGCATGGGTACGGCTCCCAGAAATAATGTAATAAAGATTAATATATATAGTGTTTTGTGTTTCATGCCTGTTTATTTTTTCTCATATAAGCCCGAAGGTGCTATTAAATGTTCTTTTGAATGAACCAAATATGGTTTGAAAGTAATTGTATTTTTTTTGCAGAGCCACCTATTAATCAAATGATTCTTACTTGATGATTTTCTAAAAAAATCGGAAGAAAATGCTAAGCTCTGCAGCCTTTGGGGCAACCTTACAGCTGTAGGCAAAAAAGGTACTTTGTTGGGTAAATAAAGTCCTATATTAAATAATTTTATTCTTATGAGTCAATGTAATAATAAAAGCAGGCAAAAATTGCCTGCTTTCTAATTCACTACTCCTGGATTCTGGTACCGCTGGCATCAAACATATCCATAAGACTGCCCGTTACCTTATCCTGCCCGTCTTTTTCTAAAAAGAGATACACTTCATATCCCTGTGAAGTAAAATATCCGGTCACTGACTTTTCCTTTAATTCAATTTTATTGAGCTTACTAATCTCTTTTTTAGTTGATGGATCTACCACTGAGCCTGTAAGGTTTCCATCCTTCTCAATAAATTCAATAACCATCTTAGCATCACCCTGCGGCGTGCCGGTAACCAGAACATCCCATTTGCCTGTAAAAAAGTTTTTTTGCTGCGCCGTGGCAGCGTTAGAGAAAAACAATAAAAAAAACATGCTTGCTAAAAAAAATGATACCTTTTTCATAATGTAATCAGATAATATTAAAATAATAATTAAAATTTAAAATTGACAGTGAACTCAAATGTTCTTGGTCTTATCGCACCGGCAGCAACCTTTCTGTTTGTATAAGGCCCCGCGTCGGTAATTTGGTCCGCACCCTGTATGGCTCCCTTTACTCCTTCCTGGTCAAGGAAGTTGGTAATCTGGAATTTGAAATCAATGTTCCTGCTTAGTCGGTAGTCAATTCCACCAAAGTTCTCGACCCATCCGTTATAGAAAAAAGCATTGGTCTGGTTGGCATACTGTTTGCCAAAATACCTGAAGCTAACCCATGCCCTCATAGAACCTTTCATAAAAGTATAGCTTGGATCAAACTCCATTAAAACTTTGGAAAGCTCCGGTATAATGTTGTTGCTAATGTCGTAATTTACCCCAAATGCACTGTAGGCATAATTCTTATATTGAGGGTTCTGCAATGTAATCAAATAATGAATGGAAAGACCTTTAATGGGGTTTGCTACAATATCAGTAGTCCACCCGAGGGTTTCAATATCATAAAATAATGGATAAAATTTAGCTCGCTGTGTTGGATCAGCAGGATTTGTAATATCGCTGCTTGTGGTATTGTTCTCTTTAGAGATTTTAGTAATTTTTGAAACAATACTCAGTGTATTGCCCCTATTGTAATAAATTCCCCCGCCGTAGTTTAACACTTTCTGTCTCCCTGATAGGGCAACATCTGCCAATGGAAGGGTTCCGTCTGGTGATCCCGGAGGTGCAATAGGATTTCCGTTGGCATCCTTATAAGGATAATCCCAGTATCTGTTATACCAATCATTGTATGTTACATCGGCCAGAAATCCAAAGTCCTTGGTTGCCTTAATCACTGTACTTGCCAAAAACACCTTATTCCAGTTGTTATTGAAATCCCTGCTTACCAAAGGCCTGTCATTAATAAATTGGTTTACGTACTGATTGTGATCTTCATGGTCATTCTGCAATTCAATACGTGCGCCAAGTCCGAGTTCCCACCAACGGTTGATAGAGAAGTCATCGGAACCGTAGAGCGCATATTTTTGGATTTTAGTATGAACATAGTCCCCTATTCCTGTTGAAGGCAGAAGACCAAAGTCATTAGTAACCTTATAGTTCGTACCAGGAGCAACATTTACATAGAAATCCACCAATTTAGGATTAGGCTCAACGGTTTGGTAGTACACGCCATTATTAAACTTAATAGGAAGATCATTAAACTGCTGTGTGAATCCCAGTCGCGCATCATGAACGCCAAACTTCTTTTTAAATTCAACACGGCTGATGAAGGTTGTGATGTCAGACTGCGGCACAAAAGTATTGGCTACCAGCTGCACAGAACCATTGTAGACTGTATTGGTGTTATGCAACTGGAAAATGGAGCCAGATTGCGCCTGCTGGTCAGGATCCTGGATTTGCAAGCTGATTGGAAACTGTATGGTAAAAGGCGCTTTAGCCTTCATCAACATAGAGGAATAGGTCATCGATACGCCATTTTCAAATTTATGGTTACCGGTAAGATAAAAGGAATCTGAGATGTACTTACTGGCACTATCACTGTCCATATTTACCATACCCGGAGCCCCTGTATTAGCATCATAATAAGGCACATTACCATCTGCAAGTAAGTAGCTGTCCTGACCGAGCCTAAAATTCGGAAGCGGGCTTGTTTTGCCATTACCATTGTAGGTTATAGGATAATAATTACTGAAGATCGCTTTAGAAACGGCATGTTTCCAAAGAAACTTTATACTTCCTTGTTTGTATTTTTTGGAAATACCCGCTTTAAGGATTGTAGTACGGTCCCCCCATTGTGTGTACATAAAATTAGTCCCGTTATAATGGTCATAATTTTCAAAAAGGCTAACAATATATCCCCAGCCTTTATCATTAAGAGGACCAGTGAGTGTAGCATCATATTTATAGGATCCCCAGCTGTTGGTATAAAAAGAGGCATAGCCTTTAAATTTACTGCCCGGGTCCCTGTCGTAACTATTTACGGCATAACCTACTTTACCATAAGTGAGGGCTCCCTCTGCGAAGGAAAGCAGGCCCATTCTGGCCAGACTATTATCATAGCGCCATACCGTGGTTGGAATTTGCGGCTGAAAGGTATATACTACAGGTATATCATTCTCCAAAATAATAATATCCCCTTGAAAGGGAAGGCCTATGTTAACATTTCTTGGTCCGGTGTTACCATCAGCATTCAGCATCACATTTCTATTCTTTTCTTCTTTGCTTTTACTAAGAGTCTCAGACTTGACTACAGCAGGCAGCGAATCCTTAACAGTCTGGCTGGAAACCCGGTATTGAAACAAAATTAAGCTGATTAACGTCAGCAGTTTAATTGTAATTGACTTCATCTTGCATTTAGTTTGGTTGGTTAGAATTAGTTTTTTTTTAAACAGTAAAATAACAATACGTTACTATGACGTAAAGGTAAATACATTTTAAGAATAACAAAATTTTTCGAGAAAATAAAAACAGATAAATCATTTTTTTACATAATTAAAAGTATAATCATTATATTTATTCAAACCCATTACGTTATTTATACGTATAGGGCAAAAAATTGAGGATTTAGTACTAAATCGTTTGATTTTTTCAGTCCATGAAATCAAACATTCTAAATTCCAGCAGTATAAAGTGAGAAAAAGCATCGGCTTTAACCAGATATAAAGAGAAAAAAAAACGCATTCTGTATTCTACTGCCAATAGAATAAGAATGCGAATTTTTAACAGCACAAACACTCACTAATTAAAACTGTGCAGTGAGTATTAATTTGTTTGTACCGGCGGCAGCAGTTTTACTGTGTAGCTATAGGTATATTGTTTTGCTAAGAGCAAATATGGAGCATGGGCTTTTGCCCCCCAGCTATTATCTCCGCCCACTCCTCTTTGTCCATAATCTATATGCAAATACACAGTATCGGCAGGATGAACATCATTTATATGACGCTGGGAGATTGTATCTCCGGGATCTATGTCCTCTGTTGAAATATTCATAGCACTAAAACCCAGGGGCTGGCTACCAGTGATCACAAGGCCACTGCCGTATTTGTTTTGCAACATTATCCATCTTGCATCAGTCTTGTAACCACATTCCTGCGGACGAATATATTCCCATGTATACTGGTCGGCCACCTTTGCATTATAAAGGCCAAGAAAGGAAGCTGTATTTCGGTCGGAATAGTTCTCAGATGGTCCGCGTCCATAATAACTCAGTCTGTCATATGCACCGGGGAGCTCCATACGCATCCCAAAACGGGGCAACTCAGGCAGGTCTTTCCCTCTTATATCAATACTTGCCGTGATTTTTATACTGCCATCGTTTTGTATAAGATAAACAATATGATAAGGCACTTGTCGATCTGCAAGCAGGTATTGCACCTCAATAGTAAGCCCTTCCAGGGTTTTCTCTCCACAAATCACTGATTTTACTATTGGATTCAGATGTGCCTTTCTCCATAAAGCAAGATTTTTCGGCATTTCATTTCCAAGATCATTATCAGTGGGTGCCCTCCAGAAGTAGGGAATAGGAAAATTACTTATTGCTTCTTGGTGGCTATTCTTTAAGCTAAAACTTGACAAAACACCTTTTAACAGATCAAAAGTCCCCGTGACCTGATCCGTTTCAAAACTTAAGACCGTATTATTCTTTTTATATTGCAGTGCACTTTTATTGCTTTGCACTGCAGTGGGACTGAAGAAACTTCCTTTAATTTTAAACTGTTCCTTTGCAATTTCATGATTCACGGGAACCATGTCGGTTGCTTCTTTAGTCAGTGCCAAAACATTAAGGAAATATTCGCCATCCTGAAGCTTTGATTTTAACGGGATATTAAAAGTTGAATTTTCTCTTGGCCTCACCTCGATGTCAAAATCGCCTTGCTCTATAACAATTCCATTGCAAAGAAGCTCCCATCTGAACCTAAAGGCACTGAGATTGGTCTCAAAAAAACGATTCTTTACTGTGAGTATATTTCCTTCACTAAAATCAAATTTAATATCCTGATATACTTTTTTAACTTCCTGCAGGGCGGGGTCAGGAACACGGTCGGCCGTCACAAGGCCATCTGCACAGCCGTTTGCATCATTCTGTAATTTATCACCCCCTAAATCACCTCCGTAAGCCCAATACATTTTTCCATTCTTATCATAGGCTTTTATCCCCTGATCTGCCCAATCCCAAATACAGCCGCCCTGCATATGGGGACTGCTTTCTATAATATCAAAGTATTCCTGAAAATTACCTGTACTGTTTCCCATAGAATGGGCAAATTCACACATTATCAAAGGCCTGGTAACTTCATTGTTATTGGCGTACTTAATCATTCTTTTAATGGTGGGATACATGGGAGCAACAATATCTGTATTGCTGTTCTGTCCGGCCTGCTCAAACATGATCAATCTGTTTGGGTCACGTTTTTTCAACCAAGCATAGTTCTCATAAAATACTGGTCCGTTTCCACATTCATTACCCAATGACCAAAGTATTATTGAGGGATGGTTTTTGTCACTTTCCACCATTCTGCGAATCCTGTCGCTCTGGGCCGGCCACCACTGAGGCAAATACGCCGGATGCTTGCTTTTATCAAATCCCAGCTGCATTTCCGCGCCCATGCCATGCGATTCCAAATTAGCTTCGTCAATTACAAACAATCCATATTCATCACAGAGCTGATATAGGTAAGGATCATGCGGATAGTGGCTCATCCTGATGGTATTGATATTATTTTGTTTCATCAATGCCACATCCTTACGCATTAGTTCCCTGCTTGGAACATGGCCATTTACGGGATCATGCTCATGAACATTGACACCGTGAACGATTATGGGGTTTCCATTAACCAATAACTGCGCATTTTTAAGCTCAACAGTCCTAAAACCTGTTTTCGCCGATATACAAGCACGTTTACCTTTGGGCAGATCCCACTCAATGAAATAAGTATAAAGGTCTGGGGTTTCGGAGCTCCATTTTTTAACGTTAGCCACAACAGCACTAAAGTCAAGGATTTGATCCGAGGAGACAAGCTCTTTAATTTGCGTGAAAATTGGCGTCCCTTTGGAATCCTTTAGGGTAAAACGCACCCTGGTCTTCTGTATATTATCCTTGGAAAATGATCTAAAATGCACCTTGGCCATCAGGTTCCCATTTGAATAAGAAGCATCAAGCCCCGCGGAAACTTCATAATCACGGACCGATACAGCAGGAAGTGCCTGCAGGTAAACTTCACGTTCAATACCGCTCAGACGCCAAAAATCCTGATCCTCAAGATAACTGCCATCGTGCCAGCGAAACACCTGTACAGCCAGAAGGTTATTTCCTTTTTGCAAAAAGGGCGTTATATTGAACTCTGCAACAGTTTTAGAAGCTTTAGTCATTCCTACTTCCCTGCCATTTACAAAAATACGCGCATAACCGCTTATAGAACCAAAATGCAGCAGGATCTCATTGTTGTGCCAATTTGCCGGAACTGTAAAATTTTTTCTATAAGTTCCTACTGGATTATAGCTCCCATCGATAAAAGGAGCATTTTTAGGGAAAGGATAAACATAATTGGTATAGATCGGAATATCGTAACCCTGCATTTCCCAATTTGAGGGTACCATTACATTATCCCATTTTTGATCATCGTAGCCAGCTTTATAAAAATCAAGTGGCCTCTGATCAGGTGTCTTGACTATATTAAACTTCCATTCCCCATTCAGACTTTGGTAATAAGGAGAATTCTCCGGTTTATTTTCAGCTGCCTGAAGCTCACTGTCATAAATTATAAACGGTGCATGAGCCTGCTCTTTATTCCTTTCAAAGACTGATGGGTTTTCCCATTCATTTATTTTTTCCTGGGCAAATAACGGCATCGCACCCAATAGCAAAGAGATTAGTATTTTATTCATGAAGTAAATTATTTCGATTTTACAATTGTTCAATTTTATATCCTTGCCCTATTTCAAAGCCCGATATTATCTTTTTAGTTGTTCTACATTATTATATTTCTGATAACTGCTTTAAATGCCTACCTTTACGTCAAAATAACATAAAGACGATTTTTTTTATCGTACCGAGCAAGTTGGAGCAATTATTTTTTTATCCCAATAGGTACTGCTAGTAATGTTGCCTGAATATTTTTTTAAGCAAAAAAAAAAATAAACTAACTTCGTTTTTATTTTTACAAATAATTAAGCAACAAATTTTTAAGCCTCTCTCAGCAGCTGTTCACCAGGTCTGTTTAGGCTTATATCATAGATTTTTTTTAAAATTTGCATTATGATTGACAAGACACATGAACTTTTCGAGGTATTTCAATTCTTTACAAGTGACAATAAAGATTACCTGAAAAATTTAGCCATTGACAATGTTATTTTCGGTTACCACGAAAGGGAGCTAAAAGTTCTTCTTGCAAAAAGCCCCTATACAAATCCGTGGATGCTGCCTGGAGGATATATTAAAAAGACCGAAGATGTCGAGACTGCAGCCTCCAGGGTTGCCCATCTGCGTACTGGCCTTCAGGACTTATTTTTAAAACAGTTTAAAGTTTTCAGTGCACCAGGAAGAAACAAAGACCCTCATTTTACACCAGAAGTACTTAGTAAACTCACTGGTAAGACCATCGATAAAAACCACTGGCTTTTTGACCAAATAGCCACAGTAGGTTTCTATACATTAGTAGAATTCTCCAAAGTTTCCGTTGATGGCAGTTCTTACGATGAAGAAGTAAAATGGTTTGATATTAATGATTTACCTCCATTATTACACGATCATAGTAAAATCATTGCCGAAGCACTTAATGCACTGAGACAGCATATCTATCATTATCCAATAGGGTATGAGCTCTTACCGGAAAAATTTACCCTCCCTGATATTCGAATATTATATCAGACCATTTTAGGAAAGGAAATGGATGACCGTAATTTTGCAAGAAAACTAACTTCTTTAGGCATTATCGAAAAGCTAGAAGAAATCAAATATACGCGTGGCCATCGTTCTCCCTACCTATACACTTTCAACAAGGAAAAATATCATCAGGCGCTCGATCAGGGTATTTTCTTTTCATAAATAGTCAAATTATGAGAAGAAATTATCTCTTGCTTTTTAAAGCCTAGAGAACATCTTAAAGAAACAGAGACAATATACTGGTATTGCTCCTATAGCTATTTAGTGAGTTCAAACTTGATTTTTTGGTCATTGACATGAATATAAAACTCCCCTTGTTCTAAAAGCATTTTACCTGTTGAATCCGGAAAGCCCAAATCTTTCTGTGGATCAATTTCAAACACAAACAGCACCTTCTCGCCGGGTTTGATTTCTTTTTTTTCAAAAAATTTCAGTTCTTTCACCGGCCGTGATATTGACGCTGCAGGATCGGAAATATACCATATGATTGTTTCTTTTCCAGAGATCAGCCCCGTATTGGTAACCATAACCTCTGCCCGCAGCTTTTGGGTGGCTTTAATTTTTGCTGCAGCAATTTTTACCTGATCATATTTAAAGGTTGTATAACTAAGACCATAACCAAAGGGATACAAAGGCGTTATAGGGATATCCTGGTAATTACCGGAATCACCCAGCTTCTCTCCTATCCTGGCACTTGGCCTCATACTATAATAAGTGGGAACCTGCCCCACAGTAAGTGGAAAAGTAATAGCAAGCTTGCCTGAGGGATTTACCCGTCCCGACACAATACCGGCAAGGGGTGTCCCTCCGGCAATGCCAGGCTGCCAAATCTCTAATATTGCATCCGAAAGTGGCTCGAGTTTTGTCAGCTCCAGTGGTCGTCCGTTTGAGAGAATAAGCACAATTGGCTTGCCTGTTTTACTTAATGCTGTCATCAATTTTTCCTGTATGACCGGAAGTGACAAGGTGGACCTTGAAGCATTCTCCCCTGTCCATGCTCTTTTCTCCCCAAGGCAAACCAGAATAATATCCGATTGCATGGCTATGGAAACCGCTTCTTCAAACCCAGATTCATCGCTGCCATCGAAATCACAACCTTTAGCATAGGTAAGCTTAAAAGATTCGCCAAGTTCATTTTCAAGGCCATCATATAGGTTTTCGACATCCTGTGATTTTCCAAATCCTGCCCAGGATCCTAAAAGGTTCTGTTTGTTCTTGGCCATTGGTCCGATAACTGAAATACTTTTAAAAGCAGAAGCAGACAAGGGAAGAATATTGCCTTGATTTTTTAACAGTACGATAGATTCCTCGGCAAGCTTAGAGGCAAGGAGCTTATTTTCAGGCTGCAGATATCGGTCTTTTTCCGCTATAACCTCTGAATAAGGCTCATCAAATAAGCCTAGTTTGAACTTTACTCTCAGTATTCTTGAAACTGAGTCATCAATTAGGGAAAGCTTTATTTTTTTTTCCTCAACAAGCTCTCTTAGGTTCTCCATATAAATATTATCAAGCATATCCATTTCAACTCCTGCCAAAAATGCCTTCAAACCCGCTTCCTTTCTGTCTTTGGCAACGCCCTGATTGATAAGCTGTTCTATTGCAAACCAATCCGATACTACAAAACCATCATGCCCCCACTTGTTTTTAAGTATATCAGTTAATGTATAATGATTAATAGTGGCCGGAACACCGCCAATATCATTGAATCCACTCATTACCGTTGCTGCACCTGCTTTAATGCAGGCTTCAAATGGAGGCAGGTAGGTCTCCCAGAGTGACTGTGCAGAAATATTCGAATAACGGTAATCACGGCCGCCTTCAGACATCCCATATCCGGCATAATGTTTTAGACAGGCCGCAATTGAAAAAGGATCATTAAGATTTTTTCCCTGGTACCCTCTCACTGCCGCAGCTCCAAAAACAGCATTCATATAAGGGTCTTCACCATATCCCTCTGCTACCCTTCCCCAGCGTGGATCACGGGAAACATCTACCATAGGGGAAAATGTCCAGTCAATACCTGATAACACAGATTCCTTAGCTGCCATCGTACAATTCTGTTGTACCAGTTCCGGATTCCAGGAGCAGGCCTGCGCCAGAGGAATGGGATAAATTGTACGGCATCCGTGGATTATATCAAAGCCAAAGAGTATGGGTATACCAAGCCGTGTCTGCTCCATAGCCTTTTTTTGCAATTGGTTGCGAAATTCCGGGTCGGTATTAAAATAAATTATCGAACCAATACCAGCTGGAATAGCCCGAGCAGCATCTCCTATGTTGTTTGCATTGGTGTTTGTTCCGGCAGAGTACTGGTTCAACTGCAATATTTTTTCCTCAAGGGTCATTCGTTTGAGTAAATCGGAAACTCTTTTCTCTACCGGCGCCTTTTTTTGTTTGTAAAGTGGCTGCTGTGCAAAAGACAGACAAAATCCGCCAAGAAGTAAATAAAGAAGTAATCTCTGTTTCATAGTAATAATTATTTGAGTCGTTACAAATAGCATTAACGGCAGGCAAAATCAATACGTTAATATGACGTAAAGATATTTAATTTATCATAATACCCTATAAAAAAAATTAAAAAATTATATAAATCAATTATTTTTTCATTTTTAACAAAAAAGAATAACAAATCTTTGTTTTATCGTAAAGTCAAAAACTAATTATGAAATGTAACATAAGTATTGATAATTACATAGAGGATAAGAGACCATGTAAGATCCATGAGTCCAAATTCATTTGATTTGAGTTTTGTAATTTATTCACAATTAAATCAGTTATTCACTAACCATTATCTGTTTGGTTGAGATGTTCAAAAAAAATTCAATTCAAGTATTTTGAAGTTCAGTGGTCAATTTGAGCAGTTAGGTCAATTATTCCCTTATAAATAATTTACTTGAAAGTATCTTTGCCTTGAACCTAAATTGATATTCATGAAAAAGTTAAACACCATAATCTTATTATTTTTTACAACACTTTTAATGGCACAAAATGAAGCCGATTTGTCAAAAAATTTCTCGATGGATTTCGGAGGATCATTTGGAGTATTCTCTCCCTTTAAAAGTTCCGCCAAAGGCTTTCCTGACGAAAAAAACCAGCTTGGATCCAACGGGGTAACTTTTCTGCAGCTGAACTACAAAGAACATTATTTTGCAAAATTACAGTTTGGCCAGACTACTGTCTCTTACAAATCAATACAGAATTCTAATGGCTTTAATTCTATAATCGATTCTAAGGCAAACAGCACTACAATTGGAATAAATTTGGGATATCAATACAAAATAAAAAGCTGGCAGCCCTTTATAATGTTAGGATCAGGTACTTCCTTTATAGATTCTCCCAAAACAACCTTAATAAATGAAAACACAATAAGTTACACCACTAAAACTGGTAATTACCTGTATCTCTCTGCAAGTGTGGGAGTAAATTATATTTTTAACCGGTATTTTATTGTTTCTCTGGAAGGACAAGCCTCTACACTGCCTACAGCGCCCTCAGGGTCTGACACCCATCTGAGCGGTATGAGTCTTCAGCTTGGATTAAAATCATATCTTTTTAGTTTCTAAATAATTCCCCCAGTATGATAGTTTCAGTTTACAAAACAAATGTTACTACAAAAACTAAGTTAAGAAAGGCAAAACCTGTTCTAAATAGAATACTTTTGAACACTAAATGGAATTTTGATTTAGAAGACTGTGATAAAATTCTAAGGGTCGAGAGCCAGGAAAGCCTTTCGGATCTTTTAATATCCGAACTTTATAAAATTGGAATACACTGTGAGGAATTATTTTAGAGTAACAACAGAATATTAGTTTATATGACATATAAAAGGCACTATAAATATTTACGTTTCTATGGATACCCGGCTTTTGCTGTTTTTCTTAATCTAATTCTGGTACTTTTGAATTCGGATGAGGGCAACATTAAAGACTGGAAGGTTTATAGCAATACGGATTTTGTAATTGAAGGATTATTCTGCCTGCTCTTTACAATTGGATTATTTGAAACAGGGTTGTGGTTATCTAAAATCATAAATTCTAACGCTGCTTTGAAAAAAAATGGAAGCCTGCGGTTCATTTTAAAGCTGCTGCTGCATATATTAATTATAAGTGTCCTGGTTATTTTATTTTTTAGCATTGATTTTCCGCAAAAGTATGGGTACAATGACCTGGTTGTCCGCCGGGCACTAATTATTGGCTTTATATTCTCGATATTGGTAACTACAGGTTTTACTGCCGAAGAACTTCTTATAAAATGGAACGAAAGCGAACTGGAAGCTAGTGAAAATAAAAAACAGGCATTACAATCTGAACTCAATGCCCTGAAGCTTCAATTAGATCCGCACTTTCTTTTTAATAATCTGAGCACACTTACTTCTCTAATCGAAGAAAACCAGGAAACTGCCGTGCAGTACGTCACCAATCTTTCTGCAGTTTATCGCTATGTTTTGTCCAACAGAAACAAAAATATGATTGTTTTAAAAACAGAGCTCGATTTTATCAAAGAATATTTATTTTTATACCAAATACGATATGGCTCCTCTATTGCGATCAACATTATAGGTGAGACTCACAATCTTAATAAATTTATAGCCCCACTGACCCTGCAGCTTTTGATTGAAAATGCTATCAAGCATAATTCCTTCTCTACAACTGCACCTCTTATTATTAATATAAATTACCTAAATGACTGGATAATTGTTGATAATAACAAATCGGCCAAATTCACAAAAGAACCCGGAGAAGGAATTGGTCTTGCGCATATTTACCATAGTTACAAACTCTTAGGTGATATAATTCCTGTTGTGCAGGATTTGGAAACTACTTTTGAAGTCAGGGTTCCGTTATTAAACAATTAAAAATATTTTATGATAACTGTTTTGATCATTGAAGATGAAGCTGCAAATGCTGCAAGATTACAAAAAATGCTTTTACAATCACAGGAAGAAATTGTAATTACCGGGGTTTTACAAACCGTACGGGACAGTATTTCATGGCTTGAAAAAGAAAACAGCCCTGATATTATATTTATGGATATACGCCTAACCGATGGTCTGAGTTTTGAAATCTTTAATCAGGTGAGCATTAAGTCCTATGTTATTTTTACAACGGCTTACGATGAATATGCGCTCCGGGCATTTGAAGTAAACGGTATCGATTATCTTCTAAAACCTATCGAACAAAAAAAACTGGATTCCAGCATAAAGAGAATCAAAAGTTTTATGACTCCTGAGCCTGACGCCAGTATTATTGAGGTATTAAAAAATCTGCGTTTCCAAAACAATATTTACAGATCACGATTTTTAATCACTTATAAAGATTTGTTCCTAACAATACCTACTACTGATATTGCCTATTTTAGCTCTGAAAATAAAATAGTACATCTCACAACTCATTCCAATCAAAAATATGTTATCAAACAGACACTCGATGAATTAATGCAGGAATTAAATCCTGATGATTTTTTTAAAGTGACCAGAAATTATATCGTTTGCCTAAAAGCAATCCATAAACTATCCCAATCTTTTGATTATAAGCTTAAACTTGAACTCACTCCCACTGTTAATGAAATTATACTGGTGAGCCGCGAACGTGGTATCGCTTTGAAAAATTGGCTTGACAGCAAGTAGGGTATTATTTGATTAAAATCGGGAAATAAATTTACCTATCTGAATTAGAAAAATTATGGGATAACTCCATCTTTAATCTCCTTAAAAGATAATTTATATATCTTCTTAAGTTTGTACGACACTATAATTATTTAAGAAGGTTTTATTATTGTTATTTTGCATAAGCACAAGAAAAATTGTGCTTATGCAAATGAACTTTGGTATGTCGTGCATTGACTGGGCTAATTCTTAGGAGAAAAAGATTTCATCATGTAAGGACTAAAGTGCTAAAGCCATATCTTTTACAGCTACAGGCCAAACGCCTACAGCAGGAAAACTAATTCCTTTATTGGATCCTCTCACGGCACCATCTTGTCCAAAATAATATAATGGCCAACCTTTATAGGTTAGCTGTTTTTTACCAAATACAGTTATAGCCTTAAATTTTGTTTTATCAAGTATGGACGGAACAACTATTTTATCTGTTTCGTAGATCGGAAAAACTGCATTGTTTGAAAAATCTTCTTTAGTGAAATTATTATGTTCGAAATTATCATACTTGAATGTATATAATGTTTTTCCATTTGAATCCGTAAAATATGCTGTTAAACCATCTCCAACTGTATAATCAGATTTATACTTGTTGCCATCGTGTCCTACAAGTTGATTAGCTGCAAGCATAATAGAATAGTCGGGTTTTGCAATAAACCAAACTCCATTTATTCCATCTCCTGCTGTTCCCCCAGAAGTTTCTAACGTCCCATTTGCCATCGGAGAAAAATGGTATAATGGCCAACCTTTATAGGTAAGTTGTTTTTTGCCTGAACTAGCTGTAATGGTTGCAAAATCAGATGATAATAATCCAGAACTTAATTTATCGGCAGTTAAGTTATCTACATAAAACGGAGGCCATACTGCTTCACATCCTCCTGTGCAGGATGATTGTCCATTGGCATCAAGAGCAAAGGAATATAAAGCTCTTCCTTCTTTATCTGAAAGATAAGACCCTAATGTAGTGTTTATAGAAAGGCTGATTTCTTTTTTTACTTCCGGAGCGGAATCGTTGTTGCTGTTGTCACAACTTACAAAAAATGTTGTTACTGCCAGAGCAACTAAAGCGAATTTAATTTGTTTTAATTTCATTTTGTTTTATTTATTTGATTAATCTTATCAGTGGGTATAATATAACGCACCTTTCAACAATACAGGAGTCAAAATAGTTTTGACTCCTTAGCAGAAAAAATACCACGCCTTGCAGGAGTTTGAGAAATATTATACTTATTGTTTTTGTCCGTAAACCAGCAGTGAAGCTTTCGATAAAGTAGCGAAATACATATTGAAGCCTACAAAAGCTGGAGTAGCCGTTTTTTCTAATTCCAGTTTTTTGCTCAAAGCATACACCGTAATCAGGTAACGATGTGCCGGACCTGCGGGAGGAGCTGCACCTGCAAAACCAGGAGTTCCCATATCCGTATTACTTTGCACTGCACCCTCAGGAAGTAAATGTTTTGAAGCATCGCCTGCATCTGACTTTAGCTCGTGTACATTGGCAGGAATATTAAAAACAACCCAATGCCAGAAACCACTACCGGTTGGGGCATCCAGATCATATACCGTTACAGCAAAGCTTTGGGTTTCTTTTGGGGCATTCTCCCAGTAAAGCTGTGGTGACTTGTTTTCTCCTGAAAATCCCATACCATTGGCATATTGTTTGTCTGTAAACTGGCCTCCGAGTTCGTTGCTCTTTAAGGTAAATGTTTGTGCGTGAAGGGCACAGTTTGAAAGTCCTGCTAAAAGGATTGTAATTGTTATTATTTTTTTCATAAGTTTTAAATTTGATATTAATTGAATTTCGAAAAGATTTTAATTGGTGACAGTATTTCTGTTTCGCAAGTATTTTAAGGCTCCTGTTGACCAGAGTGCCCATAAAATCCAAATAGGCTGAATAAATAATCTAATAAAGCGTTTTTGGTCCGTATCTAATCCTGCAGCATTTATCCCATTGGTGTATTGAGATATGTTTCCCGGAAAAACGAGGATAAAGAAAATAGCTAATGCTATGCCCACTTTGATTTTATTCTTAATTAGGAAAATCATTGCAAGTCCAAGTATGATTTCTACAACACCCGATGATAGCACAATAAAATCCATAAATGAGCTATCACTTGACAACCATCGGGGCACTTGAGCCTGAAATCCTTCTCTTTGAAAGGTTAGATGACTAATACCTGAAAGAACCATTATAGAACCAAGAATGATTCTCATACTATTTTGCAATAATGTTGTTTTCATATTAAATATTGTTAGTGATTAGATTATTTTTTTGCATTTAGAATTTGAATGCAGCTGTATTTGTTATGATTAACTAAAATAGTTTGAAATTTGTTTTTTGAATTTTAAATGATGCTACTGCTGGTGTTTGCCCACTAAATAATGCCCCCAAATGAGCATACAGCACATAGGTTTCACCATCCCTTTTAGCTAAAGTAGTCGGGAATACATCGCCTGTTGCAAAAGTTCCAGTTACATTTGCACTATTCCAATTATTGTTACCTGTAAGTTTAAATACCGTATTAGTAGTATTATTACAAGAAACAGTTAATGTATTATTGTCATTAAGCAATAATCCATCCGCGCCTGATAGTGTTTGGGTCATTTTTATCTGAGTAAAAGCAGATGGGTTATTAACTGGTATTTTGAATAACAATCCCTCATCATATTTTGCGACAATAAGATAGCCATCGGGATGGTAAACAATTCCGTTTAAACCAAATGAACCTGCTGGAGCTACAAACTTGCTGTCTTCTAAAAAAATTGTAGCAGTTCCTGCTAAATCTATTTTATAAATAATATCTGAAAAACTATCTGTAACATATGCGTTTCCAATATTATCAACTGCAATATCATTAGCAAAATGTCCTGAAAGGGGTTTTAATTTTCCTAAATTTACATAGTTGATTCTCTGTTTTGTCGATAAATTATAAATAGCAATTGCCGCTAGCTTTCCTTGTGTTTCAGTTGTTGTCTTTGTACTTGCTCCTGGGTCTGCAATGGTTACAAGCACTCGATTTCTTGCATTATCAATAAAAATCCCTGTAGTAGAAATTAATTCTTTATCATTAATGAAATTAGAATAAGTACCGTCATCTTTAACCATTCCTATAGCACCACTTGTGAAAGAACTTACTAAAAATCTTTCTCCTTGAGGGTCGTATGCCAAACCTTCAGGGTATAAACCTTGTTGATTTATTGTTATTGTATCTGGTGTAAGCGTATTTTGGTCTTGTTTTTCGTCATCTGAGCATGAAGTAGACACAAAAGCGGTGATAATACAGATTGCAAATAATTTTAATTTTATTATTGATTTCATTGGTATGTTGCGTTGTTTGAATTTTAAAAAAAATAAATAGTTTTACTTATGGAAGTTGGTACACTATGAACACCGCTTTCAAAAGGACTTTCAGTACTTTTGCTATTTAGGCTCATGATGAAAATTCCCAAAAAAAATACGCTAAATGACTAGCCACCAATATCAGTTAACCTAAATGGGCTTTGTCCATAGTTTCCCAATCTCTAATTACTTATTGTTTTTGTCCGTAAACCAGCAGCGAAGCTTTAGATAAAGTAGCAAAATGCATATTGAAGCCTACAAATGCGGGAGTAGCCGTTGTTTCTAATTCCAATTTTTGGCTCAGGGCATAAACCGTAATAAGGTAACGATGTGCCGGACCTGCCGGTGGAGCTGCACCTATATAGCCAGGAGTACCCATATCAGTATTGCTTTGCACAGTACCCTGAGGAAGTAAATTTTTTGAAGCATCTCCTGCATCGGACTGTAGTTCGTGTATATTGGCTGGAATATTAAAAACTACCCAGTGCCAGAAACCACTACCGGTTGGGGCATCCAGATCATATATCGTAACTGCAAAGCTTTGAGTTTCTTTGGGCGCATTCTCCCAGTAAAGCTGTGGTGACTTGTTTTCTCCGGAAAATCCCATTCCGTTTGCATATTGTTTGTTCGTAAACTGACCACCTAGTTCGTTACTCTTTAAAGTAAATGATTGTTCGAAGTCATTTGTTGCTGATCTTACCATAATTTTATGAGTTAATAATTATTTTTCAAAGGTAGAACCTAACAAGACGGATGATGTAAGGTCTGACGTTCAAAAAGTATTGCTAAACGTTCAGTTTCTTTAAGTAATATTGTTTAGGGCTTACCAAAATTATTTTACTTAATATTGCTACTGTTTTTCACCTCAAATCTATTAAGCTTACAAACTTTTAAAACAATGAAAAAATTATTACTCTTATGTCTCTCTTTATTGATCGGTCATCATGCTGAAGCTCAAAATTATTATACGACAAGTCCTGAGGGATTTGGGGCAGCTGCAACAGGTGGAGGAACTCCCACTGCATCTAATACTGTTTTGGTTGATAGCTATGCCAAATTAGAAAGCGCGCTTAACTCAACAGCCGCTGCAACTAGTGTAATTTTGGTTTCCGGCATTATTGACTGCCCTTACACCAGTGTACTGCTTAACAATAAAACCATATTGGGTTTACCGGGGGCCAAACTTAGAAACCTTCAAATAACGCTCGGCAACTCAGCAGCATCTGCTGCAAATTCCGGGATTATTAATATAAAACCCGGATCCAATAATGTAATTATAAGAAATCTTATTTTTGAAGGTCCCGGGGCATATGACGTGGACGGTAAGGATAACCTGACCAATGAAGCTACCAATATCTGGGTAGACCACTGCGAATTTCAGGACGGTATGGATGGCAATTTTGATAACAAAGGCAAAGCCGACAATGTCAGTATTTCATGGTGCAAATTCACCTATCTAAAAACTCCGACACCGGGCGGTTCGGGCGGAACTAATGACCATCGTTTTACAGACTTAATCGGATCATCCGCCACTGATTATCCAGCTGACGGAAACTATAGTGTAACCTTTAAAAACTGCTATTGGGCAGAAGGCTGTAAGGAAAGAATGCCAAGGGCCAGAAATGCACAATTGCATATCCTGAATTGTTTTTACAAAACCAGTGTTGCCTCATCAAAAGCTATTGGATTGGGAGGCGGAAATAATAATACCTCCTGTTATATAGAAAATTCAAACTTTGAACAGATAGCCTCAATCTACACCTCTTATCCGGCAGACGGAGGAAGCATCACAGTAAAATTTGACGGCTGTACAAAAGGAGCTGCCCCAGTGGCTGTTACAGGTTTGGATTCGGGAACGGCGCCTGCAAAACCAAGTTACCCCTACACCGTAATGCCCGTAAATGATGTATCTTCTTCTGTTACAAACCAAAATTGCGGTGCAGGAGCGACATTACAGGTCTCCACAGCAGGCGTAATTTCAAATTCCTGCTCTAGTTTAGCGGTGAAAGATTATGCTATAAATAATGCAAAATTATACCCAACACTGGTTAATGATATGCTCAATATTGACTTACTTGATACTTCTGACCATGATACAGCGGTAGATATTTATTCCCTAAATGGAGAAAAAGTTATTTCCTGCAAAAATGCTGCCTCTAACCAGAAAGTATCAGTTAACGTAGCTGCATTATCGCCGGGTATGTATCTCTGCACTGTCAGATCAGCAGAAACCTCTTCCACATTAAAATTTATAAAAAGATAATTTTGTTAAATCAAAAAGGCTTGCAGTTCAAAATCTGCAAGCCTTTCTAATTTTTTTCTCCCTACCCAAAACTTATAATACTTATTTAAGAAAATAGGCCAACCTATAACCCTAAGAATAAAAGTACATAAAAGTTTCAATTCGCTAACTGATATTGCTTGGGTGTTATCCCATAAATTTGTTTAAAGGATTGAATAAAGCTCGATAAATTCTCATATCCAAGTTCACAATATATTTCACTTGCCTTAAGGTCACCCTCTTTTAGCAATTGGGCCGCTTTTTGCATTCTTTTTTCAAGCAGCCATTTATTAGGCGAAGTACTGTAGATTTTCATAAAACGTCGTTTAAAGGTAGACAGGCTCATATGACACAAGAATGCCAATTCCTCTACAGTTACAACATTGTCAATACTACCTGTAATAGCCTGACGGATTAAAAGATCCTCATCAGCTTTATAACCTAAATTACGAAGCTGCTGAATTTTTTCGGGATATTGTTGGCTAAGGTAAAGCAATAATTCTTCAAGTTTGAGCTTTTGCATTTCAGAGGATAAGGGCTTTTTTGTCCCTAGGATAAAACCAAGGGAATCAATAAAGTTGATCAGAAACGGATCTTTCTCAAAGATAAGAAAAGGCGTTTCCTTATTTTCATTTTTTGAAGCCTTATGCACATGGGGATGACGAATAAAGAAATCCGTGAGAAGCTTGTTGTCGAAAAATAAAAGAATACTTCTGTAACGTCCATTTGATGCTGCAATTTTTTCGCTCATCAGGCAGTTTCCAGAAGAAAGCAGTAAAAACGCACTTGGATCAATTCTCACCTCTGTTCCAGCATAGTGAACACTTTTTTGACCTTCGAGTAAAAAACTAAACAAATTTTGTCTGAGTTTAATCTTGGTGTTAATACTCACTACATCCGAATTATAACACATTAATGAAACAGGTTCCATCACATTTTTAGAATCGACCGAATCAGGAAAGGATATTACTATGGGCTGCTTCATAAATGGGATTTAATTGCTTTGGAAATGCCAACGAATTTACAACATTTCTGGTTTATTACGGGGAAATGTTCTGCACTTGTTTTTTTATATTTTTTGGCCGTAAACCAACAGCGAAGCTTTCGATAGAGTAGCAAAACGCATATTGAAGCCAACAAATGCCGGAGTAGCTGTTTTTTCTAGCTCCAATTTTTGGCTAAAGCATAAACCATAATCAGGTAACGATGTGCACGACCTTCGGGAGGAGCTGCCCCCTGCATAGCCGGGAGTCCCCATATCAGTATTGTTTGCAGGGCTCCCTTTGGAAGTAAATTCTTTATGCTATTCTCTGTATCTGAAGGAAGTTCTCACACATCTTCCCGAATATTGAAAACTACCCAGTGCCAGAAGCCACTACCCGTTGGAGCATCCAGATCATATATAGTTACCGCAAAGCTTTGTGTTTCTATTGGGGCTTTTTCCCAGTAAAGCTGTGGTGACTAGTTTTCTGCGGAAAAACCCATTGCGTTTGCATATTGTTTGTTTGTAAACTGACCACCTATCTGGTTACTCTTTAGAGTAAATGTTTGTACGAAGTCATTTGTTGCTGGTGTTGCCATAATTTTATGAGTTAATAATTATTTTCAAAGGTAATACCTAAGAAGGCGTATGGTATAAGGCGCGACGTTCAAAAAGTATTGGTAAACGTCCAGTTTAACAATACACTTTATGAACTACAAAGCAAGGAAGAAAACAGAATATTCAATTCTAATAAAAACTTGAGTTTACATATTTTGAAATTCAATAGTCTTGACAGTACATGAATCTGTTTTTTTTGTGTATAGTATAATAAAGCGGTAAAAAACCTCTATCTTGCAAAATGCTTCCAGAGGCTGTACTTTTTTTATTAAAGCAAAAAAGTTTTCCAAATTAATGAGAAACTTTTTTGTGTGGTTGATCAAATTAATTTAGACTTTTGGATTGTTCTATATTCCATTGACCATCAATCATTCTATGAATATAACAGGCATCAGCATGTTTGAGCAGTTCTATTTTCTGCTCCTCAGAAATATTACCTTCAATTTTTATGTCAACTGTTATGTGGGTTGATAATTTCCCGTCTTCTCCACGTTTTACATTCATCTCCAACTCACCATCTACATCTCTAATTTCCCAATTGTTTTTACGGGCAATGTAGCGAACTGTAGCCACTTTGCACATTGCAAGACTTGATAAAATAAAGTCCTCCGGTGAGAACCCAAGATCTGTCCCTTTGCTGGTTTGGGGCTCATCACCAATTAGTGAGTGTTTCCCATTGCTGATAAATGATTGATAACCTGCTGGAATATTTTTAATGTTTATTTTCTTTCCCATATTTTTAAATCAATAAATTAATTTCTACCGGCCATTACACCACCATCTACATCCCAAATTGCACCTGTTGTCCAACTTGATTTATCAGAAAGCAAGAATATAATTGCATTGGCAACTTCATCTGCTGTTCCGTTTCTTCCTATTGGATGAAAGCCGTTAAATCCTTCTAATGCTTTTTCGGCTGCTGCTTTTCCTCCAAAAACTCCATGATAAACAGGAGTGTTTACAACTGCGGGTGAAACTGCATTTACCCTAATGTTATAATCTGCCAATTCCATCGCCAGGTGCTGTGTTAAAGAATGCAATCCTGCCTTTTGCATAGAGTAAGCTGAAGACGGGGTAGCTTTTACAGCTTGTTTTGCCCACATAGAACCTACATTTACAATACTTCCTGCTCCATTTGCTTTCATTTTTCTGGCAACTGCCTGGGTAATAAAAAAGAAACCACGGTTTAAATTCAAGTACGCCTCATAATCCGAAATTGTATGGTCTAAAAAAGGTTTTGGTTCAAAAATACCCGAAGCGTTAACCAAATAATCTACTCTTGACAGTGAATCAATTTTTGAAATAAAGTTCTCTAAATCATTTACATTAGTAATATCTACCTGATGAGCTTGTACCTTACCTGTTTTTTCAATTTCAGCTTTTACCTCGTTTAATTTAGATCGGGTAATTCCCACTATGTGTACTTCTACACCTTGTGATGCTAATTGAAGTGCTGTGGCTTTGCCTATTCCGCTACTGCCACCTAATATAATTGCTGTTTTCATTTTTTATTTTGTTGTTAAATGAAAATTTAAACTCTCGCTAAGTACATTTCTAGAAAATGACCCTGCCTGTTTTTCTACCATTTGTCCATTTTTGAAATAAAAAATAGCAGGAATACTTCTCACCTGAAACTGTTGTGCCAACTCAGGATTTTGATCTACATTGATCTTGGCAATGGTAGCCCTTCCCTCAAATTCAATATCTAATGTTTCTAATGTTGGGTGTAAAGCCTGACAAGGAGGGCACCAATCTGCATAAAAATCGACTAATACTACTTCGTTATTATTTATGGTTTCCTTAAAATTTGAATTATCTAATTGCTGTATCATTTTTTTAATTTTAATTGTTATTAATAATTTGATAGTGCAAAGTTCAGACAATAAAAAAGGGCATTGTTAGGTAACAATGCCCGAAGAGTAGGTAATTTTTCCCTTCTATTTTTTTTCTTTAAAATCGGTTGGTGAAATGCCTTCTGCATTTTTAAAAAACCTGCCAAAGGTTTGTAAATCTTCAAAACCAATTTCGTAGGCGATTTCCTTTACACTTTTATCACTATGGTGCAATAGGCGTTTTGCCTCCAACATTCTCCTGTCTTGTATAAACTGTAATGGGGTTTTACTTGATATTTTTGAAAATAAATTAGAAAGTGTTTTAGGTGATTTATTTAACATTGCAGCATACTCTGCAACAGTATGTTTTGTCCGAAAGTTTTCTTCTACCAAAAAGTTATACTCTCTGACAAGGTCAATTTGATTATCGGCTATTGCAGTGTATTTTTCCTGTGATTTAAAAATCCTTGTGCACATAATCACAAAACGCTTCAGCAGCAGTTGCAACATTTCAAGTTGATGCTCCTCTTTAGACTGTAATTCTATTTCAAACATTTTCCAAATGGCCTGAAATTTTTCTATTTCCATATCAGGAATATTCAGTATTGGTAATTGTGATGCGCCAAAAAATAAAATTCCTTTGCAGCCTAACTCGCTGTCATGATCAACTATACAATAAAAGGACCTGTTAAAGCGAATCATTTTAGCTTTACATACATTTGAAATATCTACTTTATGAAATTCTGTTAAGCATACGATTTGATTTTTATTAAATTGGTAATCAATACCATCAATAATAATTTTGTTGCTGTCATCCTCAAACCAAAGAAAAGTCAGGGAACTTTCAATAGCATCTTTTTGTACAAAACAATTATTGCTCTGTATATTTTCTAATTGTAAATATTCGTTTGTTATTCCTTTGTAAATCATTACGCTGTTTGGTTTAATCGGCTATGTTTTCGTTACTGTCACCATTACCTTTTTTTCTTTTTCAGATATTATTTTAAAAAAAGGTAAAAACCTTTTCACACTGATGATCAAAAGTATTTATAAAAGTTCAATTTGATAACTGGAATTGTTTGGGTGTTACTCCATGAAATAACTTAAACGACTGAATAAAGCTCGACAAGTTCTCATAACCAAGTTCAAAATATAATTCGTTTACCTTAAAATCTCCCTGTTTCAGCAATTGAGCTGCTTTTTGCATTTTTTTTTCCAGCAGCCATTTATTTGGTGAGGTACCAAAAATAATAGCAAAACGACGTTTAAAAGTAGAGAGGCTCATATGACATAGAAATGCCATCTCCTCGACAGTCATCGTATTGTCAATAGCATCTGTAATAACCTGACGAATCAGCAGATCCTCATTAGCTTCAAAACTTAAACCACGAAGCTGCTGAATTTTTTCAGGATAGTATTCACTTAAGTGAAGCAGTATCTCCTCAAGTTTGAGCTTTCGCATCTCAGAGGATAATGGCAGATTTGAGCTCAGCATAAAACTTAGAGAATTAATGTAGTTTATAAGAAAAGGATCTTTTTCGAACTTCACAATGGGTGTAAGATTGTTTTTACGCTCCAGGGAATGAGGCCTTTGGGTTCTGCGCAGGAAAAAATCAGTTAATAGTTTATTATCGAAAAAGAGCAATATACTGCCGTAATTCCCACTAGGTCCCACATTTTTTTCACTCATCAGACAGTTGCCAGCCGAAAGCAGTAAAAATTCATTTGTGTCAATTTTTATCTGGGTTCCTGCATATTGCACACTTTTTTGCCCCTCGAGTAAAAAACTGAATAAATTTTGCTTCAAGTTAATTCGGCTATTAACACTGCCGACATCTGAATGGTAATACATCAGCGATACAGGTTCTATCCCATTTGCATCAGCTGAATTAGGCAGAGATATAATTACAGAAGGATTCATAAATACTACATATTAGTTACTAACAATGATTTATTGATATAGTGTGTGTACATCATGTATGGCGATATAATCTTATCAGTACTATTAATACTCTGGTTATGGAATATTTGCTCGGCAAAATCTACCATTATATCATACTACAAATAAAAAACTGTATCTATTAGAAAGCTCTTAAGAAATAGATTTTTTAAATTCTGTGGGAGACATTTTTGTATGCTTTTTAAAGTATTTGACAAAGTAAGACGGATCTTCGAATCCAAGATTATAGCCAATCTCGTTTATATGCAGTTTAGAATGGAGTAAAAGGCGTTTGGCTTCAAGAACAATCCTTTCCTGTATCATCAAAGACGGGCTTTTTCCAAGTAACTGGTTGGTAAGATCCGATAATGTCCTGGCCGATATAAGTAACTTTTCTGCATACTTGCCAACAGTCAATCCATTTTTATAATGCTCGTCAATCAAATTATTAAAATGTATTAATAGCATCTTTTTTTCGTCGACATAAAAAGAAGCTTCGCCGATAGTTTTTTCTGATTCTATTTTAATGCGCTGTACCTGCACTAAAAAAGACCTTAAATACATTCTGAGCAGCTCTCCTTGTCCAAAATCATTTTCATGATGCAGCTCTACATTTATCAACTTCAGGTACTGGTCCAAAATTTCATCCATATTTGTTCCAACACAACAAGACGGTCGTTGATAGGGATTATTGAAAATATTGCATTTGAGAAAAAACTCTACCTCGCTGTCTTTTTGTACTATAAAGGATTCATTAAAAACAAGAATTACACCATGATAGTCAATACTGTTATCAAAATAATGAACCTGGTTTTTTGCTATAAAAAATATTGAATTATCTGTAACATCATATTCCTTAAAATCAACGTAATGTTTTCCTATACCTTTTTTAAACCAAATGATCTGGTAATAACTATGAATATGAGGTTTGCTTGCTTTTTCACCATGGTCTTTTAAGTAGCTGTTCATCTCATAGATCTTAAACTGCTGCTTATCGGGTTCATGTAAATTAAGATGGTACTCGTGTATATTTTGATGGATCGCTTTACTCATTGCTGCTTATTATTATGGATGCCCAACTTTTAAAAATAGTATTCTGAATCTTGTTTATAAAAACAAAAGTAGTAGATATTGAGCTTTAATTGCTGAAATGTGCTACTAATAATTACCATCTTTTTTCAATTTCATCCATTTCCAGGTCTTCCGGTCCGCTCTAAATTTGCAGTACAATTAAAGAAACACAAAATTATGACTCCTATATCTATATTAGAACTGGCATTGATTGCTCAAGACAGCGATGCCGGTGACACATTTGAAAAAACAAAAGAGCTTGCCCAATTGGGCGATACATTAGATTATAAACGCTTTTGGTTAGCCGAGCATCATAATATGGCACACGTGGCAAGTACCGCAACTATAGTATTGATGACCTATATTGCCTCTCAAACCAAAGATATCCGAATCGGATCCGGAGGGATTATGTTGCCAAATCATTCACCACTTATTCTTGCTGAACAGTTTGGAACATTAGCAACCCTGTATCCTGACAGGATTGATCTCGGTTTAGGCAGGGCCCCTGGAACTGATACGCAGACTGCCTTAGCGATACAAAAAGATTTCTACGCGCAATCTCAACAGTTCCCTCAAAATATAGAGGCGCTTCAGAGCTATTTTTCTGCGGAGAATGCCAGTGCAAAAGTACGCGCCGCAATTGCCGAAGGCAAGAATGTTCCCATTTGGATATTGGGCTCGAGTACAGATAGTGCAGCTTTGGCAGCATCTAAAGGACTACCATATGTCTTTGCGGGGCATTTTGCTCCAAGACAAATGATGGCAGCTTTTAAATTGTATCGTGATACATTCAAACCTTCCCAATTCCTGAAACAGCCCTATACAATTGCTAGTGTGAATGTTATAGCGGCTGACACTGATGAGCTGGCCGAAAAATTATCTACGAGTTTGTATCAATTTTTTCAAAATTTAGTACAAAATACCGGAAAGTTTTTACAGCCTCCTGTAGATTCCTTAAGCCATCTAATGAATCAAATGACCGAGCAGGCTCGTTTTCAGGTCAACCAAATGACTGCCTGCTCTTTTGTGGGAAGTAAAAATAAACTGGCTCTGGAGCTAAAAGAGTTTATCGGTGATTTTGGAGTGGACGAATTGATGATTCACTCTCCAATATACAACCACCAGGACAAATTAAAAAGTCTGCGTCTTGTTAAAGAAGTTATGGATACTTTAAATCAGGATCATGATGGCAAACTTTAAGGGAGAATCCTGTATTTGGATAAAAATAGCATACCAATAAGTACCATTTTTTTTCCTTTTTGTCCATTTTCAGGTCTTTCTTACCAATATACCTTTGTACTTATTAATTAAACAAAAAAATAATCATGATAAACAATTTCAATTTAGAGGCCCTGGGACAATATGTCGAAGTCATTAAAAATGATGCCAGTGAAGCCGTTGCAGCATTAGCAATTACCGCAAACTGGAAGGGCGGTGTAACTACTGAAATTACTACGCATCCAAAAAAAATAGGCAGTACTCTTGTAGCAAAAGAGTTTAAGTATTTAATCGATGAGCCTCAAGAGTTGCTAGGAAATAATCTTCATCCTAATCCACAGGATTATATCTTAGGTGGCCTTGCAGGATGTATGATGGTGGGATTTGTTGCAGGAGCAACAGTAAAAGGTATAGAATTGGAAAGTGTTTCCCTTACCATTGCAGGAGAACTTGATTTAAGAGGATTTCTTGAAGTAAGCCCCGATGCAAGTATTGGTTTCGAAGCATTAAAATTCAATTTTCTAGTTAAAGGAAGTGGTACTCAGGAAGATTATGATGCTATTGCAGAACACGTTCGAAAAATATCTCCGGGATACAATACAATTGCAAATCCTGTAAAAATCACTATTGACAGGGGGTTAAAAGCAATCGTTTAATTTTAAGAAACAACAGCAATCCACTAATTAAAAACGATTGCTGTTGTTACTAATTTTAAAATATAAAAAACAATGAATTTAGCAAATAAAATAGAGTCCGATCAATTAACAATGATCAACTTTCACGCTACATGGTGCCCTCCTTGTATAGCAATGAAACCAGATTTAGACCAGGTTCTCTCAAAATATGGAGAAGTGATTCATTATGAAAGAATAGATATTGACCAGAACCCGGATTTGGTGAAGTTATTTGAAATAAGAACCGTACCTACCACTATGCTTTTAAAAAAAGGAAAGTTAAAATGGCAGCAAACAGGTATGGTGCCCGCTGGTGAATTAGGAAAAATAATTAATGAACATGTTTAATCAGAATTAATCAAAACCAAAAAAAATGAAAAAACTATTGCACATTATCAGCTCACCAAGAAAAGAGAAATCTAAATCAGGGGCTATTGCTCAGGAATTTTTAAAACAATACAAATTATCAAATCCTGATGCTATTATTGATGAATTAAATCTTTGGGATGATACTATCCCAACATTTGATGGAGATAAAGCTGCTGCCAAGATGACTTTTTTTGGAGATGGTACTCTCAATGAAGAGTTAAAATCTTCCTGGGACAAAGTGGTTGAGGTTACAGAGCGGTTTTCATCGGCAGATGAGTATCTCATTACTGTTCCAATGTGGAATGGCGGGATTCCCTGGGTATTAAAGCACTATATAGATACTGTTTCACAACCCGGTTTAACTTTTGGTTTTGGGCCTGAGGGTTACTTTCCTTTACTGAAAGATAAAAAAGCCTGTGTAATATACACCTCAGGGGTGTATAGTCCCGGTGTACCTGCTGAACTTGGCCTGGACTTTCAGGTTTCTTATGTAAACTGGTGGCTTGGACTGGTAGGGATTAAAGATATCTATCCAATTAAATTTTTAGGTAATCTGGTCAACCCGGATGCCGAAAAAGATGCTTCAAAAGCACTCGAATCAGCTGCTTTGATCGCCAAAGATTGTTTTGTATAAAGATAATTTGAATCAACATCTTCAAATAGAATAAATACCATCTTATAATAACATAAAGCAGTACTGGATAGTCTTTAATTAGGATAAAATTATAAAAAATAAAAAAAATGGATATTACATTAGAACAAGCAGAAAGAGTTATAGCAGCTGCAAAAAGAAAATCAATAGAAATAAATACTAAAATGGTTATCTCTGTTTTAGATGCAGGGACCAACCTGGTTGCACTGGCCAGAATGGATGATGCTTTGCTTGGCTCTATAGATGTTTCTATTAAAAAGGCAAAAACATCAGCTTTGTTACAAATGGACACTGCAACATTGACTCCATTAGTAAAACCAGACGGACCTTTCTTTAATCTGGAGCACAGCAATGGAGGTCTAATAACTTTTGCCGGTGGCGTAGTAATTAAAAATTCAGCAGGTATAGTAATTGGGGCAATTGGCGTAAGTGGTGGCAGCTTAGAAGATGACCACACAGTAGCCCAAGCCGGATCAAAAGCAATCTTATAAAAGAGGCCTGTTTTAAGGCTACGGTTTCTTATTGAGCGTTATGTTTTTTCAATCACACTAAAATATTTTAAAATGAAAACAAATTTTTTATTAACATTAATTTTATTAACAGTTCTAATTTTCAATTCAAGCTACAGTAATGCGCAAACCCAGACATTAGGAAACAAAGTAGAATACCACGGCTCTAACAAGAAACTGGCAGTTATGGTTTCAGACGTTAATCATTTTAAAGCAACTGCAGAAACTATAGAATTGTTAAAACTTAAGGAAAACGGATTAACTTTTGAAATTGTAATAGTGGGTATTTTAGCAAAAGAAATCATTGAGAATCAAGAGTTAATAAAAATCATTGACAGGATAGAAAAGACAGGGGCCAAATTGGTTATTTGTGAATATGCCCTGGACATTCTAAAAGTTGACAAATCAAAACTTGACAAACGAATTAGCATTACTCCAAACGCTTTGATATATATGTTTGAACTGGAGGATAAAGGATATCATACTCTGGTTTTTTAAGCGCCAGCCTATATTATGGGATATGCCCTCTTTAAAGCTCATTTTAGAGCAATATAAAAGGCGACAAAACTTTGTAATAAATAGCAAATGCATCGTTTTTGCTTTTTAATTGTAATTTTTTAGCCTGTAAATATTCAAGTTATTTTGCTAAAGAACAGCTCCTGGGCTCATTTTCCCGATCGATACTCCAGGTTATTTAAATGATAAACAGACTTGTAATTGTTCCATAAATATTAGACAAAGATTTTGCACTAGCTCGTCTTGCGAGAATTCACTGGCTTGTATACTGAATCCCTCTTTGTTTAATATTCTAGAAATTTTCTAAATAGTCCAGCAATCCTTTACCAATAAGTACCATGTTTTTTCAATTTTATCCATTTTCCGGTCTCTTTATACACTATACCTTTGTCATTGAATTACATAAAACAAATCATTGATGGCCATGTTTGATTCAAATTAATCAAAACCAAAAGATGAAAAAAAATATCACATATTATCACAACAGTTTCAGATAATGAGTGCAAAGGGTCAAGTTATTCAAATAGGGAAAAGAAATGCAATAATTCCTATTAGCTGATGGGAAGAAACTCGCAAAATAGGCAATGAAAATATTTAATTAACTATTAAAAAAACAAGAAAATGAAAATACAAGTTTGGTCAGATATAATGTGTCCTTTCTGCTACATAGCAAAGAAAAATTTTGAGAAAGCACTGGACAATTCTCCATTTAAAAGTCAAGTAGAAGTAGAATGGAAAAGTTTTCAGTTAGATCCTGATTTGAAAGAGAACTCAGGAAAGATGAGTATCAATGAATATTTTATGAATCGTAAAGGTTTTTCCGAACCTCAGTTGAAGCAATTTCAACAGCAATTAAAAGAAATGGGAAAAGTGGCCGGGATCACATTCAATCAGGATATCACCATTGCTGCGGAGACTTTCACAGCGCACAAATTATTGCATCTGGCTAAAGAATACAATAAAGCCGATGCAATGGAAGAGGCTTTGTTTGAAGCGCATTTTGTTAATGGTAAAAACATTGCAGATGTAGAGTTTCTAGTTTCATTAGCCGAAGAATTAGGCTTAGACAAAGAAAAAGCCAGAAAGATTTTAACTGAAGACCACTATGATTATCAGGTCAAACAGGATATTATGGAAGCAAAAAACCTGGGTATTTCCGGGGTCCCTTACTATCTTTTAGATAATAAATACGGCATTTCCGGAGCACAGCCTATTGAGCTTTTTGTAAAAGCACTTACACAGACCTATCAGGAAAGCATCGTTAATCTATCAGAAGAATCTAACGGTAATATGTGCGGAATTGACGGCTGCAGTATTTAAGCTCAGAACTAAAAATAAAAAATTAATAACAATAAAAATTATAACAAAATGATGAAACTAATAGAAACGACTTACGAAGGTCGATACGTATCGAAAACAAATTCACCGCTTAGCAATGATCCAATCAAAGTAGATCCTAAATTTGGACCTATTGATCTTTTAATGGGCTCTTATGCAAGCTGCATGTTGGCAACAGTTGATTTTTACGCAAGAAAAAAAGATTTCGAGGTAAATAGTTCAAGAAGCGAACTTTCTTATGAAATGCATGCCGATGGCAATAGAGTGGGAACAATCAATATCAAGATATTTTTTGATAAAGATTATACTGCTGAGCAAAAAGAAATCATGGAAGATTCTGCAAAAAACCTATGTCACGTAGGAAGCAGTCTGAATCCTGAAATTGTAAAAAATTATCAATTTACATACCAAGCTTAATAGCACGTATTGATTCCACTCAAAACAATTGTCTTTAAAAGAATTAAAATAACATATAAAAAATATTAAAATGGAACAATCATTAATAGTTGGTGGCTCAACCGGAATAGGAAAATCCACAGCAGAGTTACTAATTGAAAAAGGAATTGAAGTAGCACTTGTTGGAAGAAGTGTGGAGAGTCTAAATAAAGCAAAAGCAGAATTAGAGGGTAAAGGTGGAAAAGTAAAAATATATGCCCTTGATTTATCTGATATGGCAGCAGTTGATGCATTTAACAGTAACCTGAAAAAAGAATTGCCTAATTTGAAATATTTGGTAAACAGCGCAGGACACTACACCCCTGTTTCATTCCTGGATCATACAGAGAAAGACTATGACAGCTTTCAAACTTACACTAAAGCATTCTTTTTTATCACACAGGCAGCTGCAAAAATAATGAAAGAGAACAACAATGGTGGTTCTGTAGTGAATATTGGTGCTGCTCTGATGCATCATGCCATTAAAGCCGGACCAGCATCTTCTTACATGGTAGGAAAAGCAGGACTAGTAGCATTAACCAAACAATTGGCTATCGAATTAGCTGAATACAAAATCAGAATTAATTCGGTTAACCCAGGTTTTGTGGTTACTCCTATTTTCAAAACATTTATGGAGGAAGATAAAATTGCTGAAAACCTTGCAGCATTTGATGTTTACCATCCATTAGGAGGTGTTGGACAACCCGAAGATGTAGCAAAAACAATTTACTTCCTGCTTTCTGATCAGACAAGCTGGGTAACCGGTGCGACCTGGACTGTAGACGGGGGGCTTTTAGC
Source organism: Flavobacterium sp. LK-23 (assembly GCF_058135255.1). NCBI lineage: Bacteria > Pseudomonadati > Bacteroidota > Flavobacteriia > Flavobacteriales > Flavobacteriaceae > Flavobacterium > Flavobacterium sp. LK-23. The sequence continues at coordinate 352,407 of NZ_JBYUVT010000002.1, forward strand.
AGGGCAAAACTAAATTTTAATTTAGTACTGTACATTCATAACGCTCAAGACAGAAAACTAAGTTTTACTGTCTTGAGCCTTGTGCTATTCAAGATTTTTTACTATTAATTTATAATTCCTGTAAACCCAATGTCAGATTTATCATTTGTATCCCTAAGAGGCAATCGCGCTTATAATACGGTATTAAGACCAGACTTTGAACTCTACTTTGAAGCATCTAAAAATGTGTACCATGCTATTAACTCCCTGGTTAGGTTTTGGACATACTAAAAAAGGAATGTTCCAAATAGTATATACCTGTTTTGACCAGCAGGCATTACAAGTGGCCGTGACACGGCTAGATTGCTATCTGATAACTTTATCTCCAAGAACATAGAAAATGAAGATACTGCTGCTCCTATCCATTATAAGGATAAAGCAGAGTTGTAAAGATTTACGCTAAAGAGAGTGGAAAACCAGAGATATGACACTATAACTAAAGATCGAAAACAGACCTCTAAAAAACAAAGAATATGCTGAAATATTTTAGAAATTTACCTTTAATGGTATATGCAAAGTTAATTTTCGCAATACTTTTAATCGCGATGGGAATTATTGAAAAAAACACCTATATCAGTATTATGGGAATTGTATTGGGGCTGTTTGCTTTTTTACTCAAGGGGGATTGTCCGGGTAATACCTGTACCCCTAATTATAGAAAGAAAAGAGTACGAAGATAAATAACCTGGACCTTTTACTAGCTATCAGAAAGCTTTAAATTAACAACATAGCTCATCAATTTGGGCTTAAAATCATATATAAGAAATGAAAAAAGGATCAAAATTAAACAGTATTTTAACAGGAAGTTGTCCTAAATGTCAAAATGAGAATATGTATTTGGATAAAAATCTACTACATTTAGGTTCTGTTCTCAAAATGCATGAGAAATGCAGCCACTGTGGGCTAAAATATCAAATAGAGCCTTCTTTTTTTTATGGGGCAATGTATGTAAGTTATGCACTGAACGTTGCTCTGGGTATTGCTAGTTTCATTATCTCATTTTTTTTCTTTAATTCAAGTATAAAAACATCGTTTATTGCCATTATAGTAACACTGACTATTTTATTTCCAATAGTGCTAAGGGTATCGAGAAATATTTATATCAACATGTTTGTTTCCTATGATCCAAAGACAAATATAAAAAATACTTAGCTATCTAAAACACCTAACTTCGAGAAAGGATACCTTTAATTAATACTTTTTCCTTTTTCAAGTCAGGGTATCAGAACATTGGAAAATAGCCCCTAAGCTTTTAATTGAATATAAAATACTATACTTTCTTCACTATCTGCATTGCTGGTACTGGGTACTGCGAAGAGGAGATTCTATAACTTATTAAACAATCAACAAGAATATATCAGGCATAGATTTTTAATTCAGTTTAGGAAAACCTAACTCTCAGTAAATCGTGTCTGAAGAATTTAAAGAATATATTTTTCTTGCTTTATAAAGCAAATAGAAGTAAATTTGAAAATCTATGAACAGGACTTTATCACATATTCCAAAATATTCTCAGCGTTACTTCTTGGTATTTGCTGTTATAATTTTGATCCTGTTTTCCTGTCCGGTCAAAAGCAGTATTAAAACTCTTGCTGGTATCCCTCCTAATACTGAACGAAATCTAAATCTTAGCAATAATACTAGTTACAGTAGTTTAGAAAAATGTGAGAATAGTGAAACTGCAAATTCAAAAGTTTCACAGGAGATTTCTTTTAAAACAATTAGTTTATTGCCAGCCGTGTTACTTACGGACAATTTTGCTTTCCTGTTTGAATCCCTACAAATCAAGCAGCTATCACACCCCTTATACAAGAGGTTAAAAATCGCAGGTACATTACCAATATTCCTTCAGTACCAAAAACTTATTATTTGATAACTTTCTTATTAATTTTTCTCCTATTGGCTTAAAGGCTTCAATAGGAAAATTTTCTATTTCTTTCATTCAAATAATCTTTGGTCGTCTTTACGGCCTTTCATAATTCTGTAGTAGTATGATAAAATACATTATGGCAATCACAGTAATGTGGTTTGCCATTGCTGTCGCGTTTCCAATATATGGACAGCAAAAAAAAGAAAATACCTTAGGTACTTTATGGCCAAAAGTAGAAGAAAGCTATCCAGGCATTGGGTCAAAAACAGCTGAAATTGATGCAGCAAAGTTCAATGAACGGGCGATAAAAAGTAATATGCTTCCGCAGATAAAAGCACAGACACAAAATACTTACGGAACCTATGAGGGAAGTGCAGGTGCATTTTTTCCGCAGGCTGGTTTTTTCAATGTGAGTGGTTCTGCAATGCCGATAAATGGTAGCTCAACGGCAGCCAATACTTTTGGCTCTGCCACTGTTGAATGGGAATTGTTTTCTTTCGGAAAGCTCCGTAAGCAAAATCAAGCTGCAGGTGCATTATATAACAAATCAGTTAGTGAAAAAGATGCCTATTTACTCAATCTGAAAAAGACATTGTCAGAACGATACATCACTCTTTTGTACAATAATGCTAAATTACAATTGGCTGAGAAGAATTCTCAGCGCCTTGATGATATTCGCAAAATAACCTCGGGCTTGTCCGCATCGGGTTTAAGGCCAGCGGCAGACAGCCTACTAACCTCAGCGTCTTATATACAGGCACTAGGCGAACAAGATCAATGGAACGGTTTTAAAAACGCCTCTCTTATCAAGCTATTAGAGCTCTACGGCGGTGATTCGGTTGATTATTCAACATCTGCCAGCCATTTTGATAATCCAGCCGATAATAATTTAAACCAGTTAAAGGCTATAAATCCCTCACATCCCGTTTTAGATGCTTTGGATAAAAAATCCGAGTATTACACCTTGAGTGGCCAAGCACAAAAAAGAGCTTCTTTGCCTTCTATAAACCTGTTGGGCGGTTATGCTTATCGAGGTACGGGTATAAGCCGCTATGGGGCGGTATCGGGAGCGTGGAACGATGGTTTTAGCAATACAACCAATAATTTTCTTGCAGGTATAGGTATCACTTGGAACTTGACAAGCCTGCATACTAACCGCCTAAAAGGGGAAGAACTTTTCAAAGAAGCGGAAGGTATCAACTTACTTCATTCTCAATATCAACAGGCTATGCAGGCAGATTTTTCAGCCTCGAAAGTAAAAATTATGCAGCAGTACAAACAGATTCAGAAAACGAAACTTGCCGTACAACAATCTAAGGATGCTTATAATATGTATCTGGCGAGGTATAAAAGTGGCTTGATTACGTTAAGTGAACTCTTGCAGATACGCATTTTATCCGAACAAGCAGAAAACACCCATATCGATGCTTCACGAGATTATTGGTTTTTGCTCGCGTACCAAGCAGAACTGACTGCCGATTTCGATTTTTTATTTAACAACCTTTAATTAATCGTATATGAACATTATAAGATTTGCGTTAAGAAAACCTATTGCCATTATGGTCGTTGTACTGACCATAATTTTCTTTTCCTACAATACCGTAAAAAAAATAAATGTAGATATTTTTCCCGAAGTGGAATTACCTGCAATGTATATTGCTATGCCTTATGGTGGACTATCCCCGGCTTATATGGACGGGTTTATGGCAAACGAGTTCCAGAAGGTACTTCTATTTGTTAGTGGTGTAAAAAATATTGATTTTAAAAGCGTGCAGGGTTTGACCCTGATGAAACTGACCTTTTATCCTGGAACCGATATGGCACAAGCTGCAGGAGAGGTCTCTACATCTGTTTCAAGGGCAATGGGCTTTCTTCCAGCTGGAGCTGTACCACCAATGGTAGTACGATTTGATGGAAGTTCGCTTCCTGTAGGTAATCTTGTTTTTGAAAGTGACCAGCGTTCGGTCAACGAACTTCAGACGCTTGCCATTACAAAGATAAGGCCTATGTTTACTGAAATCCCTGGTATTACTTCTCCAGCTCCCTTTGGAGGAAACATTCGCTCGATTGTTATTAAAATTGACTCTGAAGCGATGCAGTCAAATGGGTTAAGTCCTGAAGATATTACGGTTGCCATTACCAAAAACAGTCTTCCATCACCAGCCGGTAATATCCGCATAGGCGATGAAAACTTAATGGCACCCATCAATTCCATTGCTAAAGGACCTGAAGAGTTACTGAAAACACCAGTAAAAACGAGTGATAATCGTACGGTGTATGTTGGAGATGTGGCTCGTGTGGAAGATGGAGCCGACCAAACGGTTGGTTATGCCCTGGTGAATGGCAAGCGTTCAGTTTATTTGCCTATTATCAAGAAGGCAGATGCCTCTACATTGGATGCCGTGCAGAACTTAAAAGATGCCATCCCTATGCTGAAAAACCAACTGCCAGAAGATGTGAAAGTAAGCTATGAGTTCGACCAGTCCATTTATATCGAACGCTCGCTTTCCAACCTTATCCACGAGGGCATTCTTGGAGCTGTTTTCACAGGATTAGTAATATTATTGTTCTTAGGCGATACCCGTGGAGCTATCATTGTAGTGCTGACCATTCCGATTGCTATCCTGTCGGCCGTTACAGTCTTGTATCTTTTCGGACAGACCATCAATATTATGACATTGAGCGGTCTTGCCCTGTCTATTGGTATTCTGGTCGACGAAGCTACGGTAACTATAGAAAATATACACCAGCATATGGAAATGCACAAACCCAAACAGAGAGCTATCCTGGATGCTTTACTTGAAATTTCTATTCCAAAATTGCTAATATTATTCTGTATTCTTGCTGTGTTGACACCTGCTTTTATTATGACAGGCATTCCGAAAGACATGTTTATGCCTTTGTCTATGGCTGTTGCCTTTGCAATGATTGCTTCCTTTTTGGCTTCACAGACTTTTGTTCCAATACTGGCAAATTGGATGATGAAGAATAAGCACAATACAGAAGCCAATACACCTAGGAAACGAGCTTTCTTTGAAAAATTTCGTGTAAATTATTCCTATCAGATGCGTAAATGGTCAACCAAAGCATTACCGCTTTTTGCAATCTATGTACTGCTTGCAAGTGTTATCGCAGGTATATTATTAACCCTTGTCGGAACAGATGTAATGCCTGTTTCCAATAACGGCGATTTTCAAATGCGCATACAGGCTCCACAAGGAAGCAGACTCGAAAAAACAGAACAGATTGTCAAAGATATTACTGAGGATATTAAAGCAGAACTACCCGAAAACGGCTTAAATATTACCTCAGCATTTGTTGGTATGCATCCTGCAGGGTCGCCTATCAACCCCATATTCCTTTTTACTAATTCTTCCCACGAAGCTGTTTTGCAAATTTCGGTCAATCAGGATATTTACAGTGGATCTATGGAAGATTTTAAAGAGAAAGTCCGTAAAAAGATTGCTAAGAAGTATCCCAGAGTTGCTTTCAATTTTGAATCGATGGAGCTGACAGAAAAGATTATGGGACAGGGAGCAATGACACCTATTGAAGTCAAAGTTGGAGCCAATCAGGTAAAAGGTGCTTTTGCACACGCATCAAAGATTGAAGCAAACCTGAAAAAAGTTCCTTATCTACGAGATGTCCGCATTGCAGAACCTATTGCTTATCCAAATCTGGAAATCGAGGTAAATCGTGACCTTGCCGGGCAGTTCGGACTGACGATCCAGGACATTACAAGAACCCTTGTGACGGCAACCTCATCTACCCGTTTTACTGACAAAAATCTTTGGATTGATCCAAAATCAGGACTAGTATTCCAGACACAGGTACAGATACCCGAGGGAGTTATGTCATCGGAAGAAAGATTACGATCGCTTCCATTGAAAGCGGGAAGTCTTCGCCCAGTATTAGAGGATGTGGCAACCATAAAAAGGACTACCGCTCCTGCACAGGTAAACAGAAAGGGGCCTAACCGTTACGTTACCATAGTGGCTAATGTGTACGGAAAAGATTTGGGTACTGCTTCAAAGGCAGTTAAGCAGTCCATTAAAGACGCAGGAGAGCCTCCTCGTGGAACCATTGTTTGGACAGAGGGAGCATTAAAGCTTTTAGATGATACATTGGGTAATCTTTTGGCAGGTTTGGGTGTTGCCATTGTTGCCATATTCCTGATGCTTTCGGCATATTACCAATCGTTTAAAGTTCCATTAGTTATCCTCTCGGTAGTACCTGCCGTAATTGCGGGAAGCCTCATCATACTTTTCTTGACAGGAAGTACACTTAACCTGCAATCTTATATGGGAATTATTATGTCACTCGGTGTATCGGTTTCCAATGCAGTATTATTGGTCAATCAAGCAGAATATTATCGCAAAAAACTGGAACTGAAACCAGCCAACGCCGCAACACTTGCAGCTTCTTCTCGATTAAGACCAGTGCTAATGACTGCCGCAGCGATGCTTGCTGGTATGTTGCCAATGGCAATGGGATTGGGTGACGGAGCAGAGCAGGTAGCTCCTTTGGGTAGAGCTGTTATTGGCGGGTTGATTGCTTCTACCGTAACCATTCTGTTATTAGTTCCTCATTTCTTTTCCTCACTGATGTCACGAACTTCTCTAGTCAGTCCTTCATTAGACCCTGATGATAATCAAAGCAGGTATTATGCAGAGCAATCCGAAAAACAAACGATATAATAAACTTTAAAATACTAATTACAATGTATCATAACATTTCAATAAATAAAAGATTAATAATAGTATTGACATTAAGCACTTCGTTAGTACTTATGCTTTGTGCTTGTTCACAAAAAGAACAGAAAAAAGGACAATCAGAAAATGAGAAAACAAAATCTGCTAATTATGCAACAGCTCCTATAGAGTTTATCAATCCCCAATACGATATATCCGTCCCTGCAGAACTAAAACCTTACGAGCAGGTAGCGATTTATGCAAAAGTTACGGGATTTGTAAAACAAATGTACGTTGATCGTGGCGACCACGTGCGCAAAGGGCAATTATTAGCAGTATTAGAAGCTCCCGAAATGAACCAACAATACCTCTCTAACAAATCTACGGAGCAAAAAGTATATAGTGATTTCGTATATGCTAAACAAGCGTATGAACGATTAGTAGATGCTTCCAAAACAATTGGTGCGGTCGCAGCTATAGAAACCGACAGAGCCAAAACAGCAATGGAAAGTGCAAAATCAGCTTATCAGGCATCTAAAGCAGGAACTGCCCATTCATCACAATTACAGCAATATTTACGTATAATAGCTCCCTTTGATGGTGTCATTACCGATAGAAATGTTTCGGTTGGTGCATTGGCAGGAACTGGTTCCAATTTGCCTCTTTTTATGATGGCACAGAGCAATAAACTACGTCTGACTTTGTCTCTTCCTGAAAAACATGCGTCATCTGTACAAGAGGGAATCCCTGCTAGGTTTACCATCAGTTCACAGCCAGGAAAAACATTTAATGCAATACTTTCCCGCACATCGGGTTTGCTGGACCAACAAGACCGCTCCCTTAAGTTGGAGTTTGATGTGAATAATCCATCAGGGGAATTGCAGGGTGGCGATTATGCGCAGGTAAAGTTGAAATTAAAACGTAAAAATCCATCAAATTGGGTTCAAAGTAAGAGTGTCCTAAATACGCAGTCTGGAACATATGTTTTAACGTTGAACAACAATGAAGTGACACGAGTTGCGGTAAACGAGGGTATTCGTTTGGATACGCTGACAGAAGTTTTCGGAAACCTTTTGCCCGGGGACAAAATCATTTTAAAACCATCGGAAGAAATTAAAGAGGGTAAAATAAATCAATAAAAAATATGAAAAAATATATAAAAAAAGTAATCCTATTCACGCTATTGGTTATTACGGGATTGACGTATGCATCAATGAAAAGTAACAGCATTGATCAGAATATCAACACTAATAAAGACATTAACGACGAAAAATCGTTAGTGTCCAATGATCAGCAAACACCCGATTTGAAGTTTAAGGATGAAAACGGCAAAACTATTTCATTAAGCTCATTAAAAGGAAAGGTTGTATTTATCAATCTTTGGGCAACGTGGTGTCCACCGTCTATCCAAGAAATGCCTTCCATAAATGAACTCCGCAAAACCTTTAAAGACAATGATAATCTAGTTTTTTTAATGGTTGATGTAGACGGGAATATCGAAAAGACAAATAAATGGATGAAGAACAAAAAATTTGACTTGCCCGTACACGTTTTCGATGGCCAAATACCGCTGGATATTTTTTCAGGTTCTATTCCAACTACCATTATTGTAGATAAGCAAAACAATATAATAGTTAGGCACGTAGGTGGTGCAGACTATATGTCAAAGGAAATGGTTGACCTGATCAAGGAGCTATTGAGTAAATAGAAAATTAAATTAATAAAAACTATAAAATCATTTATTATGAAGATACAATTTAAAAATTTGGCGGTTCGTTCCAGTCTTTTAACCATCATAGTCATTTTATTGGCAGCCTGTGGAAATTCGGATAAGAACAAAGAAGATATGCCAGAGAATGGAAATATCACGACAGAGAAAGTTGCAGAGTTGGAAGCCCCTGCGGCTTCAGGTATTTCCTTTAAAGACAAAGACGGTAAAATCGTTTCGTTAAATACATTAAAAGGAAAGGTTGTATTTATCAACTTTTGGGCGACGTGGTGTCCACCCTGTATTGAAGAAATGCCCTCCATTAACAAGCTAAAACAATCTTTCAAGGACAATGAAGAAATTGTGTTTCTGATGGTAGATGTAGATAACAAAATGGAAAAATCTACCGCCTTTATGGCGAAAAACAACTATGATTTACCTGTATATGTTCATAATGGAAATATTCCACCTGAATATTTAGGGAATTCCATTCCTACTACAGTTATCCTTGACAAAAGCGGAGATATGATAACCCGTATAGAGGGAGGCAGGGATTACACAAGCCCTGAAATGGTGAAAGTCTTGAATGAATTAGTAGAAAGTAATTAACAGTCTGATATAAAAAAAGGGAATTATGTTCAACAACAAAGAGGTTTCAAAAGAGAATTCGCCTGCAAGTAAATGGCAGTACATTAAGAAAAATGCTTTTACTATACTAATGGTAATTGCTCTGGGAATAATGCTCATCAGCCCCAATGCAAAATCATTCGTACTTAGGCAATTAATGGTTACAGGCATTTTCAATGCTAGTATAGACAAAAAAGATTCTGATGTATCTACTCAATTGGCACATGATTTTGATTTCAAAGACGATAAAGGAAAAGCTTACAATACTTCATCTCTGCGCGGGAAAGTGGTCTTTATAAATTTTTGGGCATTGTGGTGTCCGCCATGTCGGGCTGAATTTCCCTCTATTGAAGAGCTTTATTCAAATTTTAAAAGCGAACCTAGTGTTTTCTTTCTGACAATTAATGAAGATCAAGACATTCCCAAGGCAAATACGTATCTGAAAAAAGAAAAACTTTCAGTACCTTTTTTTAAAAGTAGTGGAAATATTCCCAGTACGATTTACACCGGAACATTACCTACCACAATTGTTCTTGATAAAAAGGGAAAAATCAGATTTAGACATGAGGGTTTTGCTAACTATGGTTCTGATAAATTCATAAAACAGATCCAAGGACTAATAAATGAATAATATGGCTGTAAGGCTTATTATTATCTTTAAATATCAACAATGGAAAAGCAAATGTATAAAGAGCTATCAGAACATCATGGGCCTATCGCTATATCAAATCTAAAAATTTATACCTGAAGATTTCCTATGAATCTTCAGGTATATAACTTCTTGAGTACTAATTTTAGTAAAGCCGCTTCAAAATAAATGAAGTGGCTTTTTTTTGGATACTTTCTTTTTTGAATTAAATTTAGATCAAACAAAACCAAAATTCTTGTACTCCTAAAACCAAAGATTCTTCAATACCAGATGGTCCGGATGGTTTGTTAATAAATATCTCTGTAACATTGACCGCTGTATCTAAAGTAATCATTATAAAAATACCTGAGCTCAGCAACATTGTTGCATAATTGACTTCTCACTTTGAAGTTTTCTACCTTATTGGAGAGTTAGTCTTTTTAAAATTCACAACCACTAGGTTTTCCTATCTGTTTATGTTATGGAATATATATTACAAAACATAGTCAATTTAAATATAGAAAGGTAAATAAATTTAAAAGAGCTGTTCGGCAAAACAGCTCTTTACAGTCTACACAATTTTATAACTAATTCAAATATTTAAAAACCTAAGTTCTTCTGTAAACAGACCATTAAAATTAAAGTAAAGAATTGCCGTTCTTATTTGAAGCGTTAAATACCTTATCCACAATTATTCATAGAAAAAGTGGCTCAAATTATCTTACAGCATATTAATTTGTTTTTGGTTGCATGACAACTTCTACCTTATTGGCTTTTGGAAGCACTTCACCTGCATATTTTTTAATATCTTTTATCGAAATACTTCTGATAATTTTCACATAATCATCACTGCTCAGAAATTTATCTCCAAATTGTAATTGACTTGTAATTGTATTTAGCCAATAGCTATTTGATTTGATGTTCTGCTGATTGCTTTTAATTAAATCTTCTCTTATATCTGATAAGTCTTTCTCTGAAACATCGTTTTCTACAATAGCATTCAATTGGTCATACACAATTTCAATGAGTTTACTGGTTTTTTCGGGATTGCAGTCAAAACTTACGCGAAGGGAAAAAACTGCAGTTGGGCTTTTTGACAATGAACTCTGAGTTTGCACACCATAACTTCCTCCCTCATCTTCTCGGATTTTATCCAAATATCGTTTGTCTAATAACTGTGATATCATATAAGCCATGATCTGATTTTTCTCTGAAAATACCACATTTTTGTTTTCAAGATGTACATAGATACTGGTTTTAGGAACACTCATCTCTCGTATCAATTTTTCTTTCGAAAATCCTTTTGCCATTCCTGTTTTATGATCAATAAACTTTTCCTGAGTATGATTCCCCTCTATGTTTCCCAGGTACTTATTAAGGATTTCAATGTCACTTTCGCTCACATTTCCAACAAAAACAAAAGTAAAATCAGATGCATTTGAGATACGCTCTCTGTAAATTTTAGAAGCGTCATCAAATTTCAATTCTCCAAGGTTTTCTTTACTTAAAAGAAAAGTCCGCTTACTGTGATTGCTATCTAATAGAGCAATACTATCTCCAAATATCTGCTTATTGTTCTCTTTTACATTCTCAAGGGCATCACTATAATAATCGATAATTCTCTTGTATGCCTGAGTTTCAAATCTTGGACTTTTAAAGTATAAATAAGTCAGTTGTAGCAGCGTTTCCAAATCTTTTTTTACAGCGCTCCCGCTAAAACCTTCATAATGTTCTGCAATAAACGGGCTCACTTTAACTGTTTTTCCTGAAAGCTGTTTCTGTAAATCAGTAACTTTAAAATCTCCTAATCCCGAATTTTTAGCCAGAACAGTTGCAATTTGCGAGGATGTCAAATCTTGCTGGGGCAATACAGAAACTCCTCCCGGACTAAAAGCCGAAAAAAGAATTTGATCCTGAGCTAAAGTAGTTGGGTAAATAATTACTTTGGCTCCATTCTCTAAAATATATCCTTTTGCTTCTTTGATTCCTTTAATTTCAAATCTTTTACCAATTGGCTTGATTGTAAGTTTATCTTTCACCAAATCAGTATTTGTAACTGTTTCAGTGTAAGGCTCTAATTTTTGTTCTTTTACTTTTTTAATTACCGCAGTATAATCTGCCTCTGCCGGATAAGTAAGATTCTGCTTTTCTGGTCCTGAAACAGTTAAAACTTGATTTTTTTCTGTTTGAAGTCCCCGAAATACTTTATCAATCTGCACGATATCAAGTTTCGTTAAAGCCGTTTTTACAAGCTCCCCTTCGTCTTCTAAACTCATTACAGGCGAAGCTTCTAAAAAGTAATTCTGCAATTGTGAAGCCCAGTTTGCATTACTAATTTTATCCTTGTTTTTTAATTGATTTTCATAACCTGTACGCATATTATCTTTGACGCGGTCTAATTCTTCTTTGGTAAAACCATTTTGAATAGCGCGCTCATATTCTGTATATGCCTGTTCAAAAGCTTCTAATAATCTTCCATTTTTAGGGTTTACAGTTAAAGTAAAAAATGATGTTAATCTAGTTAGACCTGAATAACTTAAACCAGCTCCTAATAGGGCGGTTTCGTTGTTTACTGTATATTCTCTAAAACGATTATTCATCATTTGCAAAGCCAGTTGTTCTGCAATGCTGTTTTCAAACACTGTAAGATCCTGAACAAGAGGCTTGTTCTTTTTGAAATTTAATGAAATAGAAGTTTTCTGCGCTTCTTTGTCCAAAGCCAGTTTATAAAGCAGCTTATCATTATCGGGAATCGATTCATAAGTACGTTCTGCAGGATTTGAAGCCATAGGAATTGACCCCATTATTTTCTTGACCTGCTGTTCTATTTTTGCAGGATCAATGTCTCCAACAATAATTACAGCCTGATGATTTGGCAGATACCATTTTTTATAATAATCTCTTAATTGCTTGTATTTAAAATGCTCAATAAGATCCATATCGCCCAAAACATCCCTTTTTGCATATTTTGAACCGTTGTAAATGACAGGCTCAAGTTGTGATGCAATTCTTAAATCGGCATTTCTTCTTGTTCTCCATTCTTCGCGTATTACTCCTCTTTCGGCATCAATTTCGGTATCTTTTAAAGATAAAAAACCAGACCAATCGTGTAAAACATATAAACATGAATCTAATAAAGTTGGATTTTTAACCGGTACATTACTAAGATTGTAAACTGTTTCATCATGAGCAGTGTACGCATTAATGTCGCGGCCAAAAGTAACACCGTGCTTTGCCAGCATATTTATAATTCCTTTTCCCTTAAAATTTTCTGTTCCGTTAAAAGCCATGTGTTCCAGAAAATGCGCCAGTCCGTTTTGATTGTCGTCTTCTAAAATGGCCCCTACATTCTGAACAAAATAAAAATCTGCTCTGTCTTTGGGCCATTCATTGTGCAGAATAAAATACTGCATTCCATTGTTTAAAGTTCCGTGTACAACATATTTTCGCAGCGGAATTGTAGTTTTAAACTGCGCGGATACCTGAGTTAAACCCAATATCAGGAAATGTGCTAAAATTATTTTTACTTTCATATTTGTTGCTGTCTTATGTTTCTTTTTGATTGATTTTATTATTTTATTTATCCTTTTTATTTATTAAATCAAAATAAATTTTAAAATACTATGAGAGAAAACCCTGCTGTCAATTTGAAGGCTTCAGGAGAAACCTTCAAATAACAGTCTTAGTATTATATTAATTTATGGGTTATATCACATCCAATTTGGGTGTTCTGCACCTTTTAAGTAATAATCAAAATACTGCTGCATTTTGATTGTCCAGTCTTTTCTGTTACCGGCCTGATCTAAAGTATGTCCCTCTTTTTTGTAATTGACCAGCCAGGCCTGTTTTCCTAAACGGCGAAGTGCAAAAAACAAAGATTGCCCTTCCTGATACGGTACTGCACGATCTCCATCATTGTGGAAAATTAGTGTTGGTGTTTTGATATTCTTTGCAGAGAAAAGAGGCGAATTTTTAATATAACCCTCCAGATTATCAAATAAAGAACTTCCCATTCGGTACTGATCTACTTCATATTTAAACATAGTGGAAAGTCCATTGGATCTCATAACAGGATAATTAGACGTAAAATTACTTACGCCCGAACCTACAATGGCACAGCTAAAAAGATCTGTTTTAGTAAGCAGAAAAGAAGTTTCATATCCTCCAAAACTATGTCCCTGAATCCCAATTCTACCTTTTTCGGCAATGCCTTGTGCAATTAAATACTCAACACCGCTGATAACATCATTGTACACGCTGTTTCCGGGATCTCCGTACGTGTAATGCACATCTGGCTGAAAAACTATATAACCACGGCTTACAAATGAGGGAATATTAATGTTCGAGGTACTGGTTTCCGGCAATTGATATTGGTTCAAATCGTCGGTATGTTTTTCATAGAAATGAACAATTACCGGGTATGTTTTTTTAGGATCATAATTGTCCGGAAGATATAGATTTCCCTGATTTTCATTTCCGTCAAAAGCTTTCCAGCTAAGTAATTTTGAGGTTCCCCAAGCGTATTCTTTTTGCTGCGCATTGATATTTGTAAGTCGCTGCTGTGATCCAAAATTTGAGCTTGCCCACCAGAGATCATCAAAAACAGTATAACTTTCTTTAGAAAATAATACACTGGAATTATCTCCTGAAGTTGCTTCTATTTTCACATCATAATTAGGATCAGCCGCTATTTTGGTTATCGTATTATTGCTTAGTTTGTAAACTCCTTTGGCTTTGTGTTCTGTATCAAAACCTGTTAAAGTTATTGTTTTTCTGTTGGTCAAATCACCACCATATCCTACTTCACCCAATCGCAAAACAACTTTATTTTTTCGTCCGTAACCTTTCGTAATCGAATATGCCGGTATCTGATGGCTCAAGTCTATTGCCCACATATCAAACTGATCGTAAAGAACTACTGTATTTCCGTTATTGAGCCAGCCTGCAATTCCGTAAGCAGTGCTTAAAGAGGCCATATCTACATTGCTATTTGAAACTGAAAACGGAATTTGTGCACTTATGTTTTTAAACTGCAGCGAATTTTTGTCACTATCAAAAACCATCCATGATTTTTGTTTATCATCATAAATCACAGCAAACGTTCCTTGTGGATTCCAGATTGGATTTACAGCTGTTCCTTCTATTATTATTTTTGATTTTCCGGTTTCGGCATCAATCCAATACAAATCACTTCGCTCATTAAACATCCAGTCTACTTCTACTGTATAGGGTTTTTTATCGATGCCAAAAACACCTTTAAAATTAGCTGATTCCGGAATCATTACCTGATCAAATTCGCCAGTCGAAGCCAATTTGACACTTTTTTTGTTTTTGATATCGTAAAGATATTTCTGCTCACTTGGCGCCGTTTTAGAATTTCGGAGCAATTCTTGCCTGCGTTCCATCGTACCTTGTGCGGATTTCCAGATTTCAATTTCTGATCTTGGAATCTGTGTATTCTCGGGACGCTTTTTTTCGTTAAGCATTAACGCAATGAAATTGGTGTTTTCATTTAATGCGTAAGCTGTTTTTACAATCGAATATGCCGGATCATTAATGGTAAGATCATCATAATTGAATACTGGTTTTACCGAATTAGTTTTTAAACTAAAATAATACAGCATATTAAACCCTGAATTGTTGTTTGTTCGAAGAGTAAAACTGCCGCCGTCTTCTTTTGCGTTGAGTTGAAAATCTCCAAAATCTGAAGCTTTTGCGCTGTAAAGAGTTTGTTGTTTGCCCCCCGGAGTTCCATATTTCAGCAATACCTGATCCTTTTCTATCTGAACATAAAAAATCGATTTATTCTTTAAAAAACGAAATGACTTAATATTCTTTACAGATAAACTGTCATTGCTTTGCAGATTATAACATACCAAACGCTGTAAAAAGAAATCTCCTTTTGCCGTCTCAGGACGTGTATAGTATAAAATATCGGTTCCTTCCAAAGCATTTGTATAATGCCTGGATTTCCATACTCTTTTTAAACCCGATTTTAAGTTTTGCAAAAGTGTAGTATCCTGTTTACTGTACTGAACCCAGTCTTTTTTTCCGATGAATTTAAAATCGTTTGCATCATTTAATACCAAACGTTTCCCTTTGGGAGTTTCCTGAATAATAATTTGCTTTTTATTTTCCTTTTCTTCATCCTGAAAAACGGTGCTGTACGACATCCATTTTCCGTTATAGGATAACGCTTTACTGTTAATTCTTTGCCATGACTGGTAAGCAGACTCATCGACTGCTTTTTTCTGGGCAGATAAACTGTGTATACTCAAAGCGAGTATACACAGTGTCATTATTTTTTTCATATCCCTATTGGCTTTTGAAAGTCTATTTTTCGTTCTTTAAAGCATTGATAACTTCGGTAAGTTCATCCACTAATTGTCCCGGATTTCCAGAAAAACCTTCTGATGTAAAACGAATTTTTCCGTTTTTAATGACTACTTTTCTAGGTATTCCACTTGATTTAAAGATCGCTGCGTACTTTGCAAAAGATTCATTATTAGTTCCTCCACCTTTTTTTACAAGATCAAAATAAGCATCTAACTTATATCCTTTTTCTTTTAAATATGCTATTGCTTCTTTTTTATAGCCTTCTTTATTTTCCTGTGTGCTTATAAAGTAAAAGTTAACTTGCTTGTCGTCTTTGTAGTTGTTAACCAATTGCTGCATCGCGGGAAATGCTTTTTTACAAGGTCCGCACCAGGTTGCCCAAAAATCGATTACGATAATGTTTCCATTGTCTAAAACCAATTGTTTTGGCTTACCCTCTGCCGTTAGTACATTAATTGCCGGAGCTTGTACAGGAGCCATTAAAGCAATTTTTTCTTCAGAATTATTTTCTTTTTTTAATTCTTCTAAGAATGCAGAAAAATCAGCTTCTTTTTTGCCTTCTTTTAAATACAACTCTTTTAATTTGGCTGTTGATCCTTCAGATAAAGCATTGGCTCTTGCCGCTGCTTTTAAAACTTCTAAAGTGGGTTTGTTTAATGCTTCTAAAGCCGCAATATGTATGTCGTTGATACTTGCTTTTTCGTAACGTTTTTGAGTGGGTAATAATTCGAAACACTCCGAAACTTCCTTGTGTTTTTTTAGCATATTGAACATACGGATTTGGATCACTAACTCTTCATTTAGCTGGTTCTTTGCGTTTTGAGTTGCCTGATTTGGTGACCAGTAAATTCCCTGCATATACGATAAATCGTTAATCTTTTCCCTCATCAATCTAATCATCGGCACAGCCATAGTTTCGATAACTTGCGGTTCTACAGATTTAACATACAATGCTTTTGAGATATTTTGATGATAACAATCGTTCAGTACTGCAAAATTCATTGTTGGAATCAGCTTTAAAATAGCCGCATAATCCTTTGCCTGAAAATAATAACCAAACTGCATTTTAGCCAGATTATCATATAAATAGTTCTGTGATTCCGGAACTTCTTTACTGTATGGAAAATCAGTTAAAAACTCAGTTATCGCTTTGTTTCTTTCTGCTGCATCCGCTATTGGGGCTATCTTCTGAAAAGCCTTGAAACGCATAAGTGACCCTTTTGGAAACTGTTTTTGAATCACGGTCTCAAGAGAATCCCCTTTTGCTTTATCTTTAAGTTCATACAAATACAAATTGTGAACTTTTGTAAAAACTTCTTCAGGCTGTCCGTTGATTTTCTTTACAAAATCTCCCAAAAACCGATGTCCTAACTCGTCAAATTTTTCCGGTTTCTGAACCTTTAAAACTTTAATATAAGTATCAATAAATTTTGGAAAATTCTCAGGATGATCTGTTAGCTCCTTCTTTAGCCAGTATTCTGTGGCCTCTCCCACTATGGTAAAATCTTTAAAATAACCGCCGAATCCACTGTTGAAATCCTTATTTCTAAACGTTGCCCAGGCTAAATCTGCTCCGGCTACCTTTACTTTTGCCTCTGTAAAAGCAGTCAGCAGATATCCGGTATCTTGTCCGGTATCAGTAAGAATCCCCTTATCAGTATTAGCATAGAATTTAAAAGCCATGAAAGCGCAGTTAGCCGGTATTGTATATTCTACATTCCAAACTGCTCCGTTTTTCCTCATTTTAAGGTCTTCAATTTGCCATCTGTAATCATTAAAAATGTAGGCATAACCATTAATATCTTTAATATTTTCCAGCGGACCTCCTTTTGGATCATAGGTCATATTTAAAGTTGATCCAACAACCGGAATGTCTACCATTCCGGTTAATCTTAACTTTGTTTCCTGACTTTTAACCTGTAAGGTAATGGTGCAAAAAAACAGTACCAGTATTTTGATATTTAATATTTTTTTTAACATCTTGTTGTTTTATTTACCCAACTCAGGGTTTAAATCGATATAATTTTGATTAATTGGAAATACATATCCCTGACTGTTAGGCGCCAGAGTGTAGGTCTGGGTTTTAAAAACCCTGGTATATGTTTTTTGAAAAGCAGGATCTAAATTCAGTCTTCGCTGATCAAACCAACGAAATCCTCTTCCTATAAGCTCTTTTTGTCTTTCAACAAGTGCAAGATTCAGGGCTTCTTTGGCTGTGGCAGCAGTTACCTGATAGGTTGTTCCTGATTTATATCGTGTTGCTCTTAATGCATTTAAATTATCAACTGCCTTTTGCGTATCGTTTAACCTGGCATAACATTCCGCTGAGATTAAATACATTTCCGGAACCGATACTCCAATATTAATTCCAGTAGTCCTGCTGTACCTTCCAATTCCAAAACCTCTTCCAGTATAAGAAGGAGAAAAATTAGTACCTGCAATGGTATAGTAATTATAACGTAAATCATTACTTTCAAAGCTGTTTAACAGCTCACTTGATAAAGGAGCTCCATCATAGGCATTAAGCAATGTTTTAGAAAATATAATCTCGGGATTCTCAATTAAAACCGGATAATTGAAAGCAGTTGCAAAGGTTTTTAAATCGATTAGACCGTTTTGCATGGCCAGTGCTTTCTGCGCATTGTCAAGACTCAATTGGTAATTGCCCATATAAAGATAGGTTCTGGCAAGCAATGCATAAACAGCCCTTTTTGAAGGCAGCACATTATATGGAGGTGTATCCTGAATATCACTGGCAAGGGCGCTCTGCAGATCAGAAATAATCTGATCGTAAACTTGCCCCACTGTACTTCTGTCTAATTTTGAAAACAATTCTGGTTTTAATAATAACGGAACCGCTTTTTCTGAATTGGCAGAAGCCGGATCAAACTGAGGTCCATAGACGTTGACCAGCTGCAAATAAGCAAATGCCCTGTGAACAAAAGCTTCGGCATAAATTTCTTTTTTTTCTGCATCTGTTGCACCCTGGCTGCTCATTACGCCGTCTATGATCACATTGCTGTAATAAATACACAAATACAGGCCATTCCAATCTGAATCGCCTTGAGACGGATTGTATATCGTTTCCTGCCATGTATAACTGTTTTGCCAAATAGTCGTAACGCTATTTTGATAGGTTGCAGGAAACTCTACATCTGCACTGGCAAGTAAATGGACACCGCCAAAAGATCCCATCGTGGTATAATTATTAGCCAAACCTCTGTAATCAGAGGTATATTTTAAGATTCTGTTGTTGCCAACCGGTTCTACTTCGACGTAATCTCTGCAGGAGTTTAATAAAAGCAATGGCAGGAAAATATATAGTGTGAATTTTAGAAATTTCATAAGTCTGTTTTTTAAAATTAAAAACTACAATTAAATTGTAAAGTATAATTGCGCTGAGGAGCAAGTGTATTATAATTGTTATTTGACAAGTATTGCGGATCAATACCTAAATCATTCTTAACCCATAATAAACCTAAATTTCTAGCGGCGAAATTAAAACTCAAAGACTTTATAAAAGTCCTGTCTAAAAATTTTGAAGGAACGCTATAGCCCAACGAAATTTGCTGTAATCGTACATTGTCTGCCGGTAATACATTGATGTCTGCCATCTGAAAACGGTTCAGGCTATTATAACTAATATTGGCTAACCCTGGAATATTTGTAGAAGCTTCATCTCCAGATTGTCTCCAGCGATCGGCGATAAGTTCATCTTTTGCTACAGCCCCATTTTGCACCCCTGCATAAGAAGGATAATTCTGTAATACCGGATTTCTAAAAACACTCCCCATATAATAGGTAATCTGCACACCTAATGTAAAATTACTATAAGAGAAACTATTCATAAGTCCCCCAAAATAAGGTGCAATAGTAGTTCCCATATATTTTAAATCATCTTTGTCAATCGTTGCAATACCTTGTGAGGAGTTTACGATCGTGCCATCCTTTTTAGCAATAGTAGATTGGCCTGTGGCATCTAAACCTGCCCAGTTATAAGCATAAAGGTAGCCTATACTATTACGTAGCATTGCAGTTCCCGAAAAATATTGGTTCACTGTGGTAAGATTATAACGGGTGTCTGTAACTTCATTGGTATTATACGAAATATTGAAATTACTATTCCACTTAAAAGTTTTGTCTATTATAAGTCCACCAATATTCACATCAACACCATGACCTTTAAGTGAAGCAGTATTATAGTTTAAATAACTCCAGCCATAAGTTGGATTATAAGGGACATTGGCCAGGATATCTTTAGATTTTTTATAATAAAAATCAACACTTCCGTTTAAACGATTATTAAAAAGGGAATAATCCAAACCATAATTAAGCGTTGTTGTAGTTTCCCATTTAATTTCAGGATTTTCCGGTAGTGAAATACCAGCTGTTGGTAATTGTGTATTAAAATCAATTGATCCAACATTAATAATAGCACTGTTGCTTCCAAAACCGCCTGTAGGAGTGCTTCCTGCTTTACCATAAGTAACCCTGGCAGACAAATTATTAAGCCAGCCCACCTCTCTTAAGAAAGACTCTTTATTAATATCCCATTTACCGCCTACTGACCACAGAGGCAATGCTCTGTTCTTTCTTGAAGCTCCCAGTAGATTATAATCATCAAAACGAACACTTCCCGATACGTGATATCTGCTCATGTAATCATAAGAACCTAATCCATAATAAGATAACCAGCGGTCTCTGTATTTACTGATACTTGTATCAGAACTTCCTATAATACTCTGCCACCCGTAAATAGTGGTATAGTAAGTGGTAGGATTTACAGATTGTCCTGAGTTGGTATCTGTATTGTAACCATAATATCTCTGGCTTGATCCTTCCCTGCGTTCTTCCTTAATTTCTGAACCAGCTAGAAAGTGCAGCCCATTATTTTCATTGAAATTCTTGTTAATATTCATTTGAAAACGCATACTTTGTGATTCATTAGACAATGTTGTATTGTACAAATAAGCTCCCATCGGAATACCATATACCAATTTACCCGCCGTATTTACAGAGGTGGCCTCGTTTATTAAATTTCTTGAGTAATAGCTGTCTTGTTCACTCAACGATTTAGTTTTATTTCCAATTGAAGTGTACATACCCGAAGCTTCAAAGTTCAGCCAACTGTTTACTGTAGCCGTTAAACTGGCATTCAGTCTTAAGTTTGCTCCTTTTGTGATTACATTGGAGTAATTCAACTCATCCAAATAATTGTACGTCCATGGTAAATATCCTTTCTTTTCGAATCCCTTAGCCACTTCGGGTCTAAAAATAATATAACGATCGATACCATTCCCGCTATCGTCCGTAATCATATCATAAGGACGCAATGCGCTGCTTGATACATTGGATAAAGCCTCATTAGCTGTAGTATTTTCCTGAAAAGTACTTGAAACGTAATTTATCCCTGTATTTAATTTTAAAAAACTTTTAAGCTGAAAAGAATTATTTAAGGTAATATTGTATGATTTAGATTGATTTGCTCTAAACGCTGCTTCATCTTTATTATAACCTAAAGACAAGAAATACGTACTTTTATCACTTCCACCGCTTACAGATAAATCGTATTGTGTAGTGGCTGAATTTCGCAATAAGTATTTGTTTATCTGACCCAGATTATCATTTTGTCCCAGTTGGGCTAATAATTGATCCCTTTGTACCATAGAAATCGTTCCCCTTTGTTGTTGAAAGATGATTTCCTGAGCAGCACTCGGATTTTTAGCACCACCGGAATCAATTGTATTGTTAATATTATCAACAATAAAACCACCATTAACTAAATCTTTCTCATAATCAATATATTGGGATGCATTCATTACACGAAGCTTCCCTAAATCCATTCTCTCACCTATTGTAGTGGTAGTGCTGAAATTAATTGTTGGATCTGCTTTTTTACCTTTTTTTGTAGTTACAACAATTACTCCATTGGCCGCACGCGAACCCCAAATAGAAGCTGCAGCAGCATCTTTTAAAACCGTTATAGTTTCAACATCATCCGGATTAAGATAACTTAAGATCGATTGCCCCGGCACCCCTCTTCTACTAAATTTAAAATCGTTTTCAGACTGAGCAAAACCATCAATAACGATTAGCGGACTACCGCTCCCACTATAATTATTGGTTCCTCTGACAGAAATTGAACCTGTTCTTGGATCTACTTTTACTCCTGCCATTTTTCCTTCCAGTCTTGAAGCAAGATCTACAGTAGGAACTTCTGCCAATTCTTTAGCACCCATCACTTCAAAAGCACCTGTAACCCTTTCTTTAGGAATATCTGTATAACCGTTTGAAGCAGTAACAACTAAATCTTTCAATAATTCTGCCTGAGGTTCTAAAACTACGTTTATCAATTTTTTATTGTTGACACTTACTGTTTTAGTTTTATAACCTAAATATGAAAATCTAAGCGAATCTGTGGCAACTACTTCAATTCTATAGTCTCCTTTTTCTCGTGTAACATCCCAAATTTGAGTTCCCACCAGTAAGACATTTACCCCTGCTAAACGATTTCCTTTTTTATCAGTTACCGTTCCTTTAACCTCATAAGGTTCCAGTTCATTTAACGCAGTTTTAGGCTTGTTTTTTTTAATAACGATTTGTTTATCTATAACAGTATAGGTTAAACCTGTATTGGCTAATGCAGTATTTAAAATCTGCTCGACAGTTCCGTACTGGTTTAAATTTATCTTTTTAGTAGAGGACATTAGGTCGTCATTGTAAAAAAACACGTAATCACTTTTTTGCTGAATGGTACTAAAAAGTGTTTGCAGCGAAGCCCCCTGAACCTTTACTGAGATTTCATTTTGTGCTTTGGCAACATTGGCGTAGATACTGGTTAATCCTAAATAGAGAACTAAAATGAATACTCTCATAAATAAAATAAAAGTAAGGTTGATGATTTTTTTAGGCAATAGAAAGCCTATATCATGATTTTTATTCATAATTTTGTTTTAGTTATTTCAATAATTGCCTTCGCAATTATAAATTTTACATAAGCCAAGAGATGTTGGAGCATCTTTTGGTTTTTTTTTGGTTAGTTTTCCCGGTTTATTCTGTCATGTTTTATCTCTTCATAGGCAATCCGTAATTTTTAGTCAATTGATATTAGTTAATAGTTATTTTTCTGGCCTTAGCATCATAAACAAACTCAAGACCTGTTGTAGCTTCTAATGTTTTTATCACTTTATCTAAATCATCATTAAGGGTGAAAGCTCCTGAATAAGTTTCTTTTTGATTTATTTGTTTATTCATAACAAAAGTGACATTATAGTATCTTGTGAGTTTTTCTAAAACTAATGGAAGTTTTTGCTCAGAAAACTCATAATAACCTTTTCTCCAGGAAAACAATGGCGTAACATCTTCTCTCGTAGTTTGTATCGTCTGATGTTTTTTGTCTAAAGCGGTAATCATTCCCGGTTTAAGAATTGTTTGTAAAGTATCTCCACTAAAAAAACCTTTCTTGGCATAGGCAACCTGTACCTTTCCTCGCAATAAGGCTGTCGATACTTTCGCATCTGCAGCGTAGCAGCTCACATTAAATAAAGTCCCTAATACGCGAACACTGTAATTATTAGCTGCCTGTACAAAAAATGGTTTTGCCGCATTATGAGCCACATCAAAAATACCTTCACCTTCCAGAAATACTTCCCTGCTTTTTGTATTAAAAGCCGTTGGGTAAATTAATTTTGATCCTGAATTCAGCCAGACCAAAGTTCCGTCTGCCAAGCTCAGATGTGCTCTTTTTCCGTATGGCACTAAAACAGTATTATATTGAAGGGTCTGAGATTTTCCTTGTTCAATTTCTTTATTATTAATGTGAATTTTATCTCCTGACTCATCATATGCAATGGTAGTACTGTCACCAATACTGACAGCCTTCTTATCTGCAAGTACTAACTTAACCTGATCGCTTTTCTCGAAGGAACCAGTACTTGAGGTTTGATTTGCAAACTGCTCAATTGGACTAATTATTTTTTGCTCTTGGTTAAAAGTGAAATTAATAACAAGGCCTATAAAAAGCACAGCTGCAAGGCTCAAGGAAAGAGTGAAAAATTTTTTTCTTCTGATACGCTGTTTTTCCAGTAGAATGCTTTGTGCAATTCTGGCTCTTAAATCAGCTTTATCTTCTTTTGGTAAAATTTTGAAATTTGGGTACAAAATATTTTTCTTTTTAGATTCTCTATATTACTATAAGAACCAAAAGGCCAAAACGTAGACAAAAAAAATGATGTTTTTTTAAAGTTTTTTTAAAGCTTCTCTCGAATCTCTTTTAAAGACCTGTAAACCAATGTTTTACAAGATTGCGCGCTAATTCCTAATGCGTAAGAAATTTCCTCGTAAGACAAGTCTTCACTAAAACGCAGATGCAGTGCATAACGTTGTTTTTTGGTCAGCGAAGATAATGCTAAGGCAAGGACTGCATGTTTCTTTAATGTCGTTTCATTAAAAATTAGCTCATCTTCTGCAGAATCAGTTTTGTAAGCACCATCTAAAATAATATCAAGAGATACTATCTTCTTTTGGGATTTTAATTTTTTAAAAATATCATTCTGAAGAGACTTGAAGAGATACGATTTCACTATTACATCCAATTTAATGGTAGTGCGGTAACGATGAAGATCGACAAAAATATCATGTATGGCATCCTGCACTAAAGATTCGTCATTAGTGTACTGCATTCCAAAGGTAAAAAGCATGTTTATGTAACGATCATATAATTCATGATAAGCACGAAGATCTCCCTTTTTTATTCGGCTCCATAAATCAATATCTCTCTTTTCATTCTTCATTGAAGATTTTCCCACTTTAGGAGTTTTATTCAATACAAAACTAAATAATTTTAAAAATTATCAATTAATTTTTCATAGTTATTTCAAAATATACAAGAAATTATCAAAACCTATAATCTTTATACTACAGTTACTTATAAAGCCTATGGCTATGTTAAAAAACTACTTATTCATAATTATATAAAACGGAGTGTCTCGCATCCAGGCAATCAAAAAAATAGTAAAATTTTAATTAATACCAAAATAGCCTTTCTAAAGCCACTTACTATTAACTATAGTTAAACTTGATAATTAATTATAAAGATGAAATTTAAATAAATTATTTAATTGAGAAATCTAATGTAATTGATTTAAACAATAACCATTTTAAATCTTCTTACACTGGATCAAAACCCTAAAATGATTAATGAGCTAGTTGATAAGCTAAAGCACTTGAAAAACTTATTCAAAATAAAGAACAATTTTGAAAATGATCAGAAATTATAGAAAAACTAATCGAAAGATTTCAAATTGCAAATGAAAAAAAATTATGAGCGAGCAAGTAACAAAAGACGATTTAAGACAGTTTGCATTAATGAAATAAGAAATGATAATAAAAAACAAGAGGAATTCACTCCTGACTGGTTGAAAAGCCGAATTGTAAAAAAATCATTGAGCATTTCCTCTGCCTGACTTCAGACTCTGCGTGTAACTGGAAAAGTGCGATGCACAAAGATCCTTGGTTCTTATTATTACAGCAAAACCGATCTGCAAAATCTTTTTAAGAATTAATCAATTATGCAAATCCATAATATTATAAAATACCTAAACCTATTTGAAAAAGATACCAGATTAAATGTTTGGTATTTTGCTTTACTAAATGCAGTTTTATATTTAGGATACAGGCAAGGACAATCTAAAGTTATTAAAGTCAGCAGAAGTAAAATAATGTCATCATCATATATAAAAACTCTTCCAACCTACCATAAATACTTTAAAGAACTTCATACAATGGGATATATCAAATATACGCCATATTATAATCCAAGATATCGTAGTGAAGTTGAACTATTATTAAAAAATAAGATAGAACTTTTATAATCAAAAGAGCTTCAAGAATTAATGACAGTAGAGATTTGTATATTGTGGACAGCTCTCAGGGAGCTTATAGACAGAAATAATTGTTTTTTATAAATTTAAAATGATGGATTTGATGACCAATAATATTAAATCCCATTGCTTCTACGCTAATTCTATGTTTCCAGTTGATTCCTGATTTTTGAAAATCATTTTGATCAAAGCTTTCAAATAAAGCAATAGTGGATTTCCGTACAGATTTCAATTCCTCAATTACTTGAATGATATGCCTGTTATTTGCTCCGGAATTTTTTGCGATTTCTTCTTCATCAAATGAAATTACATGATTTATCTCTCCTCTTACAAATCTTAGTGTTCCGGCGTGCAATAATCTTTCAATGTCAGAAATATGCTGAATGATTTCTTTAATTGTCCACTTGTTGGGGAGATACGTTTTGCCTCCTATTTTTTCAATTAGTCTTGTATCGAGTTGATTTATTTCGCGCATACTTTTCTCAAAAGCCTCAAATAGATCAATATCCTCAACCAGATTTATATACCTGTCAAAATAGTCAGGAATACTTTTTATTTCTGTTCTCTTCATTATTTAATTAAAACAAGTAAATCATTTAATAAAAACTGCATCTGCCAAATCTGCCTTATCTACAAATGTCTTTATAAAATCATGAACTTCATTTCTTTTTTCATCTTCAGTTTCAAAAGAGTTGATATGAAATTCCTCATCTTGATCCATAATGTGTATGATCTGAGTATATCCATTAGAAATCAAACTGCCTTTTAGTTTGATAATATCCTGCTGTTGGCGTCCGTTTAAATCCTTACGGATCTGCATTTTAACAGCTTTTTCCATTTTTAATATTTTAAATTTGATAACAATAATTGCATAGACACTAAAAATAGAAAATTAATTTATTTTAAAAAAACAATTTAACATGTGATCCCACTGTTTGTTAACAATTAAACCTAGTAAATCTGTTTAAAGCCTCTAAAAATCACCACACACAAGTTTGTTGTAATCATTCTATTCTCTGAACCTTTAAGTGATTAAAATCATCGTTAACTGCGTACAGGATTCTGTTAGGTAAGTAAAGTCTATTGTCCGCTAGTGATCAGTGGAATAGATAAGCTAAATAAAGAGAGCATAAGGCAAAGTGGGACATAAGTCTTGATGTCTAGCTTTGCGAAGTTCGTTCCTTTAATACTTTTCATCAATCCGACATATTTGAAATCTCCGATCGCACGAAAACAGAATATTCCTGCATTAATATAAGTCGCTATATGAATGTATTTTCTCCCAATCAGCTGGTCTGCAAGCCCAATATTTGCCAGGGTGACAAATGCTAATAAAAATAATCCGAGTCCAACAATCAGAGTTCCGAACTTACTGGGATTTAAGGCCATCTCTCCACTTACCTTAACAGGTAATGCTTTTTTTTTGCCCCATGTTCCGTCGAAGCTCCAGTAGATGTGTAAAAAAGAAAGGAAGGTAAAAATTAAAGTATTAATTGCTACTAGTGTAAATACTATTGTTTTTTATGGATTTGTTTGCATTATCAAAGTTAAACCTTTGTGTTTAATAAATCACTAAACTAAAGATCTTATTCAAATTAATAACCTCATTTATGAACGAGGATCACTTGGAAAGCACAATATTTTCTTGGTAATTTTCACTAAATAAATAGCATCATTTTCTCAATACCTCTACAATTCGATGTATTCCCTCTTTCAAAACAGAACGTGGACAAGCGAGATTTAGCCTGATATATCGTTCTGCATTAGCTACAAACATATTCCCATCTTCAACTAATACTCCTGCTTTCTCTGCAAAGTATTTCGATATATTCTGATCTGGAATTTTATCTGCATATTCAGAAATGTCAATCCAGGCAAGATAAGTCGATTCGGGTACTTCAAATTTTGATTCTGGCAAATGTTTATTGAGTTGGGCTTTTAAATAATTAAAATTTCCATCTAAATACTCCCTTAATTGCTCAAGCCATTCCTCGCAATACCGATATGCTGCTTTGACGGCTTCAACACTCAAAGGAGACAGTAAATCAAAATAGATCTTTGTCCATTTATTTCTGATAATATCATTTGGAATAAAAACATGTGACATTAGATTTCCTGCAAGGTTAAAAGTCTTACTCGGAGCTGTACAGGTTATAATACGATCACTTTGAGGAAATAAACTCGCCAAAGGTACATGTACTTTTCCCTTTCTAAGCAAATCACAATGTATTTCATCGGAAATGATCCATATATTTCTTTCGATGCAAATTTCACCAATCTTACGTAGTTCTGCCTCTGTCCATATTCTTCCTGTTGGATTGTGCGGGTTACAGAAAATGAATAGCTTTATATTTTTCTGCTTATCTTCCAATTGGTACACAATATCTTCAAAATCTAAATCATATCTGTTCTGCTCCAGAACCAGATTGCTGTAAAAAACTTGGCGATCATTAATATCGCAAGCCGTTTTGAATGGCGTGTATGAAGGAGTATTGATCAATACACTTTCATTATGACTTGTCAACAAACTCACCAACCGATTAAGGGCTGGGATTATGCCGGGAGAAACAACAAGATGTTCAAGGTTGATTTTCCATTGGTAACGTTTCATAAACCAGCTTTGCACAACTTCATAGTATTCAGGGTCATAAATACTTGTGTATCCTAATATTTTTCTGTCCAATCTATCTCTGATAGCTTTAAGGACTTCCGGCGGAGTAGAAAATTCCATATCTGCCACCCACAAACGAATGTAATCTTCATTTTTATATGGAAAAACTAGGTTCTCTTCATTGCCAAACATATAACTTTTCCAGCCATCGTAACTAAGACTGTTAGTGCCTTTACGGTCAATTATTTCATCAAAATCATATTTCATACTAAAGTCTTTTTTAATCTATTATATATCATTTTTAAGGAAGTTTGTTGATTCTCCTTCAATGAGATTGGCAGAAAATATAAAAATGTTGGTTAGCTAACTATATTCAGTAAATCAGGTTCATCGAGAACAATTTCCTTTTTTTACCAAGTTAATTATTAGTAAAACACTGCCAATCAAAGCGATGGTGCTGTTTTTCAATAAGTCCTGTGACAATTCAAAAAGCACCAAAAACTAATTTTATAATTGCTATTATGGGGAAATTTTTCAATTAACCAGTCATACTATTTTTAAAATTCTATTTTTATTGAGTATTGTAAAAAGCAACTACACTATGCTACAGAAGGAAAGGTTTTTCATTAAATCTCTGTTGGTTGTGGCAAATCTTTATACTAGCTTTTCCAAAAAATTGAATCAGCTCGCTGTTAAGAGATATCCCTTTATCCTCATTGTACCAATTCTGCAAAGCAATTTTACTGGTTTCAAAATCAGCGTTTACAGCTTTCATATTATCCATTAATTCCTGTGCCTGCTTTGGTCGTGGTCCCCAAACAAAAAGATCATTCTCTTTCTTGTCCCTTACTATAAGCTTTGGAATACTCTTGGCGTTATTAGTCAGGTAGCTTTCAATAAGGAACGGTTCAGTATCCCTCAATTGGATATCATACGTTAAATATTCATTTTGCTCTGTCATTCTTATCAAAAAGGGCACAATATGCGCAGCATCTCCACACCAGGGCTCTGAAATGATGATCCAGTGTTGTGGCGATTTTATTTTCTTTAAATGAGAAACCAGATCCTCGTCCAGCGATAATTGCTTATCCCACCGTTTCATTCGTGATCTGTTCAGTTTGGTATAATCCAAATACATGGCATCCTTATATGGAGCTGCTGGATTAGGATTATCCAATATTTCATCAAACAATTCTTTATAGCTGATATAATTCATTATTACATTAATTTAGTTTCCACAGCATCTATTCTATAGAGATTATGACAGCTTATAAATTCAATATTAAGCATTGCCGTGCAATTATTAGATAACAAAGATCATAGATTAACAAATACAAAAAGATGGACATAATGGTAAAAAGATGGTAGTTTTAGGTAGATTGTAAGATGATTTGAATACCTCCAGTAACTAAGACAAAACATCAGAGAAATCTACAGCATTTTTTATTTTGCCACTTCTTTTTATAAAGAAGTAGCAAAATAAAAGTTGGGTCATGACCTTCTCAATCGCTAAATTTACCAAGATTTGTAATATGTTAAAAAACTGAGTTATTCCGAAACGTTTTACATAATTTAAAAGTACATAAAATCTAATAAAAATGAATAATTTATATAATCAATCAGATGTTTTGGGAATTCTAAACCGAATAGAAAAACTATCCTCAAATTCGGAAAGATAATGGGAAAAATGAATGTGGAACAAATGTTAACACATTTAAATGCCTTCTTGGAAACCGCATTAGATTTAAACTCACCTGAGGCTTTTAGTCGGAAGAATTTTGGGTTTATTCTTTAAATCAAGATACATTAGTGAAAAACGATTTTCTATAAATTCCCCCACGCATAAAAACTATATTTTTACTGATATTCGTGATTTTGAAAAAGAGAAAACAAAATCTATTGGTTCTGTCGCATCTGTCAGAATCAAATATAAGAATTTAAGTGATTTAAAATTTAGCACGCCAGTTTACAGAATGATTTAAACATAGATTTCCCGGGTTTGACCATCTGATTCTTTCTTAGCATATGCACAACTTCAATTCCACTCAATGTTCGTTTTGCCGATTCAAAACTTTTAAAACCTAACCCGTTTTGTATTCGCCATTTTATAAATCGATGGTCTTGTTCTACAATATTGTTGAGATATTTACACTGCCGGATTTTAATCTTTGAGAATGAACGTTTGTTATATACTTTGATCGCTGCGATATTAGAACCGCTTTTATCAATGTTTATTACTGTTGGCCGCCAATTATTACCAATTGCTTTAATTAGAAAAGACTGAGCGCTCATTCTCTGTCTTTTTCTGGTCAAAAGAAAGTCAACCGTATTGCCTAATTTATCTACTGCCCTATATAAATAACACCAAATACCTTTTACTTTGATGTAGGTCTCATCCAATCTCCAACTCGCCCCCACTTTGCCTTTTCTCTTCTTCATCTCTGCCTCAAGCAAAGGTGCAAACTTATAAACCCAACGCTGAATCGTGGCATGATCCACAATGACTCCTCTAATCTTCATTAGTTCTTCAATATCACGGTAACTAAGTGTAAATCTTAGCTTGAAATATACTGCCTGAAGAATTATGTATTTTGGATAACAATGACCTTTAGTATTCATCTTTTGATCGGTTTAAAATTCTAAAGATAAAAGTTATTCCCAGATGCGACAGAACCTTAATATCTTTGAAATAATGAAAGACAGGTATCAATATATTGTAGATCAGGAAAAAAATAAATTAAGCCAGAATCTGGCTGAAATTGACCGCAGGTGCAAAAGAAATTTTATAATTATCTCTTCAGTGTTCACTGCTCTTGCGGCAGCTGCAATGTCTTTACTGCTATAAATAAAAGTAAGTTATCAGTGAAACTAATTTTTAGCTTAGAAATAAAAAGTCTTAGCATGTCAAGAAAACTTTCAAGATGCAGGTCTTCAAATCTGGCACGAAGATTTACCTTAAAACTGTTCTGTGTAAACAAGCTATAGGAAAGCTGAATTGCACTTCTTAATTCAGGAGTTTTTTTGCTTGCTTAGTTCTGGTACATTTTTATTATGAAAATAGGGAAAATTTCCACCTTTGAGCGGGATAGTAATGCACCCACGCTCTCAAATAAACCTGCGTGATATTATAAAACATATTTGAATCCTCTGCAATACTGCTCAAACTTAAGCCGGCATCCATTTCAAGAACCCAATTTTGGGTTAGATCCTTAGTAAATGCATACTCGCTACAGAATTGCTTAAGGTTATCCGATTGGCAATAGCTGTTTACCGATGCTAACAAAGGAATAAGATAAATTTTATTTTCTATAGCTGCATATTAAAAAACTCTTAGCTAGCGAATAGCTTACGGTACTTAAAACCGGAACTGCTTTTCACGCCAAAGACAAAAAAGTTGATCTGGGGATAAATGGACAGATGAAATCACATTATTTTAATTATTGCTTTTTACCCCTTGCAGATACAAGGGGCAATATTTACGGGGTAAATGCATACCGGAGCAGATGTAACAGATCTGCATCAGGCCAAACAAGAGGTACAAAATTCAGATGAAAAGCTTAGGATGGCAAGTGGAAATCCTTTTGTGCCGGTTTTCGGCACAAAAGATTGCTTCGCCAGTTCGCTGTCGCTCGGGTGGAACGGATAGCGGGAAGAGCTCTTGAAAAATAACATTAAATACATCCCCGCTGATCTATATCGGTTTTCCAACAGCCGCACGTTTTATAAAGTTCCTGATCAGCAGTGAGACACCAAATTAAAAAACTTTCCTGTTTTCTTCCACAGTGCAGACAAATAGCTGCATCAAATACAAATCGAATTATTTATTTAAAAAAACACAAAGCCCAATTGAATTGGGCTTTGTGTTTGAATAACATCACAGCAGCAAGATAAATTGTTCCGGCATAAAAAGAACAGATAAGAATCCCGGATAAAAAAAACATTACCTTTAAATCAGCGAACAGCAATAGAAAAATGAATAAAATTCTTGAAAAATTAACCCGTCATCTGGCAAAAAATCCCAGAAGACTTTTATTAATGGACTCTGCGGGGGCTCTGCTTAATTCTGTGCTGCTCTCTGCCGTGCTTTCAAATCTAAGCCCCTATTTTGGCATGCCCAAGACAACACTGAATTTACTCTTTTCAATAGCGGCTTGTTTGTGCTTTTACTCCGCTGTATGCTTTTTATTTTTAAAAGCAAAATGGACGCTTTACATCAGAATAATAACTTCTGCCAATTTACTGTACTGCGCGCTGACCACTGCCTTTCTATTTATTTATTATAAGCAGCTTACAGCTTTTGATCTGATATACTTTTTAGGTGAAACAGCAATTATCTGCCTGCTGGTTTATATAGAGCTTACCGTATCTGCTAAACTTCTAAAGCAGTAAGGGCAGTCAAATTATCTCCCGTCCTAAAACCCGCCTTTAAAATCAGCATTACATTAACGTTTGATTTTTCCCAAAAACCCCTTTGAAGAGGCTGCTTTGTATTTCTAGTATCCAATTCATTAAAATGTTCAAAAAACAACTCGAAAAGGCCGGGAACCTGCTGATCTGCGAACAGGAAAAAGATATTAAAGCTGTCATTTTTTAATTTTATTCACTTGATCTCATCCTTATAAATGTTAGAAACAAGAACAATGAAAAGATGAAAATACAGCACAAGGAACCCGTACAAAAAAAATGAAGCTTTTATAGTTTATTTGATAATTCTTCTTTTTCAAAATCAGTATATTTGCATCACTTATATTGTTACACTTTCTTTCCGGAGAAATACAATCCCTGCAGGTTCCCTAATGAAGCATTTAAAGTTACTATACGTTTTTCTAATATCGCTGCTTGCCTTCACAGCCAGAAGCGCATCAGACAGATCACCTGAGCCATCTTGCGGCGGGCACTTAAAAACTGGCTTTATCTCTTTTGACAATACTTTAATCACTTCTGCATTTGTAATAAAATATAAAGAGCTGGATGTTCATTTTAAATTTAAAAGTAAAGTAAAATACCGTGCAACTGCTTCGGAAAGCGATGCTTTAAATATTCCTTACAGCACTAAATCAGCACTTTTTGCAATCTTTAAAAACAGCTTAATTTACGGCATTGAAGTTATTTACCAAATTCAGCGTCATAATTACCTGCACCTCTACCAGCTTTTCTAAAACGGGCTTTCATTATTGAGGCAGAACTGTTCGGCAGTTCCTTATCTGCCGCTTAACAGCATTGACAGCAGAACACAATACAGTACTAAGCACAGTTTAGTGAAGGCAGTCAAAGACACTGCTGTCAGCTCTGGATCCATAAATAAGGCTCAGCGATGTCTGGGCACTTGTTCCCGGCGCTGCTGTTTTTAAAAAACTATGTCCGCAGGTGCTGTTCAATTTATACTGCAGAAATTTCTTCACTGATAAGCACCAATAAAAAAGGATTACAGCAATTACAAGCCGGCATTCGCAGCGGAAAGACCAGAACAAGAAGAAATCTTCTGCCTGTTTACTGCTAAAATAAAAATTTCAGCGTACAGAGAACCGCTGTGGCTAAGTAAAATAATAAATCCAGCTCTGCACTGCAGACAAAAACGATAGAGATAACTAACAAGGCAAGACCCAGGCTGAATATTTTAATACTGCCCGCTGGCTGCCCGCACCTGATTACTAATCAATGAAAATAGTCGTAACACAGCTCTTAAAAGTAAAATACATCCTGATTGAAGGACAGAAAAAATTAACCCGCAAACAGTTCATTTTTCTCGCCAGCGTATTGATTGGATTTACTGCTGCCTTTGCTGTAATATTTTTAAAGGCCTTTGCCCATTGGGTCTTTTCCTTTGCAGCTTATATCAACGCAATAGTAAAATTAAGTTTTATAAACAGCATACTTCCTTTGATTGGGATACTGCTGACTGTACTTGTGGTAAACAGGATTTTAGGAGGCAGCCTCGAAAAAGGGACTTCTCAGATCTTGTACATCGTCGCGCGAAAAGCCAGCATTATCCCTAAAAAACAAATGTACGCCCAGATCATGACCAGTTCCCTTACTGTGGGGCTTGGGGGTTCGGCCGGGCTGGAGAGTCCAATTGTAATTACCGGTGCCGCCTTTGGTTCCAATTTTGCCCAGCAGTTCAAATTAAGCTACCAGGAACGGACGCTGCTCATTGGATGCGGGGTTGCAGCCGGTATAGCGGCCGCTTTTAACGCTCCTATAGCCGGTGTGCTTTTTGCTGTCGAGGTGCTGCTGGTAGATGTTACAATCGCGGCTTTTACCCCTATTATGATTGCCGCGGCAACAGGCGCGCTTGTTTCAGCGGTGGTCTTAAATGAAAATATACTGCTGGTTTTTAGAGAAAAGCAGACATTCGACTATCATAATATTCCATTTTACGTGCTGCTGGGACTTTTTACTGGTCTTACAGCGGTTTTCTACGCCAGGAAATTTTTAAAAACAGAACATTTTTTTGCGCACTTAAAATTTGGCCCCTATAAAAAAGCTTTAATTGGAGGAGCGGTATTGGGAATTCTGATTTTTGTTTTCCCTACCTTATTTGGTGAAGGTTATGAAAGCATCAAAATCCTGGCCGATAAGAACCCGGGAGCACTTTTAAAAAACACACTCTTTGAGCAATACAGCACCAGCAGCTGGATACTGCTGGCTTTCGTTGGATTTTCAATGTTCCTAAAAGCTTTTGCTTCCGGGATAACCCTTGGAAGCGGCGGGAACGGCGGGAACTTTGCCCCTTCCTTATTTCTGGGATCCTATGCTGGATACTTCTTTTCAAAGCTGTTAAATCTGGCTGGTTTAACGGATCTTCCGATTAGCAACTTTACCCTTGTAGGGATGGCAGGAATTCTCAGCGGGCTGTTTCATGCCCCGCTGACAGCGATCTTTCTTATTGCAGAAATAACCGGAGGCTACGATCTGATGATACCCCTTATGATAGTGGCTTCAGTAAGCTTTGCTGTTTCAAAACGTTTTGAAAAACATTCTCTCGATGTAAAAAACCTTGCCCGAAAAGGAAATGCCTTCACCAGCAATAAAGACAGCAATATTTTATGCACGCTCAATATTGAGGATCTTGTAAAAAAAGATTATTTGACCCTTACAGCAGATCAGGATATGGAAAAGATTTCCGATCTGCTGGCACACTGCGATCAGGTCGTTTTTGGAGTAGTGAGCCCGGAGAATGAGCTCGAGGGACTGGTTTATTTTGATGACATCAGAGAAATCATTTTTGATACTTCTCAAGTTAAAAATACAATGGTAAAAGATATAATGTTAAAGCCGGTTCAAACTATCTATCTCTTTGACAGCATGGAAACCGTCATGAATAAATTTGAGAAAAGCAGTAAAATATTTCTTCCTGTAGAAAAAAACGGCAGGTATTATGGTTTTATGGCTAAATCAGATATTTTGGAATCCTACCGAAACAGGCTTAAATCCATGACATTTGAATAATAACTTTTAGGGATTATTACAATGGAACATTTTTGTTCCAGCTAATAAAAAAAATGCAGACTGCATCAAATTTTAAAAAAAGGTAAAGAGCCGTTCGTTCAGCTTTTGTTTTTCTCCCTGCAGCAAATTGAATCCCGAGCTATTATTTTTAATTTAAATCAACTAAACAATAATATATTAAGCGCTTCAGCCGCTTTAAAATACGCATGAAAAATTTACTCCTTTTTTTATTTTCCTTACTAATAGTTCAAACAGCACAGTCTCAAAAAAATTCTTTAAAAAAGATCTTATCCCAGCTCCAGCCTGGTGTTAAAGACACCATATTTCATTTAAGCACCTTGGATTCCATTACGGCAGATCTTCCCGCAACTCTAATCAAAGGAAGCCAGAGCGGTCCCACTTTTACCATAACGGCAGGTATTCACGGAATGGAATATCCCGCCATAGCCTCTCTGCTGCAGCTTCGCAGGGAAATAAATCCTCAAAAGCTTAAAGGAAATTTAATCATTATTCCCATCATGAACCTGCAGTCCTTCTACCAAAGAACTCCTTTTGTAAACCCCTCGGACAACCTGAACTTAAACCGTGTTTTTCCAGGCAGCAGAACAGGAAGTATCACCGAGGTAATTGCTGATTTTATAACCACTCAGGTTTTTGACGCCACGGACGTGTTTCTGGATCTGCATGGCGGGGATGTCAATGAAGATCTCATACCCTTTATCTGTTATTATGATAACAAGGAATTCAAAGAGCAGACCCGGCTGGTTTCCCGTCTTAGTGAAAACAGCGGTTTTTCCACCATTGTGAGTTATCCCTATGTAATTGCCGAAGGCCAGCCGGCGATGTATGCCTTTAAGCAGGCCGTAAGGCTGGGCATCCCGGCGCTGAGCATTGAAATTGGAAAGCTTGGCAGCTGCGAGAAGTCAGATGTTTCCTTTACTAAAAATGCAGTTTACCGCATGCTCAAAGAGCTGCAAATGTATGAAAGCAAAAAAGTGATACCGGCTGCTCCTGCAAAAAACAAATACAACAGGCAGGCCTATGTTTCAGGACCCGGCCAGGGATTATTTTACAGCAGTTTTAAAGCTGGAAGCAGAGTGATAAAAGAAGAGGAAATTGGCTATATCACAGATGTTTTCGGACGTAATGTGAAAATAATCACAGCGCCCCAAAGCGGCACAATTCTCTACAAAGCAGGAAGACTGCCGGTAAACCAAGGCGAAACATTATTCTGTATCGGCTATAAGGCTGTGGATTAATTTTATATCAATACCGAAAGCTCCAAGATCCTGCCGCTTTGAAAAGAATTAATCTACATGAACAATACTGCCTGCTGTCAGCCGTTTACAATAGTTCGGTGCCTGTCTATCATAACAGCACTATAATTAAGGCACCCAGACAAATTTAAACTCCTATGAAAAAATTTCAAATTAAAAAAACAGAGCACGGAAAATGGCTTGTATCTCACAACGAAGTTCCCAAATTCAGCTGTATTTTTGAAGATAAGAAATTCAATTACGACAGAACAATCATCGGCCTTTTAGATCCAGCAGGTGATCCAGAAGAAATACAGCTTTTGCAAAAAATGGAAAAATGGCTCAAAGAATACCACAAGGATAAAATTAATGGATAATAAGCCGCTGCACTAATTAATCTGTTTGAAATCCATACCTGTTATTAAAATAAATCTTATCTTTAAATACAGCGATCACAGCAGTAACCCTAATGCAGACAATCATGAGAAAAATTACTGATATTCTGAATCTTAGAGAAGGAGAAGACGACAGAGAAAAAACACTGCAGACCGTTAAAAAAAACATTTCCTTTAAAGGAGCCAATCTTTGGATACTGGCCTGCGCCATAATTGTGGCTTCTGTGGGGCTCAATGTAAACTCTACAGCTGTTATCATCGGTGCGATGCTCATCTCCCCTCTGATGGGGCCTATTGTAGGGGCTGGTTTTGCCCTGGGCATTTATGACTTTTCACTGCTTAAAAAATCACTCAAAAACCTGCTCAATGCAACGGTTGTGAGTCTGGCGGTCTCCACGCTTTATTTTTATCTGAGTCCTTTCAAGGATGTGCAGTCGGAGCTACTGGCGAGAACCTCCCCGAACATTTACGATATTCTTATCGCTTTTTTTGGAGGTGTTGTCGGGGTCATTGCCGTTACGCGGTCAGAGAAAGGAAATCCTATTCCCGGAGTAGCTATTGCAACGGCATTGATGCCGCCTTTATGCACCGCAGGATATGGGATTGCAACTGCCCAGTGGAGCTTTTTTCTAGGAGCTTTCTACCTGTATTGCATCAACTGCGTTTTTATCGGTATCGCTACTTTTCTAATTATTAAATACCTGAATTATGCTGCTGTTAAACAGGTGGATGAAAAACACCAGCAAAGGGTGAAGTATATTATTGCTTTTCTCATTACTGCCATGCTCGTTCCCAGCAGTTATCTCGCCTACTCCCTATACAGGGAACAGCAGTTTAAAAAAAATGCAGAGCTTTTTGTTGACAGTGAGTTCAGCAGCAAGGGTTATACGGTGGTTTATAAAAAGACGGATTTTAACGCGAAGCAGAAAAAACTCGAACTTGCTTTCTTATCGAAACGATTTTCCGATAAGGAGATTCAGAGCCTTAAAAGCAGACTCAACAGCAATAAGTACCTTGCCGGCACCAGCCTTCGCATCAGACAGGACAGCACCGACCGCTTTAACGACATAAAAGGCGATATCTTAAATCAGATCAAGAGCAGCGAGAATGAAATGAATGTAAAGGATGTTAAAATAATCCAGCTGGAAAAAGAGCTGGCAAAAAACAAATTTGACAACAAACAGCTTTTAAAAGAAATAAGAACCTTATTTCCTGATGTCCATTCGCTTTCCATTGCCAAAAACACTTTAGTGAATTATAAAGACAGCACCTCAACGATCACCGCTGTAATTTACGATGCCTCAAAAAACCTAACAGCAGAAGACAGTGAAAA
Organism: Flavobacterium sp. LK-23; assembly: GCF_058135255.1. Lineage (NCBI taxonomy): Bacteria > Pseudomonadati > Bacteroidota > Flavobacteriia > Flavobacteriales > Flavobacteriaceae > Flavobacterium > Flavobacterium sp. LK-23. The sequence continues at coordinate 391,231 of NZ_JBYUVT010000002.1, forward strand.
ACTGACCAAATGGCTCAATGAACGTCTTTTAGTGAAAGATGCCGCATTGTTTAAAAGACAGTTAGCCCTTAAGAAGAATCAACAAAAAACTACTGCTGCTGTTTCTTTTTATTATACCAGCTCAGCAATACAAAACCTGATACCCCAGCCAGTATAGAAGCAGTAAGTATCGCAAATTTCGCCTCATTCTGATAGGCCTGCTCCTGAAAAGACAACAGCGCTATAAAGATGGACATCGTAAAGCCGATTCCGCCTAAAAGCCCCAGTCCCAGCACATGAGTCCATGTCGTCTGAGCAGGCAGATCAGCTGCCCTGATTTTTACCGAGAACCAAGACATTACAAAGATGCCGATGGGTTTGCCCAGGAAAAGCCCCAGAATAATTCCAAGTCCAAGATTACCGGTTAGTCCCTGCAGCATTTCGGATTCAAAAGCAATGTTAGTATTGGCCAGTGCAAAAACAGGCATGATGATAAAATTTACCGGACGAGCCAAAGCATGTTCCAGCTTTTCCAAAGGGGAATCCGTTTCTTCTTCGTTAGTGGGAAGCGTTAAGGCCGTAAGCACTCCGGCTATCGTGGCATGAACGCCTGAATGGTGTATAAAATACCACATCACCGCACCGGGCAGGAGATAAAAAAACAAATTCTTAACACCCAAGCGGTTAAAAATCATAAGCAGTACAAATATACCCCCTGCATAAACCAGATACAGAAAATGAAGTTCCGAGGAATAAAAAACCGCGATAACCAAAATGGCAATCAGATCATCCACAATGGCCAGAGCGGCAAGAAATATCTTAAGCCCTGATGGAACCTTATCTCCTAAAAGGGAAAGTATTCCAAGAGCAAAAGCAATATCGGTTGCCATAGGGATTCCCCATCCTTTGGCAGTATCAGGACTTTGTCCGTTAAAAAGAAAGTAAATCAATGCGGGAACCATGACCCCTCCAACAGCTGCCAGCACCGGCAGGGCCGCATGGCGAAGAGATGAAAGCTCACCTTCTATCACTTCCCTCTTGATTTCAAGGCCTACCAGCAGAAAAAAAACAGCCATCAAGCCATCGTTGATCCATAGCAGCACCGGATACCGCAGCTGCAGGCCCGCTGCTTCAAATCCCAAAGGATACCCCAGCAAATCATTAAAATGTACTCCGAGCCCAGTATTGGCCATTATAAGAGAAACCAGCACACAAATTAAAAGCAGAATCCCTCCTGCTGCGGAAGATTGGAAAAAATGTACGAAAATTTTGAGATTTATAAGTTTTGCCATTGAACAAAAATAGGCATTAGGGCTTAAAATGCCAAAGAAGATCCATGCATAAAAATGAACCAGCATCCGGTATTATGAATAATGCCAGTTAGGACCAATCACGTAAGTAAGATTATTTTGCAAAGGCACACTAATTAGCCCCTCTGCTGTCAACGGGCACCGGCTGGGTATCCCGTTCATTTTATCCGGTCTTTTCATCATCAGCCCTTATATAAAAAAGCCTGCTTTTAAGAGCTGATATGCAAAAGGCATTGATAAGACCTGGATTGGAACCATACTTCATATTAGCAATTGGTGCCCAGCTTTTCATTTTCTTTAAAACGGCCGGCTTTTGATAAAAAAAGACAAGGCATAATCTCTATTTATTTGCCAATTCATAATATGGGGGCTAAAAATAAATGATTTTTTTTAATAAATTGCCTAAAAAATCCCAAATTACCATTTGGCATAAATTAGTAAATCACAGTGATTGTTTTTATAAAATTCTTTATCTAAATTTGTATTTCCTATGAAAAAATGGTTTGCTAGTTTTACCCTGTCACTTGTTGTCCTGTTAATGGGATATGGCAGTGTATATACAAGCAGCAGCCAATTCTCAGAGAAAAAACCGCACCCTGCAGCACTTCGGGAAATAAAGTCCGATACGGGAGCTTATCTGGCTAAAAGACATTCTGTTGAAACCTTCAAAAGAAAATGCTGTCTTTTAGATAATGAAGAAAATGAAGAAAATTTTTCCACCATTCAAAAACAGCTTGTAAAAAGCAGCTGCTTTTTACATTTCCTGTGCCGCAATAAATTTGCAGTGTGTCCTGCCTTTAACAAAAAGGCTAATAACTTTAAAATTTTCGCCTTACTTTCTAATAAAGTATACCTTCGATTTCAAGTTTTCAGAATTTGATTTTTTATCCTAAGTAGTCACAAACTATTTCCAATTTACCGTTTTATCCTTTGCCGGCAGATGATTTCTCTAAGCCGGCAAACGGATGCGGAATACTTCAGCCTTATTTAAGGCTGTTAAAAAAATCAAAATCATTACGTTTTAATTCTGAAATTATTATGAAAAGAATTTTCATGCTCATGTCTTTATGTGCATTAGTTTTTGCAGGCTGCAACTCTAAAAAAGAAGGAGAAAAAGAGCAAAAAACCAAATTTCTGGTTACGAATCCAATTGAAAAAGATACTACCATTACAAAAGATTATGTATCGCAGATACACTCTATTCAACATATCGAAATAAGAGCGCAAGAGCGCGGTTACCTTGAAAAAATTTATGTAGATGAAGGACAAATGGTTAAAAAAGGCCAGCTGTTGTTTAAAATTATGCCTGCGCTTTATGAAGCCGAATTAAAAAAATCTAAAGCAGAAGTAAGTTTCAGCTCAATAGAATACCAAAATGCTAAAAAATTAGCTGACGAAAAAGTGGTTTCTCCAAATGAACTGGCAATGGCAAAAGCCAAACTGGAAAAAGCAAATGCTGAAATGGCCTTAAGCAAAGTTCATCTTCAGTTTACAGAAATCAGAGCGCCTTTTGACGGAATCATCGATAAATTTCATGTCCGTCAGGGAAGTTTAGTTGATGAAGGCGAACTGCTTACAGAATTGGCAGACAACAGTTCAATGTGGGTATATTATAATGTTCCGGAATCTGAATATTTAGATTATCAGGAAAAAGCAGGAAAAAATGGTAAAATGAAAGTTTATTTATTGATGGCCAACAATAAAAAATTCCAATATCCCGGAGTTGTAGAAACCATTGAAGCCGATTTTGATAATGAAACAGGAAATATTCCTTTTAGAGCTGTTTTTCCAAATCCAAAAAGATTGTTACGACACGGGGAAACCGGAAGCATCCAGATGCCGATAGAACTGAAAAATGCTATGCTGATACCTCAGAAAGCAACTTTTGAGGTTTTAGACAAAAAATATGTATATGTAATTGATAAAAACAATGCAGTAAAATCGAGAGAGGTTGTTATTGCTGCCGAAATGCCTCACCTATTTGTAATAAAAGAAGGTTTGTCGATTCATGATAAAATACTTTTAGAGGGACTTCGTCTTGTAAAAGAAAATCAAAAAATAGACTACGAAGTTTTAAAACCCGAATCGGTTATGTCCAACTTAGAACTGTATGCGGAATAACCGAATCTAAAAGAAAAAGAAATGTTTAATAAATTTATACATAGACCCGTTTTTGCAATTATAATTTCGATTATAATTGTATTTATAGGCACGCTGTCGATCAAACAGCTACCTATTTCGCAATTCCCTCAAATTGCGCCCACAACTGTAAATATCTTTATTGCTTATCCGGGAGCAAGTGCCGATGTATTGGTAAAATCTACTTTAATCACCTTAGAGAATTCGCTTAACGGTACACAAGGTGTGCGTTATATGGCGACAGATGCCACAAGTGCTGGAGAAGCAACACTTAGAATCATTTTTGAACCGGGAACCGATCCTAATGAAGCTGTAATCAGAGTCAAAACAAGGGTCGATCAGGTAATGCCATTATTACCTGAACTGGTTCAGCGTGAAGGAGTTGTTATTACCCCTATTCAGCCCAGCATGCTGATGTATGTGAATCTTTATTCGAAAAGCAAAAGCATGGATGAAAAATTCCTTTACAACTACGCTGATGTAAAAATGATTCCGGAAATCAGCCGTGTTAAAGGTGTTGCGAGAACTCAAATTTTAGGAAGCCGTAAATATGCCATGCGTGTTTGGTTGAATCCTGACCGAATGCGAGCTTACAAAATTTCTGTTGAAGAAGTGATGGAAGCTTTACAAGAACAAAGTATTATTGGCCGTCCGGGACGATTAGGACAAAGTTCTGGTATTGCAGCACAATCTTTAGAATATGTATTGACTTATAAAGGAAGATACGACGAGCCAAAACAATACGAAAATGTAATTGTCCGTGCGAATTCTGAAGGTGAAAGCATTCGCTTAAAAGACATTGCAAAAGTAGAATTAGGAAGTGAATTCTTTGATATTTACTCCAATCTAGATGGTCATCCTTCTGCCGCAATTGTATTAAAACAAAACTACGGAAGTAATGCAAGCGACGTAATCAATGACGTTAAAGCGAAACTGGAAGAAATGAAAGCAAGTTTTCCTCCAGGAATGGATTATAAAATCAGTTATGACGTTTCGCAATTCTTAGATGCTTCTATCGATCAGGTGGTTCATACTTTGAGAGATGCCTTTATTTTGGTTGCCTTAGTTGTATTTATATTTTTAGGAGATTGGCGCTCCACTTTAATTCCAATTATTGCCGTTCCAGTTTCTTTGGTTGGAGCTTTCTTTGTGATCCAGATGTTTGGAATGTCAATCAACTTGGTAACCCTATTTTCATTGGTATTAGCGATAGGAATTGTAGTTGATAACGCGATTGTCGTTGTCGAGGCCGTCCATGCCAAGTTTGAAGAATTTCCGCATATTACGCCTTACCATGCTGTAAAATTAGTTTTGGGTGAAATTGGAGGTGCGATTATCGCCATTACAGCCGTTATGGTTTCGGTTTTTATCCCCGTTTCGTTTATGTCGGGTCCGGTTGGAACTTTTTATAGACAATTTTCGGTTACCATGTCAAGCTCGATTATTATTTCAGCAATCGTGGCTTTAACCCTTACTCCTGTTCTTTGTGCGATTCTTTTGAAAAACAATCACGGAAAAGAGAAAAAAGGAAATATCCTCACCAAGTCTCTTGATGCTTTTAACAGATGGTTTGAAAGACTTACAGGCCGTTATGTTGTCGTTCTAAAAACAATTGTGAGCCGAAGAGTTCTAACTTTCGGAATTTTAATTGCGTTCTGTGCTTTCATTTTTATAGAAAATCAAGTTTTACCTTCTGGATTTATTCCGAGTGAGGATCAGGGAACTATTTACGGAATCATTCAAACACCACCGGGTGCAACTTTAGAAAGAACCAATCAGGTAGCGCAGAAACTGCAGAAAATCTGTGAAAAGGTTGAAGGTGTTGAATCGGTTTCTTCTTTGGCGGGTTACGAAATCATGACGGAAGGCCGTGGGTCAAATGCTGGAACCTGTCTGATTAACCTGAAATCATGGTCGGACAGAAAACATTCTGTTACAGAAATCATGGAAGAGTTAGAAAAGAAATCTAAAGATCTGGGTGCTGTTGTAGAGTTTTTTGAACCGCCTGCAATTCCTGGTTTTGGATCATCAGGAGGTTTTTCGATGCGTTTGCTGGATAAAACAACCGGTACCAATTACCAGGAGTTTGATAAAATCAACAAGCAGTTTATGTCCGAACTCGGCAAACGTAAAGAGCTTTCTGGTTTGTTTACATTCTTCGCTGCCAATTATCCGCAGTATGAATTGGAGATAAATAATGATCTGGCAATGCAAAAAGGGGTCTCTATTGGTAAAGCGATGGAAAACCTCAACATTCTAATCGGAAGTACCTACGAACAAGGATTCATCAAATTTGGACGTTTCTTTAAATTATACGTGCAGTCTGATCCAAAATTCAGAAGACTTCCGTCAGATATATTGAATCTCTATGTAAAAAATGATCATGGAGAAATGGTGCCTTATTCTGCTTTTATGACGCTTAAAAAAACACAAGGACCTAATGAGATCACGCGTTACAACATGTATAATTCTGCTGCTATTCAGGGTCAGCCTGCAAAAGGATACACCACTGCTGATGCCATTAAAGCAGTACAGGAAACAGCGCTTAAAACACTTCCTAAAGGATATGATATTGCATGGGAGGGCCTTTCCTATGATGAAGCTGGACGAGGTAACGAATCACTTTACATCTTTTTAGTCGTATTGGCTTTCGTTTATTTTGTGTTAGCTGCGCAATATGAGAGTTTTATTATTCCGTTTTCAGTGATTTTATCGATTCCTGTTGGAATTTTAGGTTCGTTTGTCATTCTTCAAATGATGGGCTTACAAAACGATATTTATGCGCAAATCGGATTAATTATGTTGGTCGGACTGCTCGGTAAAAATGCCGTATTGATAGTCGAATTTGCCGTCCTCAAACACCAGCAGGGCGCTACCATTCTCGAAGCCGCTATTGAAGGCGCTAAGGTTCGTTTCAGACCAATCTTAATGACATCATTTGCCTTTATTGCAGGATTGATTCCGTTGATTTTCGCTTCTGGAGCGGGTGCAATCGGTAACAGAACTATTGGAGGATCCGCGCTTGGTGGAATGCTTTTCGGAACTATTTTCGGAGTAATTATTGTTCCCGGGCTATACTACATTTTTGGTTCATTGGCTCAAGGCCGAAAACTAATTAAAGGAGAAGAAGAAAGTTCATTATCTGATGATTTTATGCATCATGTACATGATTTTTCAACAAACAATCAAACGGAGGAAAATGAAGAATAACAGAAATATAAAATACGCAGGTCTTGCCTGCGTATTACTCACCATAGCGGGTTGTAAAACGACAACTATTGCAGAAAAAACAGAAAACAAAACACTGCCAGAAAACTATGCTGACACTGGCTTAGACACTCTAAATACCGGAAAAGTAAAATGGAGAAGTTATTTTACAGACGAAAATTTAGAAAATCTGATTGATATCGCTTTAAAAAACAATCAGGAATTAAACATCACACTTCAGGAAATTGAAATTGCCAGAAGCGAAGTAAAAGCACGAAAAGGAGAATACCTGCCTTTTGTAGGTTTTAGCGCCGGTGCAGATGTAACGAAGTCAGGAAGATACACAAGCACAGGTTCTGGTGAAGCTACAACAGAAATTATGCCTGGGAAAGAAACACCAGATCCGCTTCCTAATTATCGTTTTGCGCTGACTTCAAGCTGGGAAATCGATATTTGGAACAAACTGCATAATGCTAAAAAAGCAGCTTTAAACCGTTATTTAGGTTCTATTGAAGGAAAGAATTTTGTAGTTACCAATTTGATTGCAGAAATAGCCGATTCGTATTACGAACTTTTAGCGTTGGATAATCAATTGAAAATCATCATACAAAATATTGACATTCAGACCAATGCATTAAAAGTCGTAAAAATACAAAAAGAAGCGGCAAGGGTAAACGAACTGGCTGTACGCCGGTTTGAAGCTCAGATTTTAAGCACGCAAAGCATTCAGTTTGACATACAGCAGCAGATAACCGAAACAGAAAATAAAATCAATTTCCTGTTGGGGCGTTTTCCTCAAAAAATTGCCAGAAACAGCAATACATTCAGTTCTATAACTCCTGCAGATATTCATGCCGGAGTGCCTTCTCAGCTTCTGGAGAATCGTCCCGACATTAAAAAAGCAGAAATGGAACTAATCGCTGCAAAACTCGACATTAAGGCCGCTAAAGCTAAATTTTATCCATCGCTGGGCATTTCAGCAGGAATTGGTTATGAAGCTTTCAATGCCAAGTATCTGCTGACTTCTCCAGAATCTCTATTGTATTCCATAGCCGGAGATTTGGTTGCTCCTCTGATCAACAGAAATGCTATTAAGGCAAGTTATCTTACTGCAAGCGCCAAACAAATTCAGGCAGTTTACAATTATGAAAGAACTTTGGTAAACGCTTATGTTGAAGTTGCGAATCAGCTTTCTAAAATTCAAAATACAGCAAAAAGCTATGATTTGAAGTCAAAACAAGTTGATGCTTTAAACGAATCTGTTCAGATATCCAATAACTTATTTAGTTCTGCCAGGGCAGATTATATGGAAGTTTTACTGACCCAGAAAGATGCTTTAGAATCTAAGTTTGAACTTATCGAAACCAAAAAACAGCAGATGAATGCTTTTGTTAATGTTTATAAAGCCTTAGGCGGCGGCTGGAATTAGTAGTTTTCATTTTTATTTTTTTTTAAAGGAGCCCTGTTTTTTAACAGGGCTCCTTTTCTGCTTACCACCTAGTCCTGGATCAAATCTAAAACTAATCCAGCTGTATAATTCCTAAGCGTATGCCCTCAGGCGATAGAGTCTGTCCGCAATCTTCCGCGCATCTATGATTTTATAAGCTCTGTCTCATTTTCAGATGCTGTTAAAAAATAATTCAGGTACTGATTTCCTCTTTACCAGCTATGGACAATCTGGGCGCCCTCTGCAGATCATGTCTCTTTCGGCTTAAAATTTTAATTCTGCGCTGTGTCCAGACCGCTTTTATCCTTACTGCCTGTATTGTTTTATCCATTTCTGTGCTGTTCCAGCAGATCCGGCACGCAGCCCATCTTTTAAACATTAGCTTTCTTTTTCCGCCTCATCGGCCCATCCGAAAGGTTTTCCTCTATAATTCCAGCAGTTGGGGCTGCAATGGTGGATTTTTTCACATCCTATTCATAATAGGCTGCTCCATAATAGTAATTGTTGGCCGCTCCGGTGAGCTATACCTGAAGTTGACCCGCAAATTTTTGACCTGGACGTTTAAACAAACCATATTAAGACGTTTAAACAAAGCGGCTGCTTGTTTCATCCTCTAATTTTGTCCTGTTAAAATAATTTAAATTAAAAAAATGGAACAGAATAATTATCACGGAAAATTACAGAAAACCACAGGTTCGGGATTTGGCGCAAAATCTACCTCAAAGGAAATTATAAAAGGAATTGACCTTACAGGGAAAACTGCCATTGTAACGGGCGGGAATACAGGCATTGGCCTGGAAACGGCCAAAACACTTGCGGCGGCAGGGGCAACGGTCATTGTACCGGCCAGAGATGCAGAGAAAGCGAAAAGAAATCTCGAGGGAACTCCAAATGTAATAATAGAAAACATGGATTTAATGAATCCCGGTTCTCTTGATGCTTTTGCTGAAAAGTATCTGCATTCAGGAAGACCGCTTGATCTGCTCATTAACAATGCAGGGATTATGTGGGTGCCGCTGCGCAGGGATTCCCGAGGCTATGAATCACAATTAGCCACTAATTATCTGGCACTGTTTCAGCTTACGGCAAGATTATGGCCTGCACTAAAAAAAGCTGATGGCGCCAGAGTGGTCAATGTTTCTTCAGGAGGGCATCAATTTTCAGATTTTAATTTTCAAGATCCTAATTTTCTAAATCGGGAGTATGAGACCTTACAGGCCTATGGACAGTCAAAAACAGCGGTGAATCTCTTTTCTATGGAATTAGACACGCGTGCAAAAAAGTATAATGTGAGAAGTTATTGCTTATGTCCGGGTGCTGTTGGGCAAACAGAATTAGCTCGAGAAGCGCCAGCTGATTTGTTCCAAAAACTCGGTTACAGTGATGCTGAAGGAAATATACTGCCGGAAGTTGCCGCGTCATTAAAAACGATCCCGCAAGGTGCAGCCACAACCCTTTGGGCTGCGACAAGCAAATCGCTTAACAATATTGGCGGGGTGTATTGTGAAAACGCAGATATAGCATCTTTAAATTCAAATGAAAAAATTATTGGAGGTGTTGCACCTTATTCATTAGATGAAAAAAATGCAAAACGTTTATGGAAATTAAGCCAGGAAATGACCGGAATACATTTCGATCTTAGTTAATATTTGTATCTTTATACCACACAGGCAATTATGGATTATCAGGTAAATTACATAAACCCAGACATTAAACTTTCTAATTATTCCGGTAAGCTGTTTAAAACAGAAGCTGCGTTTAATGACCATCTGCTTGTGTGGTTAATTTCAGGTGAAACCAAAATTATCCAGGCAGATGAAAGTTTTGTATTTGGCCCGGGCAGTACTTTTTTAATTCCAAGAAACCAATTGGCGGCAATCATTAATATTCCAAAAGATGGACTGCCCCACAAAGCAGCTGCGATGCATCTAACGGCTAAAAGGCTCCGGGAATTTTACGATCGCCAAAATGCAAAAATAAAAACTGCCATACCAAAAATTTTCAGTTTCCATAAACATCCTCTGCTGGAAAGCTGTCTGGCTTCGCTGATTCCCTATTTTGACATGCAGGAAAACTTTCCCGAGAATATCGCTTCATTAAAAATTACTGAAGCAATTTCAATTCTTAGAAACATTGATGCCGATATTGATGCTGTACTGGCCAGCTTTGAAGAACCTGATAAAATTGATTTAACTGCTTTTATGGAGAAGAACTTTATGTTTAATATGCCTTTGGAAAAGTTTGGCTATTTAACAGGCCGGAGTCTTACCACTTTTAAACGGGATTTTCATAAGGCTTTCAATAGTACGCCACAACGCTGGCTAACCAAAAAAAGATTGGAATTAGCCCATTATCAGCTTAATGAAAAAAATAAAAAACCTGTCGAGATTTATTATGAAACAGGTTTTGAAAATTTATCGCATTTTTCCTTTGCGTTCAAAAAACAGTTTGGCTACTCCCCGACTGAATTGCAAAAAATAAATAAAAATAGTTAAGCTTTATTAATAATAGCCCTCCTTAAAAATGAACTAGCATTAGCTATTCAGAGGCATTTTTAAAATTTAAAATTGGATTTGCTTCTTATTTTACAGAAGTCTTAGGCTGGTTATTATCTCAACATTCTTAGTTCTGCGCGAAAATCGTGGCACCCGGTGCTGGAGCTGCCTCCAAAAGTGTCACATAAAGCTAAGGTGAATTCTGTTTAAGCTGTCAAAAAAAATTAAATAGATTTTTCGATCAATCCCCAACAGGACATCCAAACCAAATTGATAAAGCCAATGAATGAAAGGCACTAAATGCAGTATGACAATCTCTTCAAATCGTCCAAAAATTTTACAGAAATTTGTCCTGTTGCTCTCTCCACAGCCAAAAGGCGCCAATTCAAGACAATTGGCGCCTTTTTTATTATAACCTTCTGTTTTTTTATTAATTTAAAGCCCCGCCGCTGCTATGTTTACTGCATCACTATAAACAGGGGATTGGCTGTTGATTAGAAGTGCAAAAAGCGGGTTTGAAGTGCAGTTTTCCAAGACAAAAAAGCACGTCTGAGCATCCCCCAGCACCGATTGCTTCGCCATTTCGCTTCGCTCGTGTGCAGTAAAATCTTTTGTTGCGGGGTTCACCGCAAAGATTGCAGCGCACAGCGGGAAGAGCTCCTAGGAAATAAGCACTGTCAATCATAGTATATTTTATGATGCTGACAGCAATTCATATTAACTTAGACAGGCCGCTCACAATCAATTCATCACTGTCCTATTTTTTCTTCGGGACTTTTATAAACCAATTCTCAGAAAAAAAAAATATAGCCGTGCCGGTCAAAAAAAAAACAATCTTTCATTTCTATTTCAGCCTGAAAATCAGCCGCTGGATAATCATAAGCCAGATTGCAGTAAGCATCATAGTTGAAGTAATTACAGCCAGTGTTATTTGATACGTATAATTTTCCACTAATTTTAAAGAAGCTGCCATGGTCATTAAAATAAAACTGAATTCCCCTATCTGCGATAAGAGTGCCCCTGCATATAAACTGTCTCGCCAGGAGTTCTTAGTCAGTTTAAAAAGGATGGTATTGATCAGGCTGTTTATAATGAGTACTGAAAATGAAATCAATATAACTGTACCTGTATTTTGAATAAAAAAATTAATATCCAACTGCAGTCCTACAGCTAAGAAAAAGAAAGCCATAAAAAATACCCTGAAAGGAATAAGGGAACTACCCAGCCAGCGGGTTGCCTTATCATGCCCGATTAATATTCCTGAAGCAAAAGCACCAAAGGCGGTAGACAAGCCAAACCATCCGCTGATCCAGGCCATTGTGAAACAGATGCTGAAGCCGATAAAAACCTGCAGTTCATGGTCAGCAGCAATCTCTTTGCGCATCGGAATTTTAAAAAGTTTTTTAGTCAGAGCCCCTTTCAAAAAAAGAATCATCAGTACGCCTCCTGCACATACTTTTATCAATTGAACTGCTGATACGGCGGCGCCTGACATAAAATTCAAAGCCAGCATCATAGGTATAACCAATATATCCTGCATTAATAATACACCGCAGGTAATCATGCCGAGCTGACTTTTAATTTGGCCTGTTCTGGCCAGATACTGAAATACAATAGCCGAACTGCTGATGCTGATTGTAAAAGCAGTCAACACAATTGTTGTAATTTCCCATCCCGCATATGATCCTACAAAATACATGCAGATAAAACTAAGCACGACCTGAACAACTGAAATCAACAGCGGCTTGTAAAAATTACGCGTGAGATATTGAAGGTCAATCTCGCTTCCAATGGAAAACATCATAATAATGATCCCTATCTCACCAAGTTCTGATATCACATCAGGTTTGTGGATAATATTAAATACCTGAGGACCTAAAAGCACGCCGGCCGCTATGTAGGCGATAAAGTAAGGCTGCTTTAACCGCCGAAGCAGTAAAATCAGCAATAAGACAATAAGAGAAAGCACAGCGATCCCTGAGAATAATTGTGAGAGCATATTTTTAAATTATTATCAAGAAAGCTGCCTTTATAGGGCAGCTTTCAATAAAAAAATTGATAAAAGTTTTTAAGAAATCTCTATCATCCTTGGTGACTTTTGTCTGGCCTGTTCCAGTTTTGGAATCGACAGCAGTAAAATTCCATTTTCGTAACGGGCACGAATTCTATCTTCGTCCACTACATTTTTAGGCAGTACAAAACTTCTCTGGAAAGACTGGTAGCTGAACTCTCTGCGGGTGTAATTTTCTTCCTCTTTATTTACATGTTCCTGTTTAGACGAAGAAATAAGCAGCTGTCCATTATCAAGGGTAACCTTGAAGTCATCCCTGCTCATACCGGGAGCGGCAACCTCCACTTCATAATTCTCATCAGTTTCCTTAATATTCACTGAAGGCAGTGTGGTGCTTGTGGTTGAAAAATTGTTGTTTTCCCAATTGAAAAGATCGCGGCCAAAAACATCATCAAAAAACAAGCGTTGGAAAGCCGGCACATGGCTTCCGTTTCTTTTAATAAGATTCATAACAGTAATTTTTAAAATTGTTATACAATAAATTTTTGAACTTGCACAACGGTGCGCACAAGGAAAAAAAACAAATAATATGCCAGGGGATAATTCTGACATTTTTTCATAGTGAACAATGAAATAATGTCATTTTAATCTACGATGAATGCCCTTTTTTCTCACTGCTTATTTTCAATATTCAGATAATCTGCTGTCCTTGCTTTTTACGATCCTAATTTAATAGTTTCAGGAAAAAATGTCACCTCGCCTGTAGTAATGTCGTGTGATCCTCCAGCAATTCGAATTTCTCCGTTTTCAATCATTTCTTTCAATATTGGACTGCGCTGCATTATCGATGAAACAGTACGTTTAACATTAATAACAGACACATTCTCTACAAAAGCAGCATTGCACGAACTGCGGTTTTCTTATGTATGGGTTTCATGATCAGCTTCCGGTCTTATTTTGGTCAGCAGCGATGTAAGGTTACCCCATTTCAACATGGGTGCAGGCAACTTTTACAGCGCCGCATTTTTTATGACCTTATACTGCAATTATTTTTGAACCTGCCGCTTTACAGTCAAACTCATGCTGCCTAAAATGTCCTCATTGATAATGTTTCCCGCGATTGCGCACACTGAAAATATCACCAATTCCCCGGCCGAAAATTAATTCGGCAGAAGTCTGGCTGTCAATACGGCTTAGAATTACAGCAAAAGGATGCTCTATGAAGTTTCATTGGCCTGCTGCAGAAGATTACGGTTTATTTTAAGATTGCTTACAAATCTCTGGCTCCTTTCTTTTAAAAGCTCTAAAGCCTTATAAACGACAAATTACCATTAATGTCCGCTGCTTTAAAATCTATCTTTACTCTTTATTCTAATACTTAGTTTTGAAATTTAGACATGGCTAATCTAATTAAAATCTAAAATTCTTCAGATATGGCTCCCCGGCAACATGCTCTTCTTTGATATTAATGAAAAATTCTTTGCCTGCTGATTCTACGTATGAGATTCCCTTAATAAAATATGACATCGAATCATATTTTATGGGAATTATTATTTCATTTTTCAGGTTAATTACACCTCTTTTATTATTGATAATCACTATGGCATAACCATCAAAAAATCCGGAAACCGCATCATATTGCAAGGGAATGATTTCTTTTCCCCTTTTATCAATACAGCCGGATTTGCTATTTAATTTTACTACTGCAAGGTTTTCCTGGAAACTACCAATGCATTCATATTTTGCCGCTGCGATTTCTTTACCAAAGTGATCAATAAGACCTATTTTTTTTTGTGCAGTCACTTGAGCTGCCCCATCCTTATAAGGGGCAATATTGTCATACTTCAGCGGAACTGTTTCTTCCCCAGTTTCCGATACAATTCCTTGTTTTCCGTTAAGCTCCACTATAAAACTGTTTATTGCTTTATTATTGCTCCATATAATTTTATCATATTTTGCCTTTACAATTTCAACACCTGAAGTGTTTATTACACCAAGTTTTGAAATTAAGCTTACAACTGCAAATCCATTTTCATAATTGCCAATACGATGATATTTAGCCGGCACAATTTCTTCTCCATTATCTTTAACCACTCCCCACTGATAAATCTGCGTTCCATTTATATGATTAATAAAAATAGCCCGACCTTGATTAAATTCATATATTGCCCAATATTTCGGATGAATAATTTCTCTGCCAGTCTCATCAATGTATCCTTGCTTTTTATTTAGCGTGATCTGCGCTTTTCCATCCCTGAAAACACCAATAAAATCGTATTGGGGCTTTACTGCAATGCGGCCATTGTTTTTCACTCCCCACTTATCTGATTTTAAATCATAATAAGGAGTCTGGGCGTCCGATGGAAGATATAAAAGTGAAAACAAACCAATCAGAAAATACTTTTTATTAAATAATTTATCCATCCTTTTTTTTGTAATTGCTTTTTACTGCTGTGCTTTATTATTATATTTTGTTTTTTTTACATATTTGTTAAATCTGCTGTCCTCCCGGCTTATCAGCATATATGTTTCTGGTCATATAAGGGTCAGCAGACAGCCCATTAACGAACCGCCTAAAACTACAAAAGCACTATTTAATTTCTTGTATCCAAATGCAATTGCCAGACTTAAAACTGCGATTAAAATTGTCCGCCAGTCGGTAATCGCTTCTTTTCCCATATCAAAACAAACTGCAGCAATTATTGCTACTGATGCCACATTTACCGCGTCCAAAAATACTGCAAATAGTTGTGAGTTTCGCATTCTCTTTACCATTGGATTTAACAATGCCACAAATATAAAAGAAGGTAAAAATATGGCAATTGTCGAAACCGCTGCTCCTGTGAAACCGTTGATTTGATAACCTATAAAAGTTACTGAAGAAAAAACGGGTCCCGGTGTGAATTGCCCTGCTGCAATTGCGTCAATCAATTGCTGGCGTGTTAAAAGCCCTGTTGAAACTAATTCTGTGTCAAGAAAAGCAAACAAAACATAACCGCTTCCGTAAAGTACAGCCCCAATTTTTAGAAAAATAAAAAACAGATTTGCATTGCCGGGTGCCAGAATTGCCGGGTGCGTGATCTGCACTAGAGACAAAGGAACAAAACCTTTGATATTGCTTTGCTTTCTGTCTCGCATATAAGTCAGCAGCAAAGCAAAAAATCCAGCACCAAACATCA
The DNA here is from genome assembly GCF_058135255.1 of Flavobacterium sp. LK-23. NCBI lineage: Bacteria > Pseudomonadati > Bacteroidota > Flavobacteriia > Flavobacteriales > Flavobacteriaceae > Flavobacterium > Flavobacterium sp. LK-23. The sequence goes on from NZ_JBYUVT010000002.1 coordinate 406,998, forward strand.
AATATATTTCATTGAAGCCGGAGAGTGAACCCGCCAAAACAAGCAGTCCGATGAGTACCAGTTCTGCTGATTTCAGCGCTTTTTTTGCCAATGGAAAAACCGCACCAACAATAACAGCAATAACGGCCGGTTTTATTCCATAAATAAAAGGCTGTGCTTCCGGGATTTGTCCGTGCTGCTTATAGAAGTAAGCAAAAATTCCCGTAATAAAAACGGCTGGCAAAATAAAACAAAGCCCTGCGATCATCAAACCTTTCCAGCCTCCTTTTTCATGGCCGATATGGACTGCCATTTCCGTGCTATTGGGTCCTGGAATCAGGTTTACTGCACCAATTAAGTCCAAAAAATGCTGTTCGGTCAGCCATTTCCTTTTTCTAACCACTTCATCCTGCATCATGGCAATATGTGCAGCAGGGCCGCCAAAACCAATAATGCCAAGTTTTAGAAAAACTTTTGCGATCTCTTTTAAATCTGCTTTAGTCTCCATTTTTCCTTAAAATATTGTCCACCGACCCATACCCTGCGCCTTTAATCGATAAAAAATGCTTCCCAAAAGCATTACAGTCCGTTCTGCTTCCATGCATCATTTCCCAAAACCCTTTTTGGGCCAAAACTTCCGATTTGGCTGTCACAGCTGCAGCAAGCATAATAGTGATAGGTGGAATACTTGCCGGTCTTGTCAAAAGCCCAAAGAGAATCAACGCTCCGAAAACTATTTAAAATGTGCCGACAAAATTACCTAAAAAAATCAGGCAAAGGCAGACCCTTTTTTTTTAAATCGTCCTGATCCATTTGTCTCAGCAAATAAAAATTTCTGAATTCCTTCTGAAAGAAATACAGATCCAACCATCAGCCTAATTAAGATTGCTGCTTTTAAATTATCAGTATTTATACTCTTTTTTTATATTTTCATTTTGTCCATTTAATGATTTACAGAGCCGGTAATGGGCTTGTCCCAAACTTTTCCGTTCTTACTATCCCTTTTAGCGGCTATTTATCATAAACCAAATAATGCTTACATGGTGAATATCTAAGCTTTTGCAATACTACATAAAAAAGAGATTCTGCAATGGCTGTTTTAGGAGAATTGAAATTTAATTTTTCATTAGGCTATTAAAAGAGCAATAATTTTTTTCACTGCTATTTTTGCATCTGCTATTTTTATGCAATGATTACCTAATGCATCTTACACTGCAAAAGAAAAACATAAAATCTTTTTTCTTTAAATTTTATATCGTAATATTGCAATATAAACATAAAACGATGGGAGCAACAAAAACAGATCACTTTACAGAAAGCCAGAATGAGCTTGCTGTTTTAGCCAAAGCGTTAGGCCATCCTGCGCGTATCGCTATTATCGAATATCTATTAAAAGTGGATGCCTGCATCTGCGGAGATATTGTAAACGAACTTCCCCTCTCTCAGCCGACAGTTTCACAGCATCTGAAAGAATTAAAGAATGCGGGTCTGATTAAAGGAAGCATTGAAGGAAACTCAATCTGCTACTGCATCAATGAACCTGGACTTGAAAAGATAAAAGGCTTCTTTGAGCATATATCAGATCATTTGGTAAAGAAGAGAAGCGAATGCTGCTAATCTATAAAAATATGGAAATCAGAAAACTTTCGGACAAACACTGGGATCAGGTAAAAATAATTTACCAAAAAGGGATAGACACCGGCAATGCCACTTTCCAGACCAGTGCCCCTTCATGGGAAGACTGGGATCAGTCGCATCTTAAGTCATGCCGAGTTGTGATGCAGGAAGATGGTAATGTAATTGGCTGGGCTGCCCTTACGCCTGTTTCTTCACGCTGCGTTTATGCAGGAGTTGCAGAAGTAAGCGTATATGTAAATCCCGCACATTCAGGAAAAGGAATCGGGCTTACCCTTTTAAATGAACTTGTCCGACAGAGCGAAGCAGAAGGAATCTGGACGCTTCAGGCAGGGATCTTTCCTGAGAACACGGCAAGTCTCCGCATTCATGAAAAAGCAGGTTTCAGGATACTTGGAACAAGGGAGAAAATCGGAAAACAAAATGGTATCTGGAGAGATACTGCGCTTCTTGAAAGAAGAAGCTCCGTTATTAATTAATAAAAAATATAGTTTAACTAAATATAAAAAATTATGAAACTTTCAGAAATTAAAGAGGTGCTTAAAACAGTGGAAGCCGTAAATTTTGAACTGCCGGACGGCACATTTGTACCGGAATATTTTCACGTAACCGAAGTAGGCCTGGTGACCAAAAACTTCATCGACTGCGGAGGAACAGTAAGAAAAGAAACTGTTGTAAATTTCCAGCTTTGGGATGCCAACGACTACGAACACAGGCTTAAACCTCAGAAGCTGATCCACATCATTGAACTTTCAGAAAAAGTATTGGGAATTGAAGACAATGAAATTGAAGTGGAGTACCAGAACACTACTATCGGTAAATACGATTTGGATTTTAACGGCAAAAACTTCACTCTGCTTAATAAACAGACAGCCTGTCTTGCTCAGGAGCAGTGCGGTATTCCATCTGATAAGCCTAAAGTAAAATTATCTCAGCTAAATGCTGATAATGCTTCTTCATGCACTCCGGGCGGAGGATGCTGCTAATCATTAAACAGATAATCAATAAACCTTTACAGCCAAAAAACTATGTTATATCCACAAATTGAGAATACCATTAAATCATTTGATTTTAAGCAGATTTCCGAAGATCGCAAAGCAGTCCTGCAGCCATTAATTGACTTCATTCAGACTAAAGTGGACAGTAAGCTGGAAACCAGACTAAACCTAATCTGCACACATAATTCCAGAAGGAGCCACTTATCACAGGTTTGGGCGCAGACTGCGGCGGCCTATTACGGCATCACAAACGTTTCATGCTATTCAGGAGGAACCGAGGCTACTGCCCTTTTCCCAATGGCAGCAGAGACTTTGAAGGATTCAGGATTCAACATCAAAACGCTTTCAGAGGGATCAAACCCCGTTTATTCCATAAAATATTCAGCTGACGAACTTCCTGTCATCGGTTTTTCCAAAACCTATGATGATGACTTCAATCCTGAAAGCGGATTTGCCGCAATAATGACCTGCTCGCAGGCTGACGGCGGATGCCCGTTTATAGCAGGTGCTGAGAAAAGAATCCCGATTACCTTTGAAGATCCAAAAATTTCTGACGGAACGCCTCAGCAGAAAGAAACTTATCTGGAGCGAAGCCTGCAGATAGGAACTGAAATGTTTTACGTATTCTCGCAAATAAAAAAATAAAATGTCAGCAAATAACTGTGCACCAGTGGTCGGACGCAAAAAACTAGGCTTCCTTGACCGCTTCTTAACCCTTTGGATTTTCCTTGCTATGGCTGTAGGCGTGGCAGTGGGATACTTTATTCCTTCAAGCGGAGATTTCATCAATTCTTTTTCCAGCGGCACCACAAACATTCCATTGGCAGTAGGACTTATCCTGATGATGTATCCGCCTCTGGCAAAAGTAAAATACGAGCAGATGGGACAGGTTTTCAAAAACACAAAAGTCTTGGGCGCCTCTTTACTGCTGAACTGGATTGTAGGTCCCGTCTTAATGTTTTTATTGGCGCTGCTGTTTTTAAACGGATATCCTGAATACATGATCGGGGTAATCCTTATCGGTCTGGCGCGCTGTATCGCAATGGTTGTGGTATGGAACGATCTGGCAGACGGAAACCGTGAATATGCAGCAGGACTTATTGCCCTTAACAGCATTTTTCAGGTGCTGCTTTACAGTGTATACGCGTACCTTTTTATAACCATTCTTCCTCCCTATTTTGGATATGACGGTTTTGAAGTGAACATCAGCATTGCACAGATTGCCGAAAGCGTCGGTATCTATTTAGGTATTCCATTTGCTCTGGGAGTCATAAGCCGCTATGCTTTGACAGCTTTAAAAGGTTCTGAATGGTTTGAGAATAAGTACGTGCCGTTTATCTCGCCGATTACTCTTATTTCACTGCTATTTACAATTATTGTAATGTTCAGCCTGAAAGGGGAACTTATTGTTCAGATCCCTATGGACGTTGTTCGTATTGCAATACCGCTTGTGATTTATTTTACTTTAATGTTTATCATCAGCTTTTTTACAGGAAAATATTTTGGGGCTGACTATTCAAAGGCAACTTCTATAGCATTTACGGCCACCGGCAATAATTTTGAGCTTGCCATTGCCGTGGCAATCGGCGTGTTTGGAATAAACAGCGGCCAGGCCTTCGCGGGTGTCATAGGCCCTCTGGTAGAAGTGCCTGCTCTTATAGCACTGGTAAACCTTGCATTCTGGTTCAGAAAGAAGTATTTCGCAAAACAGCTGCCTGCAGAAACTGCTTAAAAGAAATATGAGAATTGCAATAATATCGGATATACATGCGAACTTCCCCGCATTGGAGCAGACCTTAAAAAGTATTGAAGAGCACAATATAGATGCGCTTTACTGTTTGGGAGATTTGGTCGGCTACAATTTATGCCCCAATGCCGTGATCAATGAGATCCGTAAAAAGCATATTCCCACCCTTGCAGGAAATCACGATGTCAAGGCTGTCGAGATACACAATGACGGTTCAAATGACATTGAAAGCTACGCATACCAGATTGTGGGCAAAGAGCAGATAAAATATCTTTCTGCTCTTCCTGCCCATATTAAACTTGAATATCAGACGGCTAACAAACTTATAAAGATTTTGATGGTTCATGGAAGCCCTTACAGCAGCAGGGAATATCTGCTTGAGGATAAAAATGAGAAAGATTTCACTGATATCTTTCTTGATTCCAATACAGACATTCTAATCTGCGGGCATTCTCACCTGCCGTATCATCGCATATTGGAAAACCCCAATAAGAAAGGCAGTTATTTTCATGCCATTAATGCAGGGTCGGTTGGAAAACCAAAAGATAGAAATCCAGACTGCTGTTATGCTGTGATAACCATTGAAAAAAGCAGTAATCTTTCCAAAAAAGACGGCATTAAAGTAGAATTCATTAGAGTGCCGTATGATATTGAAAAAACAGCGCGCGCAATTGAGGAAAGTCCTCTTCCGGACGTTTACGCACATATGCTCAGAAAAGCATATTAATGTATTGATATAAAACCTGCTATGGAAAGTTTTAAATTATTTTTAAAGAGCATCGTGCCTCTCACCGATCAGGAATTTGAAAATTACAGGCAGTATTTTAAAGCAAGGACATTACCCAGAAACAGTTATTTTGCAGAGATCGGCAAAACCTCTAATGAGGCGGCTTTTATTAAAAAAGGACTGCTCAGAACCTACTATATAAATGAAAAATATGAAGAAGTGACTTCCTGCTTCTGTGAAGAAAATAATCTCACCGCTTCCTATAAAAGCTTTATCTCGCAGCAGCCTTCAGAACTTTCCATTCAGGCAGTTGAAGACACTGAGCTTATAACAATCAGTTACACTGACCTTCAGAATCTATATCAGCAGAGTCCTATCTGGCAGAATATCGGACGCACAATTGCCGAGCGGCAGTATATGGTAATGGAGCAGTATGCAAGTGTTCTGTGTAATGAAACTGCAAAACAAAAATACCTGCGGCTGCTCAAAGATCAGCCTTCCATTATAAATAAAGTTTCGATAAAGGATATGGCAAGTTATCTTGGCATAACACGAAGAACGCTCAGCAGGATTAGAAAAGAAATCACTAAGTAAATTCGAGGACATTTGTCCTTTCAAACAGACCGGCTGCCGCACTATTTTTGCTTCTGATAAATTCAAATAAATGGAAACAGCAATTATTATTACCACCGTTTTACTTATTCTTTTCTCAATACTTGCAGTATATGACGGCTTGTATCTTCATATTTTTAAATACAAGCTTCACAATCATCCCCAGAGCAGAGCAGAGCATCTTACACATACGATAAGAGCAGTTTTCTTTCCTGCGATTTTATATTTATTCTTCCTCAGGCAAGAGTACAGCATAAGCTTTATAATTGGTACGGTGCTTGTGTTTTTTGATCTTTTAGTTCTCGCAGTTGATGCTTACATTGAAAAAGACAGCAGGGCATTTATGGGAGGGCTGCCGCGATGGGAATACATTCTCCACCTTTTTGTCAACGGATTTCATTTCGCATCTACAGCAGTATTTTTATCGCTTAAATTAAAGTATGAAAATGATGGCATAGCTATTATACCAAACATAAGTGAATATCATAATTTTGAATTATTTCATACAGTTGTTATCAGCCTCTTACCTGGCGCTGTTATCATTGCCTTGCTTCATGTTTTATTAATCAATTCTGAATCCCGTTTTTTTTTGAATCGTATCTGCAGTAAGATTCAAAGCAGTCAGTTTTGAATCTTACTTTAATAAATTATCGTAATTTTCCTTTCAATAAAATAAATCGCATAGATTCACTGCTTCTGAAGCCGCAAAACCTATTTATTTTTGTGCCTGGAGGTAATAATAGCTTTGTAAGATGCAGCAAAAGGTATTTTAAAAACGAAAATTGAGTATTTATAGAACTACAGCAGTTGTGTCTGAATGTGCTGTCCTCCAAGACAAAAAAGGGGCTCTGCGGCAGCCCTAGCCCCGATAGCAGTGAAATCCTTTTGTGCGGGTGTTCGCTGCAAAAGATTGGATCATACAGCGGGAACATCTGCTGAAAAATTGCCATATAAAACTAACGATAAGCAATTTACTTTTGGAAGCAGATAACTATACCCTTTCGATTTTACAAATAAAACAGCAGGCTTCCGAATTTCTTGCATGAAGATATTCAACATCGCTTTTTGTTTCAAAGATTTCAGCAATGAGCAAATCGATATCATTATCGCCAACTAATGTAGTAAAAATCATTTTTTGTTCTTTACTGTAGCCGATCAGGGATAAAGGGAAGTTTTCTTTATCTGCTTTTAATGCTGCGGGGAAATTGTAAATATCCGAATATTGCTCCACTTGGTCTTTATGAATAAATATTGGTCCGGATTGATTAAAAGCATTGTTTTGTGAGAAAGGACTGTAAGCAAAAACCAAACGAATATCCTGACCGACAGTAAATGGTTTGAGCGAAATCCGGCACGGCCCTTTTCCCGTTGCTAGCTGCTCATAAACCTGATTGCCAAAATCATCAATATTTGTTTTCCTGATTTTGCTTACAAACTCTTTAGACAACGGAACAATTTTAAATTTTCTCATATTTTTTATATTTTAAATCTAAACAAATTTATATTCTGTTTTTCTTATTAAAAACCCGTTTCTTGCTCAATTAAAACACCGTTTTATCTTAAAAAGCCAAGAAAAAGTGCAAGAGAACTTTCAGACCGGCCATACCTCCCCTGATAAATCCAATGCTAAAATAGAATTGCATTCAATATGCTTTTAATGGAAACTTTCATATTCATAAAACTTTAAAAAAAATGGCTAATGCTATTTTTTCAACGCAATACATTCTATTTCAATGCTCGCGTTTTTTGGCAGTGAAACTATTTCAATTGTGCTTCGGGCGGGAAAGTGATTGTGGAAGTAGCTTCCGTAAATGTTGTTCACGGTTTCCAACTGCTTGATGTCGGTAATAAAAATCGTGGTTTTAGCAATATGATCCAAATCGGAGCTGTTATTTTCTAGAACGGCTTTTAAGTTTTCGAAAACCTGAATGGTTTGTTCTTCAATTCCATTTTTCAAAGTGTTTGTTTTTGGATCAACGCCTATTTGCCCCGAGACAAACACTAAATCTGCAAAACTGGTGGAATGGCTGTATGGGCCAATTGGTTTTGGCAGATTGGAATGGTTTGCAGCAATTATGGATTTGGTATTACTGCAGGAAGCGAAAACTAATATGGCTAGAAATAATGCTATTTTTTTCATCTCTATTCTATTTTAAAGGATAAAAAAGAGGCTAATTTTTTAAAACTAACCTCTATGATTTTTTATTTTTTTACAAATTTCAATAACTCTGAATTGAATTTATCCAATTCTTCGATGAACAAGGCATGGCCGCTTTTTTCCAAAGGTACCAATGTAGAATTTTTTAATAGGGAGTGCATTTGTTCAGCTAATTCATAAGAACATATTTTATCCAATTTTCCGTGAAGGATTAGTGTTGGGATTGTGATGTTTTTCAAATCCTCTCTCAAGTCGCTGTCTCTAAGCGTTTTCAATCCTTCAGCCATTGCATAAGGCGAAGCTTGTGCCTGAATAGTACCTAACCATGCGCCATATCCGGGAGAAACGCTTGTTTCGTTAGCAGGGAATATTTTTCCAAAGTTTTCCAATAATTGAGGTCTGTTGGTATTGTTCAATTGGATTAATCCGTCCACATCTTCTTTACTCCAAAAACCATAATTAAAATCGGCTCTTTTTGTCCATGTTGGCGCTGCCGCTCCGAATAAAGCCAGTTTAGAAACGTGTGCCGCTTTGTATTTGGCCACATAGTGAACTACAGTCGCACCTCCCATTGAAAATCCTCCGATTGTTGCGTTTTGAATGTTCAATTTGTCAAGAACCACTTTGATATCGTCTGCAAAAACATCGTAATTGTATTTTCCTGCCGGCTTGTCAGATAATCCGAAACCTCTCAAAGTAATTCCGATAACTCTGTATCCTTGTTGAGTAAAGTAAGCATATTGATACTCATACATTGCATCGCTCAATGGCCATCCGTGGATCAAAACGATTGGCTGTCCTTCGCCAAGGTCGGTAACGTGAAGCTTTACGTTTTTTTCAACTTCTACATATTCTTCTCTTCCATAAGATGCTGGAACTCTTTTTGTCTGTGCAGACGAAACGCTGCTAAATAATACTGCTGTAAATAAACCGATTGATAAAATTAAATTTTTCATGTTTTTCTAAATTTTAGATTGTTATTTTTTAAATAATTTGGTTATTGTGATTTGATGTTGCAAAGTTGGAGCAAAGTGCAGGAAAGGACAATGGATGGTTTTCTCTTTGAACTGCACTTTTTTCCCTTTCTTGATTTATGACTGGATAAATTCCAAAATGTCTTTGTTGATAGTCTCAGCTTCAGTAGTCGGCATACCGTGTGAGAAGCCAGGATAAATGATCAGTTTTCCGTTTTTCAAAAGCTCAGCTGCTTTTACAGCAGTTGTTTCATAAGGCACAATCTGGTCGTCGTCACCATGCTGAACCAATACTGGAACATCAATGCTTTTAAGGTCTTCAGTAAAATCAGTTTCAGAGAAAACTTCAATACAATCATATTGCGCTTTGATGCCGCCCATCATTCCCTGTCTCCACCAGTTGTCCTGAATTCCTTTTTTTACATTCGCTCCTTCACGGTTGTAGCCATAAAAAGGAATAGTCAGGTCTTGGTAAAATTGCTGTCTGTTGTGTAAAGTATTGTAGCGGATATCATCAAATACAGCCAATGGCACACCATTTGGGTTTCTCTCGTCCGCAATCATATAAGGGGTAATGGCACTGATCAAAACGACTTTTGACACACGTCCTTTTCCATATTTTGCCGCGTAACGCAAAGCTTCTCCTCCGCCAGTTGAATGCCCGATATGGATTGCATTTTTAAGATCCAAAAACTCAGCCAGTTCAGCCACATCCTGTGCGTAAGTATCCATGTCGTTGCCTTTATATGTTTGAGTAGATCTTCCATGGCCTCTTCTGTCGTGGGCGATTACCCTGTAACCCTGATTAAGGAAAAACATCATTTGGGCATCCCAGTCGTCAGATGACAGCGGCCATCCGTGGTGAAAGAAAATTGGCTGTCCTGCTCCTAAATTTTTGAAGTAAATTTCTGTTCCGTCTTTTAATGTAAACTTGTTCATGTTTTTTATATTTAAATGTTATTGTTTTTTTGATAAGGCAAAGTTGGGATTAATCCGGGCGCCCATCAATGGATGGTTTTCTCTTTGAACTGCACTTTTTTCCCTTCTTTAAAATTGTTGCTGTCTCAATCCGGTGATGAAATCGCTTAAATACCCAGGCGCCTCAATGGACGCATTTCTCTTTGGACTGCATCTTTTTCCTTTATTTTGAACAAAGCGTCGGTTAAGCCTTTTTAATTGTTTGCATAAAAAAAGCACGGCTTAAATGGCCGTGCTTTGTATAGTTAAAACTGTTTTCTAAATGAAATTGGGGAGAGTCCCGTGTTTTTTGTAAAAAAACGAATGAAATAAGCATCGTCTTCATAATTCAGGCTATAGGCAATTTCCTTTACCGTCATCTGTGTATGTGCAAGGAGCCTTTTGCTTTCAAGAACAATCCTTTCCTTAATGATATCATTGGGAGTATTCTTGCTGACCATTCCAATTTTCTTACTGAGATTTTTGGGAGTTACAGACAGTAAATCGGCATAGTCCGCAACCGTATGGAGCATCCTGAAATGCTGTTCAACCAGTTTGCTGAACTTTCGTAAAAACTGCACATCGGCCTGCTGGCTATCCTCAGCTAATCGGTGCTGGTGTTTCCAAATTCGGGTCGATTTCAGTATGATGAGTTTTAACAGTATACGAAGCATTTCCTCAGTATTTGCATCCTCATTTTTCATCTCAAATTGAATTTCCCGGATTATTTTCTGAATATCCTCCGATTGATTTTCGTCCAATGCAATGAATGGAATTTCAAAAACATTATTGTACAAAATTCCGTCGCAGGCTACTTCCTTATCGTGAATTTCTATGCAGTAGAAATCCCGATTGAAATGCAATAATTGTCCCGCTTTGATTTCGCAGGGCTTTATCACCACCTTTGGATTTATAAACAATAAGGAATCAGTCTTCATCTCTATCTCTTGAAAATCAACCTGAATAATAGCGTTTTTAGGCAAGAATAAAATTTTGATATGTTCCTCCACAGAATCAAATCCGCCTTCTTCAAAGGATTGTTTTGTAAAATTTAAATTGCCGAATTGTTTGTAGGAGAATTCTTTTAACATATTGTAATTATAAGTATGAATTGTTTTTTCTTTTTATGCTTATGGATAATTTGCTATCGGGATACTTTATTATTGCCTAACACCATAATATATTAGGTAAAAATATTGAAATTCTTATCCAATGCGCAAATCAGCGCGATAAAATTTCCTATATTCTACTGTAATTAATATGCGGGCATTCCATATCAAATGCAATGGACCCTATTGAACTGTTGTAAATTCCTAAATTGCTCTTTTGCCACCGTTTTCGCTTAATAGTGAGCTAAACGCTGCCAATCAGCACCTACTGGATAATAATATGAAAAAGCCACCGCTTTATTTTAAAACTTTACAAAATGCAAAAAGATTAATCCAGCCAAATTGTAATTAATTTTCCCTCAATCCCCAACAGTGCATCTAAACCAAATCTATAAAGCGCATGAAGACAGACACTAAAAATAGGGAACCAATCTCTTCAAATCTTCCATAAAATGTATAGAAATTTGTCCCATTCCTCTCATAAAAGCCAAATGGCGCCAATTGAAGGCAATTGGCGCCATTATTTACATATATTACCCTGTTTGTTAAGCACTTCCGACTCATTACATCTTTTCAATACTGGGAGGAATCAATTTATACATGACCGCCGTTACAATTCGTGATAAAATTGTAGAGCTGATTAACCCCCCAATTAGCACAATTGCCAATGGCGCGATCAAAGGATTTGAATTTAACGCAATCGGAATCAAACCGCAGATTGCAGTAATTGAAGTCAGTACTACAGGCAGAAAACGTGTTTCTCCTGCAATTGCAATAGCTTCTTCGATCGAGTGTCCTTCCTGTCTCAGCTGATTGGTGAAATCCACCAGCAGCAAAGAATTCTTTACCTGAATTCCCGAAAGACCAATAAAACCGATTATAGCAACCAAAGACATCGGGCTTCCATTGAGAAGCAATAATAGCACACCTCCTAAAATCCCCAGCGGTATGATAGATAATACAATAATAATTCCTTTAAAAGTTTTAAACTGCAGCAGTATAAATACATTTACTTGCGAAAAGCAAGTGATTTTAAATTTATTTTATGAAAACTCAAAAAAAGAGATCAGACTGCCCGGTAAGTTTTTCACTTGAAGCCTTTGGAGACAAGTGGTCACTGCTGATTGTTAGGGATTTGATGCTTAAAAAAAAATGCACCTATGGCGAATTGGCAAAGTCTGATGAGAAAATAGCAACTAACATTTTGGCTGCCCGGCTGCTTTCATTGGAAGAAAACGGAATTATCCAGAAACTGGAACATCCTGACAGTAAAGCCAAAGTATTATATCAATTGACGCAGAAAGGAATGGATTTAATTCCAATAATTGTTGAAATTAATCTTTGGGCGGAAAAGTATACCGACATTCCTGAAAAAAGAAAAGAATTGCTGGCACAGATGAATGCTGATAAGGAAGGATTTATTAGAAATGCTTTTAAAGAACTGGAATCAAATCTATGAAAATACCTGTTTGACTCTCAGATACGTATGAAAAAACAGTCTGTCAAAAGAAAAACACCTCCCCAGTACAGGCTCAAATCCCTTGACAGGACTGCCCATTTTGCGTAAATTTGCCCCATGACAACCGAGGAAATAAAACGCTATTTTGAAGCCGCCCCCCCGCCCAAAGAAGTGGACTGGAAGCCCTGGGCCAAAATTACAGATTCACAGGCATTTCTAAAGAGCTGCTACGCCACTATTAAGAATTACAAAGGAAGCCTTGATATGTGTCCGGCCTGGTGGCACCTAAAAGATTTTTATATGCTTATGAGAGCAAATGCGCAGCAAATTTCAAGTGAAAACCAAAGCGAACAGCCCTGAATGTGCAGCACTGTTTTAAAAGGCATCCTTATACCTGCATCTTATATTTTTACTTTTACCGGTTATATTATCAAGCGGCCGCCTCCAGAAGATGCCGCTGAAAGCATAAAGCGGATATTCAGCACCGTTCTTTTTTTGACCGTCCCAATCTAGGCGCCGTATTGGTTTTAATCCTTTTAATGCAGTATTATGCACCTGTAAGCTGTTTGAATAATTAAAAAGCGGTCCGGGCTATGGCATAATCCGGGTCTAAATAACTATTTTTACAGCCTTGCAGCCTAAATGATCATGCGGAAAACATACTGATAATGAAGAGATTTAAATTCTTAAAAAACAAATATAAAGCTGAGCTGCTTATCGATACAGGCACTTACAGGGACATTCCATACTATTTTTTTGAAAGCGAGCTTCATGATACCGATTTCTACGAAATCATATTTTTCTCTAAAGGAAACGGGATTTTAGAACTTGACCAGCAGCGAATTGAAATTTCAGACCATACCGTGATTTTTATTTCTCCATTTCAAAAAAGAAAATGGTTTTTGGACAAGACTAAAATTGAGTGTTCTTTCCTTTTTTTCCAGGACAGCTTCCTGTCTGATTTCTTCTCTGACAAGCTCTTCACTTTCAGGCTGCAGTATTTCTACAACAAAACCAAACCGCTCTCTATCAAGGTTAGTGATGACTTCTTTTCACAGTTGGAGAATATAATCGGCGAGCTGCTCGCTGAGATAAAAACATTCAGGTCAGACAGCGACCACCTTATAAGGGCACTGCTGTATGCTGTACTGATCAAACTCAACAGGGCCTATGCATCGCATTACCTTCTCTGCTGCGAAACAGAAAATAACAGCACTGCATTTATGTTCAAGGAGATCCTGCAGAAGCAAGTCCGCAGGACAAGAAACATCGACTATTACGCCCGGCAGCTGGGCATCAGCAGGGTTACGCTCAATAAATGCATCAAAAAGCAGTTCGGAGTTACCGTTTCTGAAATGGTAAATGAATTTATACTCTTTGAAATAAAGTCCCTGCTGTGTTATACCAGGCTTAATGTAAATGAAATTTCATACCGGCTTGAATTCTCCCAGGCCAATCATCTGACGCGTTTCTTCAAGGCGCAGACCGGGACTTCCCCAAAAGAATTCAGGAATGCTTATCAAAATGGTAGTTCTGTTATCTAACCGGTAATTATTCTCTTTGGGCTGTATTGTATTTTTGCGGATGAAAATATTTTTCCAAAAACAGCCTATCCATGAAAAACAGCACCAGATCTGCCTTAATGTTTACCTTGATACTGCTCCCCTGCTTACTATTTGGACAGCAGCGGCAAACCATTGAACTTGCTGATTTATACAAAAAAGGTAAGCTGAAACCGGTAAACAGAGAGGTAAAAATTGTTTCCAGTGACAGCGGAGCCTATCTAAAAATAGCCCAAAGCAAAAAGGAAGGCCTTGTATGGCTGCCTTTTAAGGACTTTAAAAACGGTACAATTGAAATCCAAATGCGGGGAAAAGACGTTTTCCAGCGGAGTTTTATAGGGATTGCCTTTCACCGTGCCGATGACAGCACTTATGATGCTGTCTACTGCCGTCCTTTTAATTTCTCTGCTAAAGATTCCATACGCAGAATTCATGCCGTGCAGTATATTTCCCATCCCGATTTTACCTGGGATAGATTAAGAAAGCAGAGCAATGCGGTTTTTGAGAAAGAAATCATCAATCCGCCAGACCCAAACGGCTGGTTTACAATGAAATTAGTAATTGAGGGCGCAACTGTCAAAGCCTTTATAAACAATGCGGCCCAGCCTTCCCTTACAGTGCAGAAACTCAGCAGTGCATCACAGGGAAAAATAGGGCTCTTTACAGCAGACAGCAGCGGAGGAGACTTTAAAACCATCAGGATCAATTATAAAAATTAAAAACAATGCCCCCTGGATGCCGGGAGAGCCTACTTCTGTGATAAAATTCACTTATGGACTGCCTGGTACCTCATTATGTCAAGAAAGGCCTGTAAATATGAGCTAATATCAAATATTATGATCAAAAGAATACTTTTAATTACCCTTATTTTTATGCCCCTTTTCACTGCTCAATCACAGAAGGAAAGCTTCAGTATCTGGGGAAGGATTGTAGATAGCGGATTCAATCCTATTGAATCATTTTCCATTAAGGTTTTCGAGCTTAATGCTTTTACAGATCAGAGAAAAAAAATCCAGGATTTTAAGGTCTGGGATCATAATGGGGAATTTTTAATAAAAAACCTTAGCGCGCAGCCTTATCTTATTGAAATTACAGTTGAAAATTATACCCGGTACAGCATTATAAAAACAGTGGCAGATAAAAACGAATCAGTAGGAGAAATCGTTTTACAGAATACCTGGTAAACCAATGAAGACCAAACTATCCCTGCATTGTGTCCTTTTGAAACCAGAACTTACCAAAATGATGCTCTCTTACAAAACAGATTTTTTTTGATCAGCAAAAAAAAATGCCCGCCAGATTTTAGCTCCGATTGGCAGTGAAATCCTTCTGCGCCGTGGTCCGCTACAAAAGATTATAACAGACAGCGGGACAGTTCCATGAAAAAATTAATTTGATACCTGTACTTTATTGTGATAATATGATTCCCATTACACGAAGACCTGCCTGCTTCCCTTTTTTGAGGACTTTGATCCGGACAACACAGATCATGCTGCATGACTTTGATCCCATTAAAATGCACAGTGAAAAAGCCCCGGTCATTCCCGGTTTGACAAATGCTTTTCCGAGACAAAAAATAAATTTCTAACCGGACCCATCAAGGCTTTGGCCCAGTGCAGAAAGAACACTTTTTTCAGCAGCAGCACAAATCCGGCAAAAGAACTGGGTTTCTGCAAATATAGGTCGGCCCCCTTCTCAAAGGCATCTTCAATATCCGAAGCATGATCCCAAGTGGAAAGCATAACGGCCGGGATGTCCCGAAGCCCATCGTCTTTCTTTATTTCCTCCAGCGCCTCTTTCCCTCCTTTAACGGGCATATTGATATCGATAAAAATCATATCGGGATTGGGCTTGGATTCATCCCTGAGCGTATCTAGGAGCTCCTGACCATTTTCAACGGTCGTTACCTCAGAGGGCACCTCAGCCTCCTCCAAGGCATCAAGGAATAATTCCTGGTCTTCGGTATCATCCTCGGCCAGTATAATCTTTACCGGCTCTTTTTCATCTGCCCCTTCAGGGGACGTGCGGGCATTCTCAGAATTTATCATCTCAAAGCGGATTTAAACTCATCAAATGTAGCGCAAAAATGCTTAGAAGATTCCTGTAAACCAATAATATTAAAAACAGCAGGAAATTTAGCCCGCAAAGAGCAGGCACAAATAATTCAAAAAAAACCGCCGGCCAGATTTTATAAAGCACTATGGCCTCGCTGACAATTCTGCTGCCTTTACCGGAGATCAGACCCGGTCTTTGAAAAAAAATCCAAAAACAGGTAAAAATACGGGCAGGTCTGCAAGGCATTTGTACTAATTTTAGTCTGATTAAAAAAATCTTAAAAAAAAACCGGCGCGAGCTTCAAGGCTGAGAGTCTGTGTATGTTCTATATAATGAGCCCTGTATCATTAAACCTAAATAATTATGAGAATTGGAATCATAGGAATCGGCAGCCTTACCCTTGAACTGGCCATAAGGTCTGCCAGGGCAGGATATAAAATTACCCTGCACAATCCCAGGGGCAACAGCCTTGTAGGGGAAGTTACTGCAAAAATGGGATCCAATGCCACCCTTGGCTCCCTTGAGAAGGCAGCGGCAGCAGATATTATACTTTTATTCCTTGCAAAGGATGATCTGGAGTGTGTCTTGAAGAAGCTGCCGGAGATGTCAGGAAAAATAATCCTGCATACCAGCAGCCTGATTTTTGATCCCCACTCGCTTTTATCGGGCATAACCCATGCAATGACCTACAAAATTACGGCATCGCTGCTCCCCGAGGCCCATATTGTAAAGCTCTTCAATCCGATAGATTTAAAAGCTGACAGCAAATGCACGGCCCATACAAATAGGGAAGAAATATTTTTTATTGCCGATCACAAGGCTTCGGGAAACTGCACCCGGAATTTTCTTAAAACACTGAATTTTACACCCATTGATCTTACCGGCAGGCTGCATCTGCAAAATACAGCAATGAAATTAAAACCAGTAATGCGTCCCCGCAGAGGGCCGTTTTCATAATAAACCGAATTAAAAAGACAGATTCCTGCATCGGACCGCAATGAAAACCAAAGCTCACCTTTTAGGGTATAAAAAAAGCTGCCCCGGCGTATGGGATGCTCCGGCCTTCTGATGTGAAGAAAACGGTTTTTCGGATCTTTGATACCAAAAACAAAAAAGCCCGCCTGGGTACAGCAGACGGGCCTGGGTAAAAATCCTGAGTTAATTGAGTTAAGCTGGGTAATCTATTGATATGGTCTGCGAGAGGTTCTGCTCACTTATAAAGGCCTCAATATACTGCTGCACTTCATTTCTTTTATCGGGCTGGGTCTCAAAAGTATTGATATGATACTGCTCGTCCTGGTCCATGATATGGATAATCTCGGTATAGCCTTTTGAAATAAGGCTTCCTTTTAATTTAATTACCCTGAGCTGCTGCTGAGGCTCCAGATCCTTTCTCACCCTGAATTGTACTTGTCTATGCATTGTAAAAAAAACTTACGGTGATAAACCGCTGTGATTATAAATCAAATATAATTATTAAAAAGCTAACCCAGGCATGCCTGAATGTTAAAAAATAACCTGTACGGCCTAAAATTTGCTGCTCCGCTGCTTTAAGAGCAGCAGCAACGTAAAGACCGAGCCCTGGTCCTTTGGCTTTTGTGGTGCCGCCATGCTGCTCAGCAATTTTCCTGCAGAGCGAAAGCTACACACCGCTGCCTTCATACTGGTCTTTGGAATGATAACAGTCAAAGGACGTGAAGATCCGCTCACTGTTAGCATTATCAAGCCCGATGCCATTATCCTCAATACTGATCTGCATCCAATCCCCCTGCTCGTCTTCTATGATACCGCAGGCGATAGCCACACGGAGCGGTACCTCTGCTTTGGATAATTTCAGGGCATTGTACACCAGACTGTAAAAAAGCTCTGTCTTTCAAATATGTCCGCAATCCATTAAAGCTCAATATCCCTTGTTTCTTTTCAGTACTTTGATATAACAGCAGACTGCGGCAATGAACGCTGAAAGAAAATTGGAGTGAATGCTGAAAGTAAAACTGATAATAATATCACTTGTGCCCTGAGATTAAAAATACCTGCAGCGGCAGATCCGGCTGCTCTGCCTTGGCACTCACTGCCTAGCCCCCCGCAAAAGCTTTGACTGCGCAGAGAAATACAGCCACGGCTGCTAAGCAGCAGGCCGGCCGGGCCACTTCAAATCATCCTTTGAATAAAATAAAAAATTTCAGCTTAAAAGGAAACCATGACCCGCATGGGGATCCTTCCAGTCAATTTCCATGACTCTGCGTATCAGGAATTTTAAATCCCTGTATGATACGGGCTTGACGGCATAAAAATCCGCCCCCATACCAAAGGCACGCTCCATAGTTCGGGGATTTCCCGAGGTGGAAAAAATAATAACCCGAATGTCTTTTATATCTTCTGAGCAGCTGCGTATTTCTTTAAGACATTCAAAACCATCTTTTAAGGGCATCTGCAGATCAAGAAGGATAAGGTCTGGAAGCGGATCCGGCTTTACAGACAGGGCTTCCATAAGCGCTTTGCCGTTTTCAAAAAGCCTCAGGCCCGCCAAAGGGAACATCTCATAAAAAAGCTCGGCAAAAATTTCCCTGTCATCAGGATCGTCATCGGCAAAATCGATATTTTTCATAGCTTTATGGCGTAATATTCTCTATTTTATAGTATAAGTTTAAGGAATCTTAAAATTAAAACGCTATATCTATAATCTATATTGACTTAAAACTTTAAAATCTGATGATACAAAAGATTACTAATAATTAAATATACACAATTTTCCGGAACCTGAACAAAAACAGGAATCTTACCGTAATTAAAACTTTTTCTTAACTGATTTCAAGCCCCTGCACCACAAAGGCATTGCCGCCGCAGCCTGCTCTAAGCCAGAGGAAAACTCTCTTAAAGGCACCCGAATTTATTTTTATAAAGATTGAGTTCCTTGTCGGTTTTTTCCAGCAGTTTCTCCAGAAGGGCAATCTTGTCACTGTAGAGCCTGTTTAAAACACTGCCCTGTCCTGTGCCGGCAATGCTTTTAAAGCCGGGTTCCACATAATGACTGATGTCAAACTTTATGATGTTTCTAACATCCATTTCAAAGACTGCGGCAATTTCTTCCAGCTTTTCAAAACTCAACCGGTTTGAGCCTTTTTCAATCCTGCTGTAGCCCGCCTGTGTGATATTAAGCCTTAAGGCCATATACTCCTCGGTGCAATTTTTAAGTTCTCTGATTGTTTTTATATTTTCATTTATTCTGCTGTACATAAATCTGGATTTAATTACGTTTAAATTTGCATGCTGACGAACATGCTGAATCAGGCACTACTGCAAATAAATAAACCTGAGGTTTTCATGCAATAACAAATGTTAACTGTTTGGATGTTTTTTTTCATGACATACTCCAGGCAGCTCAGGTACACGGTACTGATATTAAGGCATGAAGCAATATAATACTACGGCACCCGCTGCGTAAAGCCTGCAAACTGGATATTCATGGTTTTATAGCACTCCATTGGAGAATGCATGTAAAAATCCTTTATCTTTTCGTGAAGCAAAAAAATAATCTCCCATAATAATTCTTCGCAGCTTATCTCCATATCTCTAGATTTTACATAGATTCATATACAAATTAACGCTGCAAAGACCGTAAAAATTTCCTAAAAAATATCAAAACTCTGCCTGGCCACTATAAAATAGTACTTCCAGCCGAACTTAAAATTTTGCTTTATGCCGTCAGCCTGTTTTACATGATCGCCTGCCAGGAAAAATGGATTCAAATTCAGCAAGGATTGTCTGTCATGCAGAGCACTCTTAGGCATCTTAATTACTTACTGCCTGCTTTTTTTTTCCTTAAAAATTCTAAACTGATTATTTTCAGCTCACACCTTTTACAGGAGTGAGGGAAGAATGCTTTGTGATTTAAAACCTTATATAAAAAAATAGCTTCCCATTTTTTTTATTTTTGATTCAATTTTCTTATTTTTAAAAAAAATATTTTGTGGAAAAAACTTTTGTGCTTCCTGATAAAATACTTCAATTACTTGCAGCAAATATTAATTCATGCCTTACTTTTGAAGAGCTCTCAGAACTGCTTAACCCGGTTTTTAAAACCTCAGGCATGAATATCGGCAATCCGTCTCTTGAAAAGCTGAAGCATGCAGAAACAGTAGATGCCTTAATATTTTTGGAACAGCAGGGATATATCGTTTTAAATCCAGATAATGACCAGAGCACCGTAAGCCTTAAGGGGATAATTAAAATAAAAAATGACAGGGGCTTAAAAAGCAGCTTACCAAGCTAAAACAATTCACCTGCCTGATAAACTTTAAAGAAGCCGGCGATGCAAACAGATAAAATAATGCCAATATTCATAACCTTTGTTAATTATAAAAAAAGAATATAAAAAAGCATGCAGACCAGCAGTTATGCCTTTAAACTTCTTCCTAAAAGTTAATAAAAACACAATTTAATTTCTTTTTACCCTTTACCGCATTTCAATACACTACATTTGAACAAATTAAATATTTAAGATGCAGGAAGGTACAGTAAAATTCTTCAATGAAGATAAAGGTTTCGGATTTATAACGCCAAATAACGGAGGAAATGAAATTTTTGTCCATGTTTCAGGCCTATCGGAAAATATCCGTGAAAACGACTCGGTTCGATACGACATAAAAGAAGGCCAAAAAGGGCCGAACGCAGTAAATGTAGTGATAGCTTAATATACTATAGCTTTGATAAAGCATCTGTCCCTGACAGGTGCTTTTTTTTTTATCATAAAACAATTCAAGAGCCTTTTGGCCTTATTAAATTATTTTTTTAAGCATTCCGCTAATATAAAACCATGAAACGGAAAACATTAAATAAATTATTTGGCATATGTGATAAGCTTCATCAATATAGATGCAAATCAAAGAATGATTTAAGGGATCTTTTCCTATTGCAGGTCCTGACCAGTTTGATTATGGATAATAAAAAAGCAAATAATTATTTTCTGTTCTGAACTAAATGATTGATAATACGCTCAAGGATTATCAGTATTGCTTAATATTAAGATATTTCTTTTAAGCTGGATCTCCTGAAATCTAAAGGTGAGATACCGGTATATTTTTTAAAATATTTTACAAAATAAGAGTCATCGTCAAAACCCAGGCAATTTCCAATTTCACTGATATTATAACTGGTGCCGAGTAGCAATCTTTCTGCTTCTGCAATAATCCTTTCGCAGATAATCTCAGAGGGACTTTTATCTAATAATTGGCTGGTAAGACCCGATAATGTCCTGGAAGAGATCTGCATAAGTTCTGCATAATGGCAGATTTTAAGTTCTTTTTTATAATTTTCCTCTACCAGATCCTTCAGCCCTCATAAATAGGAAACTGTAGTGCACCTGCTTTTTTTCAGCCTTAGTTTTTACGCCATAACTAAGCAGAGACATAATGATTTTTAAATACCAAGGCAGTCCCATTTCTTTGGCAAATTCAGGTGTCGGCGGTCCTGAAATAGAAATTATTTTCCATTTGGTCTTAAAACATTCAACGATTTTTTAAGTATTTTTTGATCCTGGCTGTTTACAACAACATCATAATCTTTAAGTATAGTTTCAAAATCAATTGTTTTGCAATGGCAATTCCTATTTCTCCCTTTTCAATCATTTTTGCTTTTATATCCTTATTTTATAATTACTCTAAACAAAGAAACAGCCAAAAAAATACGTATCATAAAGAAAAATAAAATGAATTTTCAATCTATAATTAGATAACTTAACAGGATTCGAACACGAGGAATAGAGTCAGGATTAAGTTTTTATTATCCTAAATTGTATTGAATTGATTCATTGACAAATAATGATACCCATTTAGAAAATTACCTTTCATTTAATGATTACTTATATCTTCCCCTCTCAGATCCCCTTTATTAATTGTTGCTGGACTGAGTTTAAAAATTAGTTTGTTTCTGCATAAAAAGCTTACACAATTTCCACATTAAACATGGGAATTATGAAACATCTTAGTAAGCCGGCATAATGCAGTCAGTACCGCTTTAGGATAACTTTACAGCACCAAAAAACATAATCTATGCATCCAAATACGATTCTTCTGCAAGACATAGCGGACAATACCCTTCTGCCTACGGCCGTCTATACTGGTGATAATCTTATGATTGTATTTGCTAACCAAGCTATGACCGAAACGTGGGGAAGAGGAAAGCAGGTGCTGGGCAGAACATTTAGCGAAGTGCTTCCAGATTCTAAAAAAGAATATTTATCTAATCAGGCTCTTAGCGTTTTAAAAACGGGAATACCAATTCAGGACCGGGATGAAAAAGTAGAAGTCAGCAGAAATGGTGTAATTTTATCCTATTACTTGAACTATAGTTTTATTCCGCTTTACGATCCAGATAAAAATATCTACGGCGTACTTAATACCGCTGCAGATGTTACAGAACTTCATGAATCCAGAGAGAAGACCCTTAAGGCAGATGAAAGGCTTAAAATGGCAATTGATGCTTCCGGCATAGGAACATACGAGATAAATCTAACAACCAGAGAAGTTGCTTCATGCGGAAACTTTAAGCAGATTCTAGCAGTTGATGAACTGAAAGATATTGATGTTTTAATTTCAAAAATCCACCCCGAAGATCTGGCTGTCCGGGAGAATGCACATAGAGAAGCCGAAATTACAGGGCTGATATCTTATGAAGCAAGAATAATCAGCAGCGGCCAATCTGAGAAGTGGGTAAAAATAACCGGAAAGATTGTTCGTGATTTAAATGGATCGCCCCAGACCATTATAGGAACTATTCTGGATATTAATGAGCAGAAGAAGTTTCAGGAAGAATTAAAAAAACAGGTTGCACAAAACACAGAAGAGCTTCGCCGCTCCAATGATGATCTTCTGCATTTTGCACATATTGTCAGCCATGATCTTAAAGAGCCTGTAAGGAAAATTAAGTTTTTCAATAATCTCTTAAAAAATGAGGCGCAGGATTTTATAAAAGAAAAATCTAAAAAATATTTTGACAAACTGGATCAGAGTGCACAGAGAATGCAGAATATTATTGAAGGGATTTTAGCCTACTCCACTATTAACAAATCCATACAGACTGTTGAAAAAATAAATCTCAATGAGATTTTTGAAAATATTAAGACCGATCTCGAGCTTATCATGAAAGAAAAAGGAGCCATACTAATTACCCGAGAACTTCCTGATATCCAAGGGGCACCAATTCTAATACACCAGCTCTTTTACAACCTTATTCAAAATGCCCTAAAGTTTTCAAAACCGGATCAGCCCCCGCGTGTTACCATAAAATCGTCGATTATAAAGGATAATGGTTCGGACTTTTTAAGGATCATCATTAAGGATAATGGAATCGGACTGGATCCAGTCTACGCTGAAAGGATTTTTAATGACTTTGAAAGGCTGCATTCCAAAGATGAGTATGAAGGAAACGGCCTGGGTCTCTCGCTCTGCAGAAAAATAGCAAAAAGGCATAATGGAACAATCACCGCTCCGGAAAAAAAGATAAAGGTGCAGAATTTAGAGTTTCTCTTCCATTAAGACAGAGCAGATCTGCAATTTAATAATATCAATTCAGCTGGTCAAATGGCAAAACTGTACAATATTGGAATTACCTTCAATTTTACCGCAAAAAGCTAAGGCGGTTTATAAAGATATTTCACAAGGCAAAGTTTTGCTGCAAAACCGTGGCAAATCGACTATTGGAGCTTCCTGCAAAAGTGCCGCACAAAGCTAAGGCGGATTCTATTTAAGCTGTCTTAAAAAATCAAATAGATTTTTATACCAATCCCCAACAGGACATCAAAACCAAATTCATAAAGCAAGGAAAGACAGACACTATATATGGTAAGTCAATTTCTTCAAATCTTCCATAAAATTTATAGAAATTTGTCCGTTCCTGCCACCACAGCCAAATGGCGCCGATTGAAGACAATTGGCGCCATTTTTTATATGTTTTTTGGATTAATACATTCATCTTACTTTTGTTTATAGATATCTTGTCAATTCATACTTTCCAATTTCTGAATCATTGCTTTTGCAGATTCTGAACCTGAGTCTAATTCGAAAGACTTTTTATATGATTTCAAGGCATTCTCTTTATCCTCATTCAAAAAATACGCTTCACCTAAACTATCCCAGGAATTGGAATCATTTGGAAATAATTTTACATTCTCCTGAAATACAATCAGTGCGCTATCCATTTGTTTGTCCTGCATAAATGCATAGCCAATTTTGTTCAATACATTACTCGTATTTTTTTTCATTGTTTTTTTTACAGCATCTATATACGCATATACAAATGCATCTTTTTCATCCGTTTTTATGTCTGGCTGAACACCTTTTCCTTCCCAATTCGTTTTTGTAACCGGATTAATAGATTGTATATAAGGTAGCGATATTGTAAATCCGTCATTCAAATTAATTCGTTTTGTTCTATTAGCGCCACCTTTAGTGATTTCTCCTACTACTGCTGCCCTGTCCAAATGTTTTAATGTGTAAGTAAATGCTTCTGCAGCTGAAAAAGTATGCTTACTGGTTAGAATATAAAGCGGCTTGTCTGTGCTTCGTTTTCCCTTTACATTTTCAAACGAATATAGTTGTGTTTTTTCATTGGTTTCTCGTTCATAAAAATCACTTAATAAAACAGGTTTTTCATAAAAGAAGTAACTCGATAATAACTGCATCATACTTGGAACACCACCTCCATTAGCACGCAGATCGATAATGATTGCATTAGTATTGCTTAAGAAATTCATTGTAGCTGCAACAGTTTCTTCTGCATATTTTATATCTGCAAATTGGTTTAAATTTAAATAGCCAATATTTCCGTCCAATATTTTTACCTCTTTAAATCCGTAATTAATTTCGGCCATTTGCAAAGCCATTCTTTTCTCCATTTCTAATTGCGCTTCCTGAGAAATAATATTCTTTTCCCTGGTAATATGCTCCGGTTCAAATCGAACTTTTAAATGTAAATCTTTGCTAATACGTTGTAAATCTTCGGTTAGTATTTTAGAGAACTCAACAGGACTTGTAATTTCTTTATATTTATTAGATTTTAAATTTTTATCCAGTTCAATTGTCATTCTTTTTGACAAATCTAAATCGATATAAGATTTTCCAATATGAGTTTTTATTGCCGATACAATGGCCTTTTTCTCTTTTGTATCCAATAGCCGTTTACTGTCTTGTGCCATTGTGTTTTGTACAATTAAAAATAGTGTCAGAAGGATCATTTTAAAATAGTTTTTCATAATGTTTTATTTTTAAATATTTATAATTTACAGCAAACCTATCTGTAAACTAAAATGATTTAAAACTTCTTTCATGAACCTGTAAATAGTTAGCACATACAATTAATTTGTATAATCAAATCTAGTTGAAGTCGAAAATAGTAGTGTTTATGTTTCATTTAAGTGAATTGATGCACATTGTAGGGTAAAAAAGTCAATTTTTGTTAATTTTGACTCATGACTGAATTTCTTAAAAAATACAAAGCTTTTATCTATGGATTGGTGATCCAAAGGATAATAGCGGCTGTTTTGTTACATTTTCATTTTATTTACATAGATAATACCGCACTATTGTCCAACACATTGAGTTTCATTTTTAGCTGGCTGATAATCTCACTGCCTATCCATTATTTTTCATTTTTAAAACAGCATAAAGCCACTAGTTTAAAGTTACTTGTCTTAATTGTCATTTTTTTGGCAATCATTGTAAACGATATGAATTCGAAAATAATTGATAATCCAATAACATTTGTAGGATTAGTTGGTGTTGGATTATCTTTTTTCTCCATTATAGCCCCCTCCTATTTTAAGAAGCATGGCTTGATTCTAATCGGTTTTTATGTTCTGGCCTTAGGCTATTTCTATTATATAAGGGTTTATACTAAAGATGTAAATAATTATTTTCAGCAGGAAAAAGAGATTAAAATTATCCTGACGCTTCCCTTTTTTATTTTACTTTTTATATGGTTTTATCAGCAATGGAAATGGCTCAAAACAATAGAATCAAAAAAAGCTAAAGCAGAGTTATCTTTATTGAAAAGCCAGATCAATCCGCACTTTTTTTTCAATACTTTAAATAATCTATATGGTCTAATAATAGAGAAATCTGATGATGCTCCAAACGTCGTTTTAAAATTATCTGACATAATGCGCTATACCATTTATATGGGAAAACAAGATACCATACCACTAAAGGATGAAATAGAATATTTAAAGAATTACATTGATTTACATAAAATACGATATCAAAAAAGGGTCGATATTTCTTTTAATCATGAGGGGCAGGCTGAATATAAAATTGCGCCATTATTATTTATTATTCCCTTAGAAAATGCTTTTAAGCATGGAGTAGAGCGTTTAACGGAAGATGCTTATATTCACATTAATATAAAAACTGATAATGACCTAATCTGTTTTGACATTGAGAATAACTTTGAAGCGCGGGAATCTCAAACTCCCGGTATTGGATTAAACAATTTAAAACAGCGTTTGAAGCTATTATATCCTAATAAACACCAAATGAAAATTGACATTACAGATTCTATTTATAAATTACAACTAAAAATAGAAATGACATGATATACTATTTAATTATAGATGATGAACCTATTGCACATCGTATTATTGAAAACTATTGCGAAAACTTGATGCATTTGGAAAAGAAAGGAAATTGCTATAATGCCTTTGAAGCTATAGAATTCTTAAATGAAAATTCAGTCGACTTGTTATTTTTAGACATCAATATGCCTAAATTATCTGGCTTCGATTTTTTAAAAACATTACCCAATCCACCTAAAATAATAGTAACCTCAGCCTATAAAGAATTTGCCTTAGAGGGTTATGAACTTAATGTCTCTGATTATCTGCTGAAACCATTTGGTTTTGAGCGTTTCATAAAAGCAGTTAACAAAACAATTGATAATGCTCAAAATAAAAAAAGTATAACAGCAGGGCCAACAAACGAAGCAGAGCCAAAAACAAATAGCTTCTTTTTAAGGGGTGATAAAAAGTACCATCAAATTCATTTTGACGATTTACTGTTTATAGAAGCTTATGGACATTACTGTAAAGTATATCTAAAAAATGACATGATTATAAGTCATCAGAAAATTTCAGATTTTGAACAGCTTCTTCCAAAATTTAATTTTATAAGAACCCATAAATCTTTTATTGCTGCAAAAGATAAAATTAAACAGATTGAAGGTAACAGGATATTAATTGATAAATACAAAGTACCTATTGGACAAACTTATAAAGAAAACATTATGATGCTTTTATAATTTTGAATTTAATAAACCATTTACATTCATCTTATAGAGTTTCCCAATAGGAACTGTAAAATCACTGATCTTGATCCTGTTTCCTTCCACACTTTTAATATGTTTAATGGCAACAGCAAAGGATTTATGTACCTGCATAAAATCATTTTTAGGCAGTAATTCCATCAAATCAGAGAGTTTTTCTCTAACAAGTATTGCATTGTCATTTTTGGTAATTACTTTAACGTAGTTTCCTGATGCTTCTACATATAAGATCATACCAATAAAAATCTGTATGTGTTTTTTATCTGCACGTAAAAAAATGCTTTCTGAATGTTCATCCTCTACAGGATTAATGCTTACTTTAGAAGTCAAACTGGAAATTTTGTTTATCGCTTTTAAAAAACGTTCAAAACCAAATGGTTTTAAGAGGTAGTCAATAATATTAAGTTCATAACCTTCAATTGCGTACTGCTGGTAAGCTGTCGTAACAATAATTTTGGGAGGAGATGCCAGTGTTTTTAAAAATTCAAATCCTTTTAATTTGGGCATATTTAGATCTAAGAAAATTAAATCTACCGTATGATCTCTTAAATAATCCAGAGCCTCTAAGGCATCATAACAATTCTTTTTTAACTGCATATTGGGAAGCATATTACAATACTCCTCAATAATAGTATGCGCTATATGTTCATCATCTATAATTAAATACCTGATCATTATAATTTTAAAATTAAAAGTGCTTTGTATGTAGTATTATTTTTTGAAACTAAAAATTCATGCTTTTTTGGATAAGCCAATTCTAATCTTCTTTTCAAATTCTTAATACCGATACCAGATGACTGACCTGCTAAATCCATATCATAGTTATTCTCTACTTTAAAAGATATAGTATTATTATTTGAACTAAGTTTAATAGTAACAAATGCATTTTCTCTTAAATTTTCGACACCATGTTTAAATGCATTCTCCAAAAGCATTATATAAAGTAAAGGAATTATTTTAAGCTGATCATCCTCCACAGTAGTTTCAAAATTTACGTTTATCTTTTTGTGATAACGTAAAGTATGCAGGTCGATGTAGTTTTTTAAATAGGCAATTTCCTCTCCTATCGTAACAAAATCTTTCTGGCCTTCATAAATACTATAACGCATCATATCAGAAAGTTTCAAAATTAATTCCTGTGCTTTTTTCTGGTCCTTTGCCACCCAGCCGTACAAATTATTGAGCATATTAAAAAAGAAATGGGGATTTACCTGATTCTGCAGATGCAGCAGCTCCATTTTCCCGTTTTCGTTTTTTAGTTTAATAATAAACAAAATTTGTTTTACCAGCCAATAAATACCAAAGCAAAATAATGCCAGATAGAGCAGGAAATAAAAACTGATAATCGGAATGCTGACTTTTGGACTATAGTTTTCAAAAAGTACTACAGAATCCTTATTTGAGGTAATTACTATAAAAAATATTACCACTATTGGGACTGCTGCTAAAACTAAAGCAATTGCCCCGATTATATTCCTCTTGTTATTGTTAGTTGCTAAAATCATAATCACAAATGTAAATTAATAAAAATTATTGATAAAATAAGTTGACAAACAATACATACAACACTTCCAACAGCCAGAAATAAGTGATGAAAACACTTTATGAGCACCAAGTATATTTGTGTCACAAAACAGACTGGTTCATCACATTTACTTTATTGATATCAGCTAAGAAAATATGTTTGTTTAAAATTTAAATTCAAACAAATGAACAGTCTTAACATTTCCAATCTCTCCAAAACCTATTCTAATGGTGTAAACGCGCTGCAAAACATAACGCTGGATATTCCGGTAGGCATGTTTGGTCTTTTGGGTCCCAATGGTGCAGGAAAATCAACTTTAATGAGAACAATCGCCACCTTACAAGAGGCAGACTCCGGCAGCGTGAAACTCGGAGATATAGATGCCCTTAAACAGAAACATGAACTAAGAAAAGTATTGGGATACCTGCCCCAGCAATTTGGTTTGTACCCTAAAATTTCCGCTGAAGTCCTCCTGCACCACTTAGCGGTGTTAAAAGGAATTACTAAGCAAAAAGAACGCCGCGAAATAGTGAATGCCCTTTTACATAAGACTAATCTATATGAGGTAAAAAACCAAAACCTAAGCGGATTTTCAGGCGGAATGAAACAGCGTTTTGGCATCGCGCAGGCATTACTCAATAACCCAAAATTACTTATTGTTGATGAGCCCACTGCCGGACTCGATCCTGTTGAAAGAAACCGGTTTTATAACATCTTAAGCGAGCTTAGTGAAAACACAGTGGTAATACTATCAACGCATATCGTGGATGATGTAAAGGAATTGTGCACGAGCATGGCCATCATCAATAAGGGAGAAGTACTTCTTAAAGGGAATCCTTTGGAACTAATAAACCAGACTGAAGGAAAAATATATCAAAAAACAATTCATAAAAATGAATTGGAAGAGTATAAGAAAGAATATAAAGTAATTGCAGAAAAATTATTTCTTGGAAAACCTATAATTCATGTCATAAGTGAAAACAATCCCGAAAATGGTTTTATCTCAGTAAATGCTGGTTTAGAAGATGTGTACTTTTCGCAGATTCTTGCCAGTTCTAAAAAGAACCTTTAATTCTCCTGAATACTTAATCAAGTAAAATTTTCTATTCTAATCTATTAAAATTAACGATTAACCATGTGGTACGACATATTTAAATTCGAAATCCAATACCGAATAAAACGCCCTGACACCTATATCTTTTTTATTTTTATATTCTTCTTTTCCCTTGCGGGTGTGGACTTTGTCTTTCAAGGGATTGATATGGGTTCCGTAAAAACAAATGCGCCTATAGTAATAGCTAAAGCAATGGCTGCTGTTACCGCAATTTTAATGATGGTGACTTCTTTGATTATGGGTGTTTCAGTATTGCGGGACTATCAATACAATATAGAATCCCTATTATTTGTTAATCCAATCCAAAAGCGGGATTATTTATTAGGCCGGTTTCTAGGCTCTTTTGCAGTATTATTGTTTGTATTTACAGGGCTTTTATTAGGATTTACCCTTGGGGAATTTATGCCTTGGCGTTATCCGGAAAATTTAATGCCTTTTAACTTTTTAGCTTACATTCAGCCCTTTATAATTATAGTGCTGCCCATGCTGTTTTTTGGATCGTCATTGTTTTTTGTTAGTGGCGCTTTAAGCAGAAACTTAATGGTAGTCTATACACAGGGAGTACTTCTTTTTGTTCCCTTTCTATTGACAAAATCTATAAAGAACGATTTCCTGCAAGCCCTTTTAGATCCTTTTTCCCTGACAACGCTCACTGATATGAATGCCTTGTTTACAGCGGCAGAACGCAATTCAACGCTTGTTCCTTTTACTGGTGTGCTTCTATACAATAAATTATTCTGGGTTTTTCTAGGAATGCTTATTTTAATAGTAGGGTACTTCAAGTTTAATTTTAGTACAGCAAAAAACAAAAAACCTAAAGAGAAAAAAATAAAGACTATCCATGACTTAACTACTGCCGCTAACGAGAATCTCAAAATCCCCATAGTATTAATACAGTATAATTTTAAATCACAATTTGTTCAGCTATTACAACTTACATGGTTTTATTTTATATCCATTTGTAAGCAGGTATCATTCTGGGCTATTATCATCTGTGCATTAATTATCATTTTAATAAACTCTATTAATCTGAATACTGCATATGATGCTGCCAGTTATCCTACAACCTATCTTGTTATAAAAGAATTAAAAGAATTATCGCTATATTTTTTTGTAATAATACTAATCTTCTATTCTGGCGAGCTCATTTGGAAAGAAAGAGAAATTAAGCTGGATTTAATCTATGACGCAACATCCATATCGGGTATTATAAGCCTGCTGAGTAAATTCCTGGGCCTTTTATTGATTTATATCGTATTGATACTCTCACTAATTATATTTGGGATTACCTTTCAAACGGCAAACGGCTGGTATCACTATGAACTGGATGTTTATTTCTATGGCTTTTTTATTGAGTTTTTTCCCTTTCTGGTTTTGTACACTTTTATATCTTTTTTCTTTCAGGCGCTGACAAATAATAAATTCACAGGCTTTATTTTAGTAATGGTTTTTGTTATCCTAAATACTGTTTCGGATTTTTTTGGTTTCGAGCACGATCTTTACAAATTTGGCGGGAGCGGTCTGGGTTCCTATTCAGACATGAATGGTTACGGTCACTTTCTAGTATCCTATTTGTGGATTAAGGCATATTGGATTGTATTTGGCATTCTCTTGCTAATCCTCGCTTCGATTCTCTCTGTCAGGGGCACTGAAACCAGTTTAAAAAAACGCATCGAGCTGGGTATGCAGCGCTTTAAAAAACCCATGCTCAAATTTGTATTGTCAGTATTACTGGTATTTGCTTTGCTGGGAAGTTATATTTTCTATAATACCAATATCCTGAACAAATATGAAAGTACCGATGATAAATTAGAATTTAGGGCAGATTATGAAAAAACACTCAAAAGGTTTGAATATCTGCCGCAGCCTAAAATTACCGATGTTAAGCTGCAAGTTGAGCTGTATCCAAAAACCGGAGATTATACTGCTCAAGGCTATTACATGCTTACCAATACCTTAAAAGAACCTATTTATAAAATCTATCTGCAAAAACCGTTGGGCTCGGAAATAAATTTAGAAGAAGTAAATTTTGGACGGGAAGTTTTTTTAGATAAACAATATAACCAATACGGCTTCTATATCTACACCTTAAAAAAACCATTACAAGCAGGTGAGGCTGTTAAAATGAAATTTAAACAGACCTATACAACAAAAGGTTTCAAAGAAAATGATTCTAACAGCAGTGTACTTCATAACGGTACATTCTTGACAAATAAAGCATTTCCAACTTTGGGCTACAGCAAAGAATACGAGCTTGATGAAAGTAGAATCAGGGCAGAATTTGAACTTCCGGCTGCAAAAGGAATGGCCAAAAGAAACGATAAAACGGAATTAACTTATTCAAGTACCGGAGGCAGCGCTGATTTAATCAATTTTGAAGTTACTATCGGGACAGAAAAAAGGCAAAAGGCAATTTCCTCAGGCACTTTACAAAAGAGATGGACATTAGGCAATCGTTCCTATTTCCATTATAAAACAGATAACCCCATAGTAAATCAGTATGCGATAATATCGGCAGATTATGAAGTTTCCAAAAGCAGATGGCACCCTAAAAATAATAGTTTGGCAGTCCCCGTAGATTTGGAAATCTATTATCAAAAAGGACATCAGTATAACGTGGAGAGAATGATCCAGGCTTTCAAATTATCTTTTGATTATTTTTCAGCAAATTACGCCCCTTATCAGCACAGCAATATTCGAATCATAGAAACTCCTGCTTACACCCAGCAAGCAGAGTCGTTCTCCGGTGCAGTGACATTTTCGGAATCCAATGAGTTTATGCTCAATATTGATGACCAATCAGATGTGGATATTATTCTCTACAGAACAGCGCATGAATTAGCACACCAATGGTGGGGAATGCAGCTGCAGGCGGCTAATGTTCAAGGAAAAAATATGATTTTGGAGACCCTGGCCCAATATGCTGCCTTAGTGGTGATGAAAAAGAAATACTCCAAAAAAAAAATAGAGCAGCTTCTGCAAAAAGAACAAGAAGTCTATCTGCAGGCAAAAAAGAGATATACTAATCAAGAAGCACCATTAGAATTAGTTGAAAAACAAGATTATATATTCAATGCAAAAGGAATTTTAGCAATGTACGCTCTTCAGAATTATATTGGGGAAGAAAAGGTTAATCTTGCTTTAAAAAGGTTTATTCGTGATTGGAACAATTCTAACGGAAAATTGAAATCAAAAACTCCTAATTATCCAACATCAAAAGAACTGCTGACTTATTTTATTGAAGTCACCCCTGTTTCTTTGCGTCATAAAGTGTATAGTTTGTTTGAAAAAACGGAATTCGATAGCAATATTATTTTTAGCGATAAATGATTCCCATTTTATTAATTATTCGCAGTAAAAAAATAAAAAATAATAATGGCTAAAATTTATGCTGGAATTATTTTCATAACAATACTTGCCTGTACATTTTTCGGGCAAGTATTTTGAAAATTAAAGGTAGAGCTAATACTTTTTTGTGGCTAAAAGTTAAGTCTGCAGCCAGCAGAAATCAATCATTACAAATTTTGGCATGAAATGCAGCTCATTTCCTGCTTCATGAAATTTGGATCAATGTTAATGGGGATTTTAAAAGCTGGGTTAATTTAGTTTAGAATCCAGTATTTTTAATAAATTTCTAACAAAAACATACCACCGTTAATCAGTTAGTTAACGTTAAACAGAAGCTGCATTGAAAGCGGTTTCGGGCTTAAGGTTCAATCCTGCTCTTGGAACGGTTCAAATCGTGTTAAAGCACAAAATACTAAAAAGAAGCTGTATTTTTCTTTTTGAGGATGTAATCGAGCGACAAAGGTATTCCTGCCGGCTATTTCTTCCGGTTATGATTCAATTTCATCGCTTCTGTTTCGATTTCCTCTACGGTTTTCCTTTTCCCTTTAGAAATCCATTCTAAAAGCTCTTCTTCAAAAAAATACAGCTTTTTACCGTATTTATAGCAGGGAATTTTTCTCTGCCGTACAAGAGCGTAAATTGTAGGCTTTGCTTTTCCTATGATCCAGCTTGCTTCTTCAATACCGATAGGAATACTTTTTTCTTTAGATTCATATACCTGCACATTCTGAATCAGAACTTTGATCTCGGCAATTTCTTTCACTAAGTGC
Organism: Flavobacterium sp. LK-23; assembly: GCF_058135255.1. NCBI lineage: Bacteria > Pseudomonadati > Bacteroidota > Flavobacteriia > Flavobacteriales > Flavobacteriaceae > Flavobacterium > Flavobacterium sp. LK-23. Next base: position 441,040 of record NZ_JBYUVT010000002.1, read on the forward strand.
GCTACTGCTTTGGGCAGGTTCTCAAAAGAGATTTCGTTTGTGTCCATAACTGTCGTTTTTAATAGTTATGTTGCAAATGAAAAAAGTGTTTCTGCTGTGTCCTTCTTCACAAGAGAAACACCTGAAAAACACAGTGATTTACAAGTATCGGCATTTAAAAATATGTAAGATCTTCAACAATCTTTAAAAGACCTTTCTGTTCATCATCTTTCAGATGCGTTTTAATGCTTTTCTGCTCAACATCTTTTAAAGCGTCGGCAAAAGTCAGTTTTAAAAATTGTGCGGCTCTGTCCTGCCTGCTGGCTTTAAAACAATTCCAGATATTCCAGCCAAAATGATAAAGATCCAGATTGGACAGATCTTTTACTTTTACCGGCTTAATATTTTCGAAATTTATGCCTTCAGCATATATGATTATATTCCTTCCCAATTGTTCCAGATCTTCATCCGAAACGTACAGCGCAAACTCCCGCTTTGCATAACGGATGGCTGTATCAATCCTTTCCTGTTTTTGATTTCTGGCTGCATTTTGACGCTCCTCCCTTATCTTCTCAATATCAAGGGCTGAATTTTTACTTTCAGGCATTTCGGGCTTAATTAAACCATTCTGAAGCCCTTCTTCTATTTTTACAAGGTCCTCACTTGTAATGAGGCTTTCAGGCGATTGCTTTTTTTCAGCCTTCAAAAAACGATTCAGTATTCCTGCAGCCAATTCGTTTAGAAACAGGCTTAGAATTGCAAACATTAAAACTCCAAATCCAGTGCTGATCCAAAAAAAAACACCGGCCGTATATTCATCCGCACCTTTTTCCAAGAGCACCAGTCTTCCGATTGCACCGACAAAAACACAGACTAAAAAAACAGACAGGTAAACTGTAATATATTCGAAGTACTTTATTTTCATTACGCTCTTTTCTTTAAAGATTCCAATTGTATTGCCTGCGAAGCTCTGTTTTTCTTCTCATCTATTACTTTGGCGTAGATTTGAGTAGTTTTTACGTTGGTATGCCCCAGCATTTTGCTGACCGTATAGATGTCTGTCCCGCTGGACAGCTGCAGTGTTGCAAATGTATGGCGGAAGCAGTGGAAGGTAATGTTTTTTTTAATGCCGGCAGATTCAACCCATTTTTTCAGAGGTCTTGAAATCCACGACGGGTCCGGCAGATCCTCAAAAACAAGCTGCCCGGGAAGCCTTGGCTCTCCACAGAGCTGCAAAGCCTGCTCAGAAATAGGCATATATTCGACACCCCTTGTTTTTTTCTGGGTGAAATGCAGTTTGGCCATGCCGTCTTCCAGGCTTATCTCTTTCCAGCGGAGTTTCTGAATGTCGGAATGCCGCAGGCCGGTAAGCGCTGAGAAAAGCGCGGCTCTTTTAAGGACATCTTTTTCGCAGGGCGTTTCAGCCAGCACGTTCAATTCTTTAATGGTAAGATATTCGCGTCTTGATTCCTGCTCAGGTATGCCTTTTATTTTTGAAGACAAATCAACGGTTAGATATCCGTCGATAAAGGCCTGTTTTAAAGCCGCTTTAAATATGGAAAAATACCTTGCTGCAGTGTTGCGGGAAAGTATTCCTTTTTTGCCTCCTCCGAGCGGCGCAGCCAGCAGAAACAGCTTAAAATCTTCCGCCATTCTGCTGTCAATCTGGGAAAACACCAGCCTGCCTTTGGAATAGCTTTTTAAAAACTCTATGGTCCGCTCCCAATTGATCATAATAGATTTTGAGCTTCGGGCATGCCTTTTTGCTGCCACAGAGGCAATGTATTTGATAAAATCCTCTTTTGCTTTTTCTTTCTGTTCAGCCAATAGGTTCTCAGCATCACTGTACAGATCTGTATTATCATATTCTTTCTGCCTGATTTTACGCACTCCGTCGGCATAGAGCATAATTTCACGGTCGGTTTCGCTTCTGGTGATTATTATTCCGTTATCGCTGCGTCTGGGCTTATAGGATTTTATGCCCTGCGCATCTGTACGGGCGGTTCTCTGCTTGTCCCACTCCACGGTTTTTACGGTTCTGTTTAAGTATTCACGGATTCTCTGTGGCGTTTTCTTTCCGGAAACCTCAACAGGATAGCTTTCTATGTAGACATACCATTCCTCTCGGTCTTCTGCTTTTCGAAGACGCACAGTCACCTTGGTTTTTGCTAATTGTTTCATATAAAATCATTTCCGTTATACAAGTTATCAATTTCGCTTTTTGGAGCATATACATGCTTTCCGATCTGCCTGGTAGGTATTGAATATTTCCTGATATGGCTGTAGACAGAACCTTCAGATATCTGAAATCTTTCAGCTATTTCACCGATGGAATAGCAGTCTTCTTTTTCAAGGCTGTATAATTTTTTCTTCGGTTGGCTTTCAACCTGCGGCAGGCTGCGGGCAGGGCCGAACATCCCTTCCATTACTCTGCGGTCGATCCTTACAAGGCGGGTTCCAAGATTAACTGACGGAATTTTTCCCTGCCCCACAAGCCTGTAGAGGGTTCTTTTGGCAATTCCAAAAAGCATGCCAGCCTCAGAGACGGAAAGAAATGCCCTATCCTGCGGTATTTTCTCTATCATCGCTTTGATATCAGCTTCATTTTTAAGCTGCTTCACCTTCTGCTTGTATGCTTTTTTACTGCATTTTGGCGAGCAGTAGACAGAAGTTACGGTCTTGGGCAGAAACACTTCCCCGCATACAAGACATTGTTTGTTTATTCTTTTCATCTCCTTTATCCCCAATTTAAGTGCCATAAGTATACATAAGTGCCACATTATCGCCTTTTAAGTGCCGGTACAAATATGGTACAAATATATGATAAAAAACGACTAAAAAACAGCATAAACGAAAAAGAACAAAAAAGAAAAACCGCTGTAAACATTTCGTTTACAGCGGTTTAATAACTATTGTTAACTGATGTTAATCAGTACTTATTTGACTTCTTCGAATTCAACGTCTTCAACGTTATCTCCAGAAGACTGCTCTTGTTGTGGAGCAGCTTGCTGTCCTTCACCACCTTGAGCGTACATTGCTTCTGTAGCTGTTTTCCAAGCTGCATTTACATTGTCTAATCCTTTTTGGATTGCGTCAAGATCTTGAGATTGGTGAGCCATTCTCAATTCAGTTAAAGCGTATTCAATAGCTGTTTTTTGATCGTCTGTCAATTTATCTCCTAACTCTTTCAATTGAGATTCAGTTTGGAAGATAGTACTGTCAGCTTCGTTCAATTTCTCAGCTCTTTCTTTTGCAATTCTGTCAGCATCAGCGTTAGCTTCAGCATCTTTTTTCATTTTTTCGATTTCTTCAGCTGTTAATCCAGAAGAAGCTTCGATACGGATATCGTGAGATTTTCCAGTTCCTTTATCAGTTGCAGAAACTTTGATGATACCATTAGCATCGATATCGAAAGTTACTTCGATTTGAGGAACTCCTCTTGGTGCTGGCGGGATACCATCTAAGTGGAAACGACCGATAGTTTTGTTATCAGCAGCCATTGCTCTTTCTCCTTGTAATACGTGGATTTCAACAGATGGTTGAGAATCAGCAGCAGTAGAGAATACTTGAGATTTTTTAGTTGGGATAGTTGTGTTAGACTCGATTAATTTAGTCAATACACCACCCATAGTTTCGATACCTAAAGAAAGAGGAGTTACGTCAAGTAACAATACATCTTTTACATCTCCAGATAAAACTCCACCTTGAATAGCAGCTCCAATAGCAACAACCTCATCAGGGTTAACACCTTTAGATGCTTTTTTACCGAAGAATTTTTCAACTTCGTCAGCGATTCTTGGCATACGAGTAGAACCTCCTACAAGGATTACTTCGTCGATATCAGATGTAGATAAACCTGCATCTTTTAATGCTTTAGCAACTGGCTCCATAGAACGTTTTACTAAAGAATCAGATAATTGCTCAAATTTAGCTCTAGATAATTTTTTCACTAAGTGTTTTGGTCCAGAAGCAGTAGCAGTTACGTATGGTAAGTTGATTTCTGTTTCAGCAGAAGATGATAATTCAATCTTAGCTTTCTCAGCAGCTTCTTTCAAACGCTGTAATGACATTGGATCTAAACGTAAGTCAATACCTTCTTCAGTTTTGAATTCGTCAGCTAACCAGTCAATAATAACTTGGTCAAAATCATCACCACCTAAGTGAGTATCACCATTTGTAGATAATACTTCAAATACACCGTCTCCTAATTCAAGAACAGAGATATCAAAAGTACCTCCACCTAAATCGTAAACAGCAATTTTTTGATCATTTCCTTTTTTATCTAATCCGTAAGCAAGTGCAGCAGCAGTTGGCTCGTTGATGATACGCATAACTTTAAGACCAGCGATTTCTCCAGCTTCTTTTGTAGCTTGACGCTGAGCATCGTTAAAGTATGCAGGAACAGTAATAACTGCCTCAGTTACTGTTTGACCTAAATAGTCTTCAGCAGTTTTTTTCATTTTTTGAAGTGTCATAGCAGACAATTCTTGAGCAGTGTATAAACGACCGTCAATATCCACACGTGGAGTATTGTTGTCACCTTTTACAACACTGTAAGGAACTCTTTTTGCCTCTTCTTGAGTTTCAGCAAAAGTGTGTCCCATAAAACGTTTAATAGAAGCAATCGTTTTTGTAGGATTCGTTACTGCTTGTCTTTTTGCAGGATCACCTACTTTAATTTCTCCACCTTCAACAAAAGCGATGATAGATGGTGTAGTTCTTTTTCCTTCTGCGTTAGGGATAACAACTGCTTCGTTACCTTCCATTACAGAAACACAAGAGTTCGTCGTACCTAAGTCAATTCCGATTATTTTACCCATTTTTTATATATTTAATTTTTGATTTAATTTTATAACTCAGGTGGCATAAGTCAATCTTTGTGCCAATATAAAAAACTAAATAAAATTGTCAGTTTTAGCGTCAGTGCCCTAAAAATCATCTGACAACATGACATTTTTAAAACCTGACATTCGTGGCACGACATATTTTTTTCCTGTCATTATGAAGCAATTATGAAGCTGTTTCCCGCTATCCGCTCTATCTTTTATGCCGAACCCCGGCATAAAAGGGTGCCGCTTCTATCGGGGCTAGGGCATCCGTTTTCATAAAAACTAAAAATAATTTTTAAGAAATTCACATCTTAAATATAATTAAAGCACAACTTTTACCATATTTTAGACAGGAAAATTATATCGTTTCAAAACTAAAAAAAACACACTATAAATAACAAGAAAAATACTATTTTTGAAAATTGATTTAGATTTAGAATTTAAATAGTTACATCGAATAGAATTTTATGAATAAAAATATAATACAGAAACTCAAAATACTGTATATCCCTTTTCTAATTATTTCAATTGGCTTTTGTAGTGCTTATACTTTTTTAAATTGGTTTTTATTAATCAAATTACAATTATTTTCTGTAAAGGAAATTATTGTTGAATTTGGTATTCCATTTATACTTCCCATAATTCCTGTATTATTCTTTTTCAGACCTCGGTTAAAAATTTTGCATTTAAAAAAATCAACGGGAAAAAGTTACAATGACTTCTACTTACTTATTCTTTGGCTTGCAATTTCAGTCCCTACTTTAATTGCTCAAGATTATTTAAAAAACTCAACAGGAAAATTAAGTCACATCGATTATATTAGTCAGATTTCAAAGCAAGAACAAACAAAATATTACAAAGTAAAACGCTTCTATCCAGATAAATCAAAAATTGGAGTTCATGCATCGTTTGAAACTGGAGGAAGGAATAATGAAAACTTTGGTATAACCTTATTTGTAGTTGTTCCTATGTTTGATAAAAAAAAAGACACTACAAATTCAAGTTGTAAATATTGGTTAGGGATAAAATTTAGTGATCTTATGAGCAATAGACTTGATGAAAGAGAAAAACAACATAGATATGAAGAGTTTTTAAAATTAAGTCAATTTGAATTCGATAAAAAAGATTTAAGTGATTTCGTTTATTTAGAAAGAGTTGGTAATTCTGACATTGGTGATGGCTACAAAATGGCATTAAAAAAAGTCACAAAATTGAACACTGAAGGTTCAATAATATTTATTTCAAACGATAAACCATTTGAAAACAGAAAGGGTGACACTCTTAATTGGCTCATTGGAATATTTTTAATTGGTAATATTGTTTGGTTGATAATGGTATTAATTCCAAAATATAACGAAATAGAATTAAGACGCTTAAAAAATGGAACATCCAAAGATAAAGATTTGAAAGAGTTTTTGGATTTTCTAAAACCAAAAGAAGGCTACTTCATCACACCAATTTTAATATATACCAATATCTTGATTTTTTTAATAATGGCTATTGCTGGCTTAGGATTTATATCTTTTAATGGACAAGATTTATTAAACTGGGGAGGAAATTTCAAACCGATTACAATCAATGGACAATGGTGGCGGCTTTTAACAAACATTTTTCTTCATGGTGGTTTAATTCATCTCGTATCAAATATGTTTGGACTTTTGTTTATTGGCTTATTCATTGAACCTGTATTAGGCAAAACAAAATATCTAGTCATATACTTGATTACTGGTATACTGGCAAGTTGTGCGAGTATTTGGTGGCATGAAGCAACGGTAAGCATAGGTGCTTCAGGTGCAATTTTTGGGCTTTACGGTTTATTTCTTGGTTTATTATTAACAAATGTATTTCCTCCAGATTTTAGCAAAACATTTTTAACTACAGCATTAATTTTTATAGGTTACAATTTAATTATGGGATTAGCTGGTGGAATAGATAATGCTGCTCATATTGGTGGTCTTTTGAGCGGTTTCATTATTGGAATACTAATTAGTAAATCTTTAAAAAATCAAAATAGAATATTCGAAGTAAAATAAAATTCATTAATAGTAAGTGCTTCAATGTTTTCTATTAAGCAGATAAACAGTTGAAACAATATTTTTTACATTAGCACTTTTCAAAATTAAAATAATGGAAAACTACAGCATTATCATCTTTATACTTGCAATCGTAATAGGACTATCAGCTTTTGCAGACAAAGCCAAACTTCCCTACCCGATTCTGCTTGTTATTGTTGGAGTTGCCATCGGATTTATCCCTACAATGCAAGAAATAGAAATCAATCCGGAAATTATTTTCCTGATATTTCTTCCGCCATTGTTATATGATGCTTCTTTCAATATTTCCCCAAAACATTTTAAAACGAATCTTAGTACTATTAGCACATTAGCAATCCCACTTGTATTTCTTACTACTTTTTGGATTGCAGTTGTTTCTCACTACATGATTCCAGGCATGATATGGCCTTTGGCTTTTGTACTAGGTGCGATTCTCTCTGCTACAGACGCTGTTGCTGCAATAAACATTACAAAAGGCCTTGGTTTACCCGAAAAAACACTTACAATATTAGAAGGCGAAAGTCTTATAAACGACGCCTCAGCATTGGTTGCCTATCATTTTGCAGTTGCTGCCGTTATGGGTGCTACTTTTATAATCTGGAAAGCCGCTTTTCAATTTGTTTTCTTATTAGGAGGAGGTTTTTTGGTAGGCGCGGTAATGGGGAAAATATTAGGAATCATACTAAGAACGGTTAGAAACAACATTAATGTCGTTGTGAGTTTTATGCTTTTAATGCCTTTTGTCACCTATCTTGTTGCCGAGCATTTACACGTTTCTGGAGTAATCGCTGTTGTTATTCTAGGTTTGGCAATGGCGCGTTTAAGTAGTAAAGTCTTTCCTGAGCACTTAAAAAACAGTTCTAAAAGTCTTTGGGATGTTATTATTTTTCTACTCAACGGATTGATTTTCATATTAATCGGACTCAATTTTCGATATATATTAAAAGACATAGACGATGGTATGATTTTACCCTATATTGGTTATGCCGTAATAATTACAATCGTTGCATTATTAACTAGAATGACAAGAGTGTTTTTTCAAAAGAAAAACTTGCAAAAAGCATTTCTGAAAAAGAAAAACGGAAAAAGAAAAGTAAGTGAAAATGCTCTTCTCGATTTTGGAAACAGCTTAATTATAAGCTGGTCTGGAATGCGAGGCATAGTATCCCTAGCCATTGCCATTGGACTTCCTAAATTCCTAGAAGACGGAACTCCTTTTCCGCTCAGAAATGCTATTATCTTTATATCTGTTGCAGTTGTATTATTGACATTAATCGGGCAAGGATTAACATTGCCGTGGATTGTCAAAAAAATAAATGAAATTGAAGAAAAAAAGAAATCTACTAAAGAAGTTAAAAAGATATTATAAAGCTCTCATTTCTTAGAAATAACTTAATTTTAATAGCCCTATTTGATGCTTAATTTAAAACTATCAAAAAATGACTTCAGATATTCTTACTACGACATCAGATTCAGAAATTGTAACCACACGTATCCTGAATTTCCCGCAAGAACTTGTTTTTAAAGCTTGGAGCGATCCAGAACATTTACAAAATTGGTGGGGACCAAAAGGTTTTACTAATACTTTTCAGGAGTTTAACTTTTGCGAAGGCGGAAAATGGAGATTTATTATGCATGGTCCAGAAGTTGGAAATTATGCCAATGAATGCGAATTCATCAAAATAGACAAACCCAATCTTATTGCTTGGAAACGCCATACGAAACCACTTTTTCAAATCTTAACTACTTTTGAAACTGTTGCCGAAAACCAAACCAAAGTAGTTTTTAAAATGCTTTTTGAAACTGAGGCAGAATGCCAGAAATTAAAGCCTTATGTTGTCGATAAAAACGAAGAAAACTTTGATAAACTGGAAGTTGAATTATCTAAAATGTAATTATGAAAACTTAATTCCGTATTTTTACCTTATCATCAATCATCAAACAATCAAAAATCAATCACATGAAAAAAATTATCCTTCTAGCAATTTTTCTAATTGCTCAATCCTTTTATGCGCAGAACCAAGTCGCAAAAAAACCTGAAACCGTTATTATTATCAACAACGAAATTGCCACAATGGATCAAGTGATGAAATATGGCAATGAGGGCTACATCAAATCAATGAATAAAGGCGTTAGTGAAGAAAAACGAAATGAACTAGCAAAAAAATTTGGCGATAAAATTGGCGACAGAGAATTTATAGTGGTCGTAGAAGTTTTTACAGAACAAGAAAAAATCGAAAATGATAAAAAGACTAAAGACACTGCCTTAGATCCAAAACCTCAGGTCGAACAAAAACAATTTCTCTTAAATGTAAACGACAAAGCCAAAGACTTTACCTTAAAACTTGTCGACGACAAAGAGGTAAAACTTTCTGACTTAAAAGGAAAAGTGGTACTGGTTAATTTCTGGGCAACCTGGTGCGCGCCTTGCCTACAAGAGTTCTACGATATTCCATCAAAAATTCTTGAACCTTTTAAAAATGACAACTTTGTGTTTTTAGCAATTTCAAGCGGAGAAAAAGAAACTGCAGTGGCTAAAAAAGTAACGAAACTAAAAAATGATGGCCTTAATTTTAATTTCGGCATTGATCCAAATAATATAATATGGAATCAATATGCAACAAATGCAATTCCTAAAAACTTTTTAATTGATCAAAACGGAATTATACAATATGTGGCAGTAGGAAATGCTGAAGGAAACCTAGACAAGATAGCAAGCGAAATCAAAAAACTGCTTTCAAAATAGATTATTGGACCAGCTGTTTATAATTTTAAAACAAAAAAATTATGCACGCATAGTAATTTTATGATATTCGTTTGTTTTTTATTTGTAATTTCGGTTTTTCAATAAAATACAATATTAAAAATGGCTTCATTTACAAAAGAAATATCTTTCCGTTGGTCAGATCTTGATCCTAATTTTCACGTTCGTCACAGCGCTTATTATGATTTTGGTGCGCAGCATCGTATCGAAATTTTAGAAGAATTGGGTTTAACATTAAAAGTAATGCAAACGCAAGGTTTTGGTCCTGTTTTGTTTAGAGAAGAATGCGTTTTTAGAAAAGAATTAAAACTTTCTGATAAAATATTCATTCATACTAAAACTTCAAAAATGAAAGCCGATGCTTCTCGCTGGTCGATCATTCACGAATTTAGAAGAGAAGACGATACACTTTGCGCAACAATCACGGTTGATGGTGCGTGGATGGATACAAAACTGAGAAAACTAGCTTCTCCAACGCCAGAAATCGCGATTCAGGCTTTGAGTATTTTCCCAAAAAGTGATGATTTTGTTGGACTATAAACCAGCAAATTGTAATCTTATAAAAAAATCCCAAAAACAATTTTAAATCTTGTTTTTGGGATTTTTCTCTTAACCAAATTGTATTTTTAATTTCGTTATTCAAACTTTAATCCAAAGTTTACTTTTTCAAAAGTGGTACTGCACGAAAAGGCAAATCGTCCGACATTAACAGTTCCGAAAATGCCGCCAACGGAATGTCCAGAATAAAATCCGCCAGCAGAAAATCGGCGAACCTGATACTTTAAAGCAATATCATTTACCCTCGAACTCAACTGTCCAAAAGCAATTACATGCGGGATAATTTCATAACTCCCAAAAACTTTAGGAACCAGCTTTTTGTAATAATCAAAACTTTCGTCAGTTTCATAATCAATAATTGACGAATGCAAATTTTCGAGGTTTCCGCCAATATAGGTATTTTCAGAAAAATGCCATGAGATACTGAAACCTGTAAAAGTTCCTTCATAACCGCTTCTAGAATCTACATAACCGATACCAATTGTAGCTCTAAATTTTTCGCAAATTTTCCCTATGTAACCCACATAAGTGCGATCGATTTCGGATTTGTCAATTCCAGCACCAAAAATGATATCGTCTTCACACATGGTAAGAGCATACTGAAAATAAGCTGAATATTGATCTTGATTTGCCGCGACGACACTCCTGCCTTTATCGAGATCTATATTGGGAGAAATTAAGGTTGAGTTTATAACGGTGAAATCAAAAGTATTGAGTTCTTGGGCAAATGTGGGGACAGTGAGCAGGAGCAAAAGCAGTGTCTTTTTCATAATACTATTTTTTAAGGCTTACAACATTCTGATACTAAATTACATACATTTTTCCTGTTAATAAAAGAAGTTCTTTGAAGTGCCACATTACTCGTCAAAATACATTATTTTCATAATCAGCTTCATTTAATCGATAAAAACTCAATAAATAATCGATTATTAACACTAAAAACAATGAAAACATTTTGAAAGCTTTTTTTCTGATAACTTTAAGATATTACGCTTTGTTTTAAAAATGGTTCGCTTTAATTTTATAAGTCGTAATAATAAATGCCTTTAAAATGAAAATACTCAAACTACTCTTTATACTAATTCCTTTCTTAGGTTTTGGCCAGCAAGGAAATATAAAAGCACTGGATATTAATTTAAGTAATTATGAATATCCGTTTCCTGTTCATTTTATCGAATTGAGCAGTCAGCGTCAGTACATGAAAATGAGCTACATGGATGTCATTCCAGAAAACTACAATCAAAAAAATATCGTGTTACTTCACGGAAAAAATTTCAATGGCGCTTATTGGGAAACTACTATTAAAGCCTTGACAAAAGAAGGTTATCGGGTAATTGTTCCTGACCAGATTGGATTTGGGAAATCGACAAAACCAGACCATTTTCAATACACTTTTCAGCAGTTAGCCAAAAATACCAAAAAACTTCTAGATCATTTGGGAATTCAAAAAACGACAATTTTAGGACATTCTATGGGCGGAATGCTGGCGACACGTTTTGCATTGATGTATCCTGAAACAACAGAAAAACTAGTTTTAGAAAATCCGATTGGTTTGGAAGACTGGAAATTAGTTGTTCCGTACAAACTTGTTGATTGGTGGTACGAATCGGAATTAAAACAGAATTACGAAGGCATCAAGCAATACCAAATGGCAAATTATTACGATGGAAAGTGGAATGCAGATTATCAAAAATGGGCTGAACTGGGTGCAGGATGGACAACGGCACCAGACTATGATCGCGTTGCTTGGAATTCTGCTCTGTTATACGATATGATTTTTACACAACCTGTTTTGTATGAATTTAAAAATATTAAATGTCCAACGCTATTGATTATAGGAACGAGAGATAAAACCGCTTTAGGAAAGCCACTAGTTTCTGAAGAAGTACGAAAAACGATGGGTAATTATGCTGAACTGGGCAAAAAAACACAGAAAGCAATTCCGAATTCAAAACTCGTAGAAATTCCAAATACAGGGCATTTGCCACATATCGAATCTTTTGATTCGTTTATAAAATCATTAATCGTATTTTTGAAATAGTTTATTAGCCAAGAATTACACAAATTTGCGCTAATTATTTTTTATTTTGCCACAGATTAAAAAGATTAGCACAGATTAAATCATTTTAATCCTTTAATCTGTGGCAAAAAATTTAATTCGTGCAATTGCTTCGCCTTTTCGCTACCGCTCGGGTCGTGGCAAAATCTAAAATCTAAAATCAACAATCTAAAATTAAAAATATGTTTACAATCGAACAAATAAAGGAAGCACATGGAAAAGTAAAAAGTGGTGCAGATTTTCCAAATTACATCCAGGATTTAATCATTTTAGGCGTAAAAGGATATGATACTTACGTTCACGACGGAAGCACTGTTTACTATGGATTAAACAATTATACCGCAGCTGCCGAAGAAAAATATCCGGAAATTAAAGTTGCTGATTCTCCAAACAAAGAACTTTTTATAGAAAATTTGGTAAAACATCAGCATGGCGAAACCGATTATATGACTTTCTGTAATCATTGCGCACAAGCTGGAATTGCAAAATGGCGTGTTGATATTATTGAAATGACTTGCACGTATTTTGATAAATCGGAACACGAAGTTTTAATCGAAAAAATTCCTGTTTAACTGCTTCAATATTCATGACTATTTTCAACCAAAACCACCAAGCCATATTCAAAAAAAGCATTTTACTTTTTGCTTTAATAGTTTCTTTCTTTGGCTTTTCTCAAAACAAAAAAGAACATTCAAAATTCAAAGTCATTGCTTTTTATACGGCTAAAAACGATCAGGCGCATATTAGTTTTGTACACGAAGCCAATAAATACTTTCCAAAATTAGCTGCAGAAAATCAATTTCAATACGATTCTACAAGCAATTGGGATAATTTAAATGCTAAGTTTTTAGCGAAATATCAGGTTGTTTTATTTTTAGATACAAGACCGGAGAAAAAAGAACAGCGAGAAGCTTTTCAAAAGTATATGGAAAATGGCAGCGGTTTTATTGGATTTCATTTCTCTGCATTCGCTTTAAATGATTCTAGCTATAATCAAGATTGGAACTGGTATCACAACACCTTCTTAGGTTCTGGCGAATACGGAAGCAATACTTGGAAACCAACTTCGGCAGTTTTGAGAGTAGAAAATGAGCACCCTGTGACTAAAAATTTGCCTAAAACCTTCTCTTCTGCTCCAAATGAATGGTACAGATGGTCGAATGATTTAACCAAAAATCCAGATATTGAAATTTTAGTAGCTATTGACGAATCTAGTTTTCCACTCGGAACTGGTCCAAAAGCCCACGAAATCTGGCATAGCGGTTATTATCCTGTGGTTTGGACAAATAAAAAGTATAAAATGCTGTACGTAAATATGGGACACAACGATATTGATTATGAAGGCGGAACAAACAAAACGTTATCATATACTTTTGAAAACAAAACACAAAGTCAATTAATTTTGAATGCTTTGCTTTGGCTTGGAAATTCAAAGAAAAAATAAAAAATGTCAACTACTCTTTCTCCTATCATTACGACTCAAGAATTAATTGCTAATTCTAAAATTATTTTAATTGATGCTCGGGCTGGCACGAATACTTTTGAAAATTATCAAAAAGAACATTTAAAAGGTGCTCGATTTATCGATTTAAATCGTGATTTGGCAGCAATTCCAGAAAATCCTGCAAATGGCGGAAGACACCCCTTGCCTTCTCCTGAACAATTCGCAAAAACACTTTCTGCATTAGGAATTGCACCTTCCGATCATGTTGTGGTTTACGATGATAAAAATGGCTCTAATTTCGCTGCGCGATTCTGGTGGATGATGCGTGCCATTGGACATGAAAAGATTCAGGTTTTAAATGGTGGTTATCAAGTTGCGATTCAAGCTTGTTTTCCAACCAATTCTGGAAATGAGACTTTTGAAAAAACAGACTATCCTTCTCAAGAATGGAAATTGGCTTTAGCAGATATTGAAGAGGTCGAAAAAGCTCGTAAAAACGATCAAAATATCGTAATCGATGTTCGTGACAAAAACCGTTACGATGGCTTAACAGAACCTCTGGATTTAATTGCTGGACATATTCCTGGAGCTATCAACGTTCCGTTAACTGAAAATTTGGACGAAAACGGATTGTTTAAATCTGCCGAAGAATTGGCCGAAAAATACAAAGCTGTTCTTAAAGATATAAAACCAGAAAACACAATTGTCCATTGCGGCTCTGGCGTTACAGCCTGTCACACGTTATTGGCGATGGATTACGCTGGACTTCCAATTCCGAAATTATATGCAGGTTCTTGGAGCGAATGGTCAAGAAACGATCGCGAAATGGCAACTCGACAAACAGAATAATTTTTAGCCACAGATTTCGCAGATTAGGGTGATTTTTTTAGCCTCGAGTTTCACTAATTTCACTAATTATAAATGATAAAAAATTCGTGCAAATTCGCGTAATTCGTGGCAGCACATTTTTTTTTAATCCTTTTAATCTGCGAAATCTGTGGCAAAAAAAAATAATACAAATAAAAATTACAATGCAACACTGGGATATACTTTTATCAAATCAGGTAAATAAAAAGAAATTAATAGATAATATATTAAATGGCGAAGCAACGGGCGAATTAGCCGTTTTTAACCATCAAAAAGGAATACTGTTTTCTGATATTGCCATCGAAAAATTCATCGAAAAAGAATTTCAATATGACAGCGTAGAAGCTTCTCCAGATTCGCACAGACAACTTCGAACTTTTTCGTCTGGCGAACGTAAAAAAGAGTTTTTAAAATACTGCATCAATCAAGAACCAGATTACATTATTTTCGATAATCCTTTTGATCATTTGGATCAGGCTTCACGAGTAATTTTAGCCGATTCGTTAAAAGATCTAACCAACGATATTGCAATTATTCAGCTTTTAAATCGTACTGTTGATGTACTTGAATTTGCGCCCAATAAAGCTCAAATTAAAGATAACACATTCGAATTGCATCCATTTAAAAAAGCCGAAAATCATTTCAAAACATTAAATACAACTGCAATTCCTAAAGCAACAGAAACTCATACTTTTCCAGAAGATGAACTAATCAGACTTGAAAATGTTTCGGTAAGTTATGACGAAAGAAAGATTCTCGACAACATTTCCTGGACAATCAAACAAGGCGAATTCTGGCAGTTAATTGGTCCAAATGGTTCTGGAAAAAGCACCATTTTATCTTTGATTACAGGAGATAACCCGAAAGGGTTTGGACAAAATTTATTTTTGTTTGGAAGAAAAAAAGGAACTGGCGAAAGTGTTTGGGATATTAAAAAACAAATCGGGATTTACACTACTTCAATGATGGATCTGTTTCAGAAGGGCCATACGGTGGAACAGATGATCTTATCGGGATTCTTTGACCAAATCGGATTGTATACAGAACCTACAACACATCAGAAAAATATCGTAACGCAATGGCTCGAAGTGATTGAAATGACGCATTTAAGAAAAAAACGTTTTATAGATCTTTCTATCGGACAGCAGCGTGTGGCATTAATTGTTCGCGCCGTTTTAAAACATCCGCCATTATTAATTTTAGACGAACCTGTAGAAGGTTTAGACGACGAAAATGTAGATTTGGTAATTCAGCTTATTAACACCATAAAACAAGAAACAAATGTTTCTATACTCTATGTTTCGCACCGAATCGAACAAGGCCTTGCTCCTACTTCTGTTTTCGAACTTTTGCCATCAGAAACGGGATCAATCGGAAAAATAAAATAGCAATCAGAATTGAATTAAAATGAGTTAATTAGATAATAGGTCAATTAGATAATTTATCGACAGAACGCAAAGCATATCTGTAGAGATGCACTGCAGTGCGTCTCCGCAACGAATATTCACAATATGTTAAACGTACAGCAATTCACCCCTACGCAATACCGCAACAATACCAAATTATGATAAAGCAAATAAGCATTACATTTATTTTTTTACTGATTTTAAGTTCGTGTTCAAGCACGATATCGACTTCTAAAAAAGAATACATTTTACAGGATTCAAAAAAACTAAAATCAAATTGGACAATCGATTCTAAAGAATGGGTTTTAAAAAATGATACCCTTACAGGAAACGGTTCTCTTTCGCCTTGGGGAGTTTTGGTTTCAAAAAAACAGCTTCCTAAAAATTATGAAATTGATTTGAAAGTCAACATGACAAATTCATCTTTATTCGAAATCATGCTCAATTTGGATAAAGGAAAATACATTAGAACCTACTTATACCAAATTGATCAAAACATTGTAATTGGCGACGGAATGTATAATAAAAAATACGATTCGTATGGAAAAAGAGGCGGAAAAACGTTGTTTAGAAAACCAATGAAATTAGAAAACAACAAATGGTATGCAGTAAAAATTAGAGTTACAAATAACCAATTATATTATTCCGTAGACAACAAAACTTATTTAGAATGTTCCATTGAAAAAAGCAACCTAAACCAAAAAGGAAAACTAGGTTTCATAACCAACGGAGAAGTCAAAATAACCGATTTAAGAATTAAATATATTCAGAATTAAATTAGATAATTTGTCAATTAGACAATGTGCCCAATTAGAACGCAAAGTATTTCAGTAGAGGCGCACTGCAGTGCGTCTAACGTATTGTAGATATTCGTTGCGAAGACGCACTGCAGTGCGCCTCTACAGAATATTGGAACGATAAAACAAAAAAACTCCCAAAAGGAGTTTTTTTTATTACTATAAATTATCTAATTTTCAAATTGACAAATTATCTAATTAATTCTCATCTTCCGTATTATGCGACTTGACATAAACACGCCATTTCTCAATACAATCCTGAAAATCCTGAGGCAATTCTGTATCAAAACGCATTAATTCTCCCGTATTTGGGTGAACAAATCCAAGCGTTTTTGCATGCAGCGCCTGACGTGGCAAAGCTTTAAAACAATTCTCAATAAACTGTTTGTATTTGGTAAAAGTCGTTCCTTTCAAAATCAAATGCCCACCGTAACGCTCATCATTAAACAATGGATGACCGATGTGTTTCATATGCGCACGAATCTGGTGCGTTCTACCCGTTTCCAGTTTACAAGAAATTAAAGTTACATAACCAAAACGCTCCAAAACTTTATAATGCGTAATAGCTGGTTTTCCAATTTCTGGATCATCAAAAACCGCCATTTGCATACGGTCTTTTAAATGTCTCGCTAGATTTCCTTCAATTGTACCGCTTTCAGCCGCAACATTTCCCCAAACTAAAGCAATATACTCACGTTCGGTAGTTTTAGCCTCAAATTGCTTTGCTAAATGCGTCATAGCAGCTTCTGTTTTAGCGACAACCAAAAGACCAGAAGTATCTTTATCGATTCTATGAACCAAACCTGGACGTTCACTGCTATTCATTGGCAAATTATCAAAATGATGCGCCAAAGCATTTACCAAAGTTCCGGTATAGTTTCCGTGACCAGGATGCACCACCATTCCAGGCTCTTTATTTATCAACAAAAGAGCATCGTCTTCATAAACAATATTCAGCGGAATATCTTCAGGAAGAATATGATTTTCAAACGGAGGATGCGACAACATAACCGTAATCACATCAAAAGGTTTTACTTTGTAATTTGATTTTACTGGAATCTCATTCACAAAAATGTTTCCATTAGTTGCCGCATTCTGAATTTTATTTCGCGTGGCATTCGGAATCAAATACATTAAATATTTGTCAATACGCAAAAACGCTTGACCTTTTGGGACTTCAAATCTGTAGTGCTCAAATAATTCGTCTTCCAGATCTAAATTTTCTTCAATATTATTGTTCATCACTTGGGGTTTCTACAGGCGCTGCAGTACTATCTGTTGCCTGACTTTCATCTACATAACTTGCTTTTCCGTCTCCTAAAACCAAATCGATTTTAGAAGCTTTCAAAACGCGGTCTCCTACTTTTAAGTTTCTTCCTTTTAAACGCATTTCCAAAACCATATCTTTTCCAAGATTCGGAATATACGTAATCGTTCCTGGCTCAAGACCTAACGCTTTCAACGTTGGTACAGCTTCACGATATGTTTTTTCGATTAAATCTGGAATTTTCACAGAAGAAAAACCAGATGCATTAATCTTAATATAAATTTTTCTACCCACTTTTACCATCGTTCCAGGCAGTGGATCTTGCTCTACAACGCTGTATTTTGGGTATTCACTTCTGTAATCAACACTGTCCAAAAGAACATAATCTAAATCCAGTTCATCCAATTTATTTTCAACTTGCTCTTCAGTTAGTTTAGACAAATTCGGAACCGCAATTTCGTGACCGTGATCTGTTGTAAAAGTTAACCAATGCATGAATAAATAACCAATAACCGCTATAATAGCTGCGGCCGCAAGCAATTGCAAGAAAAAAACTCGGCTTGTTAAATACTGACGTAAACTCATAAATTTATTTTTAATAGCGACAAAGATAAAGTATTTCGTTTCAAAAAAAATGATAATTTTGTTTAAAACAAGAAAGTCCCGAGATTGTCATCCTGAGTAAAGACTAAGGATAATTTTCAGGAGCTATTTCCCGCTTTCGCCTATATCTTTTTGTCTGCAGAAAAAGCAGCCAAAAAGGATACCGGCTCTATCGGGGCTAGGACACTCGGTTTCATAAGAACGTTTTCTTGTTGTCAGACTGAGCGAAGTCGAAGTCATACAAAGTGATTTAGCACGCAGAACTTTGACTTCGCTACAGTCTGACAATCAAAACGAATAAAAAAACATTTAAGAAAAATTAGTTCACCCGCTCCGTCTTTTCGCTATAGCTTAGATTGTGGCAAAAACTTGAAACATTAAACTTGAAACAATTAAAAAATAAAAATATACAATGAAAAACATTGCCATCATCATGGGCGGCTATTCCAGCGAATACAAAATATCTTTAATCAGCGGGAATGTCGTGTATCAATATCTTGACAAAACAAAATACAACGGATTCCGTATTCACATTTTTAAGGAAAAATGGGTTTATGTAGACCAAAATGATGCCGAATTCCCAATCGATAGAAATGATTTTTCAGTTACCGTAAACGGCGAGAAAATTACTTTTGACTGTGTTTTCAACGCCATTCACGGAACTCCAGGCGAAGACGGATTAATGCAAGCCTATTTCGAATTAATCGGTCTGCCACAATCTTCTTGCGATTATTACCAATCGGCACTAACATTCAATAAAAGAGATTTATTGTCTGTTTTAAAACCATACGGAATTAAAACTGCAGTTTCTTATTATTTGAACAAAGGAGACGAAATCAATACTGCCGAAATCGTTAAAAAAGTTGGGCTTCCTTGTTTCGTAAAACCAAACAAAGCAGGTTCAAGTTTCGGGATCTCAAAAGTAAAAACCGAAGCTGAATTGCCAATCGCGATAGAAGTTGCATATAAAGAAGACAATGAAATTATCATTGAAAGTTTCCTTGACGGAACTGAAGTTTCTGTTGGCGTAATTAACTATCAAGGAGAAATTAAAGTATTGCCAATTACAGAAATTGTATCAGACAATGATTTCTTTGATTACGAAGCAAAATACGAAGGGAAATCGCAGGAAATCACGCCAGCGAGAATCTCTGACGAAATGACTAGAAAAGTTGGCGAAACAGCAAAACGTGCCTATGAAGTTTTAAAAATGAAAGGTTTCTCAAGAAGTGAATTCATTATCGTAAACAACGAGCCTCATATGCTTGAAATGAATACCATTCCAGGTTTAACAACAGAAAGTTTAATTCCGCAGCAAGCAAAAGCAGCCGGAATTTCTCTGGAAGATTTATTCACAAACGCAATCGAACTAGCTTTAAAATAAGATGTTAAGATACTAAGGTGCTAAGATTCTAAGATTTTAGCACCTTATTTTTTCGCATTGTCAGGCTGAGCGAAGTCAAAGCCTTTGAACCTAAAAACCTTAGCCTCTTAGAATCTCAGAACCTTAGCACCTAAAAAAAATGAAAGAAATCTTCGAATGGAATAGACTGTTTTTTAATGAATTGCCAGAAGTTTTTCTTTTGGAAGTAATATTTCGTTCGACAGTAATGTTCACTATTTTACTGTTAACGCTTAAACTGGCTGGTAAACGAGGTGTTAAACAATTATCAATTTTCGAAACCGTAATTGTTATTGCATTAGGTTCTGCTGCTGGCGATCCTATGTTTTATGAAGATGTCGGAATCGTTCCTGCAGCAATTGTCTTTTTGGTCATTATTATTTTGTACCGTTCTGTGACATGGCTTACTGGAAAAAGCAAAAAATTCGAAGAGTTTATAGAAGGTAAAACGGAATGTTTAATTAATGATGGGAAATTTTCTATATCGAGTTTTAAAAAAGAAACTTTGGCACAAGACGAATTTTTTGCTGAATTACGCATCAAATCGATCGAACATTTGGGGCAAGTAAAACATGCTTTTATAGAAACAAGTGGCGAGATAAGCGTCTTTTATTACGAAGACAAAGATATTGGATACGGATTGCCGATTCTGCCTTTGCTTTTTGAGAAAAAAAATAGAATTATACCAGAAGACGGAGTATATTCCTGCTCTTTTTGTGGTAATACCGAAAAATTAAACAAAGGAACTTCAACTTGTAAAGACTGCAATAAAGACGAATGGGTTCCTTCAATCAATACCAAGAGGATAACGTAGAAAAAATTCAAAATTCAAAAACAAAAAAACTAAGATTCAGCACCATCCAAATAAAACTTAGTCCCGATAGCTATCGGGATAGCATCCCATAACCATAGAAACTTAAAGAAATGCGAAAAGCCATATTTCCAGGATCATTTGACCCAATTACGTTAGGACATGAAGACATTATCAAAAGAGGAATTCCTCTATTTGACGAAATTGTGATTGCCATCGGTGTCAATGCCGAAAAAAAATACATGTTTTCATTAGAAGAAAGAAAACGCTTTATTGAAGAAACTTTCAAAGACGAACCAAAAGTTACAGTCATTACCTATGAAGGCTTAACTATTGATCTCGCTAAAAAAGAAAAAGCCAATTTCATCTTAAGAGGCCTACGTAATCCAGCCGATTTCGAATTCGAAAAAGCCATTGCACATACCAACAGAAAACTGTCTAAAATAGAAACCGTTTTCTTATTGACAGCTGCAAGTACCTCATTTATCAGTTCGAGCATTGTGCGTGATGTATTGCGCCATGGTGGCGAATATGAGATGTTGGTTCCAGATGCGGTTAGGGTTGCGAAATAAAGCAATAACAAACCATAAAACTTGCCAGCGAAGCAAATTATAAGTAATTTCGCATTTTTAAAACAAACAATAAATAATGAGCATCGAAAGAGAATTAAGCAAACGAAGCGGATCTAAATGTGAACTTTGCGGTAATGAAGAGAATTTAAAAGTTTATCAAGTCCTGCCAACTAAAAAAGGCGGAATTGATGAAGCTGTATTAGCCTGTAACACTTGTATTGATCAAATTGAAAATCCAGACAACGTTGATTTAAATCACTGGAGATGTCTTAACGACAGTATGTGGAACGAAAATATTCCTGTACAAGTTGTAGCTTGGAGAATGTTAAGCCGTATGCGCGCTGCAGGATGGCCACAAGAATTGCTAGATATGATGTACCTAGATGAAGATACACTAGAATGGGCAAAAGCAACAGGAGAAGGCGAAGATGACGAAAATAAATTAGTTCACCGTGACAGTAACGGCGTGGTACTACAACACGGAGATTCTGTAGTTTTAATTAAAGATCTTAAGGTAAAAGGTTCTAGCATGGTTGCCAAACAAGGAACTGCTGTGAGAAACATTCGTTTAGACCACGAAAACGCCGAATACATTGAAGGAAAAGTAGATGGTCAACAGATTGTGATTATTACACAGTATGTGAAGAAGATTTAAATAAAGTTGCTAAGGTGCTGAGGTGCTAAGATTCTAAGTTTTTTTAGAATACTAGCTATTTAACCACAAAGCACACAATGATTTACGCAAAGTTCGTAAAGTTTTATCCACAAAGCTTTGCGAACTTTGCGCTTTTAAAAGCCTTTAAATAAAAAAACTTAGCGAGCTTTGCGTTAAAATTAACAAAGTTTATCAACCTAAAACTTGAAACAAAAAAAAGCCATTCAAATAGAACGGCTTTTTATACATATATCTAAAAATTATTTTTGAAATAATTTATTGATCTGATCTTTTACGAATGGCTCAGAAACGTTGTTTGTTGCTGCGTCTCTTTCTTTACCAGAAACCATAAACTGAACTGTAGCTTTGTCTGGAACCACATTTCCTGTGTAGTGTAACCAAATGTAGTTGTTAGGTAACTCTAATTTGATATCGTACAACGGAGAAGCTGTAAATCCGCCCATAATAATGTTGTATAAAGCGTTATAAGCATTATCGATGTTCTTAAATGAAAATTTTCTCAAAGTCGAATCGTCATCACTTTGAACAATAGTGTAATACACAGTGTATTCGTCACCAATTTTCTGAATGTAGTTGTTATTTACTTTTCCTAATTTTTCTACAGGAACCGTTTCTAGAACCTTAACCTGTGCAAACGAAATAAAAGTAAAAAACAATGCGGCAAGAGTAATAATCTTTTTCATATAGTATTTGGGGTTACAATTTTACGAACACAAAAAAACACAGAAATATTGAAAAAACACCTATCAATTCGTTATTTTTTTAACATAAAATTGTAAAACTTAGCCAAGCAATCCTAAACTACTGAAATACAATAAAATAAATATTGTAAATTCTAAAATCCAAAATCCAAAATACAAAATCCAAAATACAAAATCCAAATTCTAAAAATCCAAAATCTAAAATCTAAAATCTAAAATCTAAAATCAATACTTCCCTCTCTTCTCCTCTTCTTCTTTCTTGATGACATTACGAGCGACTTCGATTTTAAACTTCTTCCCTTTCATTTTTTCATCCTTAATATTCTTCAGAAGCTCTTTTACTTTATTGTATTTTACCGCTGCAAACGAAACAAAATCTTTTACTTCAATCAAACCTAAATCGTCTTTTTCTAGTTTTCCTTTTTGCGAAAAGAATCCAACAATGTCAAATTTGTTCAGTTTTGTCTTTTTACCGCCGCTGATATAAATAGTCTGAAATTGAGGCGGATTCGGAAGCGAAACTTTACCTTCAACATCCAAAACCTCCATTTCGTAATCAATGTAGTCTAATTGTTTTTCACTTTCGTGAATAATTACATACGCCGTTCCTGTTGCCTGCATACGCGCTGTACGTCCGTTACGGTGTGTAAACTCGTCTTCTTTTAAAGGCAGATGATAATGAATTACATGTTTCATTTCTGGAATATCCAAACCTCTTGCTGCCAAATCGGTTGTAACCAAATATGTAACACTTCCGTTTCTAAACTGAATCAAGGCACGCTCACGTTCCTCCTGATCCATTCCGCCATGATAATACACCGAATAGATTCCTTTTCCGTTTAAAGTATCGCTAATGCGTTCTGCAGCATCACGATGATTGCAGAAAATAATTGCCGATTCTGATTTTAAAGAACAAATCAAATTGAATAAACTTTGCAGTTTATCTTTTGCTGGCGAAATCACCATTTTCATCGAAAGATTGGTTTTCTCTTCTTCCTCTTGAATAAAATCCAAAACAACCGGATTTACAACTCGCGTATATTTCGGAATTTCAATATCTGACGTCGCCGAAACCAAAACTCTTTTGTTTACTTTCGACAATCTTCCAATGATAAAAGACATCTGTTCGTGAAACCCTAATTGAAGCGATTTATCAAATTCATCCAAAATTAAAGTTTGAATTTTATCGGTTCTAAAAGTTTCTCTTTCAATATGATCGGCAATTCTTCCAGGCGTTCCAATTAAAACCGCTGGAGGATTGCTTAAGTTCTTGATTTCAGTTTCTATTGAATGCCCGCCGTAACAAATATTAACTTTGTACTGCGTTCCCATTTTTTTCCAAACCTGTTCAATTTGAAGTCCCAATTCGCGTGACGGAACCAAAATCAAACATTGAACAGACAACACTTCTGGCTGCAACAATTCCAATATCGGAAGCAGGAAAGCCAATGTTTTTCCAGATCCTGTTGGAGAAAGTAATAAAGTATTGTTTTCGTTTAAAATAGCATCATGTGCCATTTCCTGCATTTCGTTTAGGCTTTTAATCCCTAAATTCGAAAGTATATCGTTGGAATGGTGTTTTTTCATGCTGCAAAAGTAGGGAAAGTTTTTTAACCGCAAAGCACGCAAAGGTTTACGCAAAGTTCACAAAGTTTAAGTTCAAAGCTTTGCGAACTTTGCTTTTTTTTGTAAAATACATACTTAAAAAACCTTGCGTGCTTTGCGGTAAAAAACACAAAGCATATCAAATATGAAACCTGAAACAAAAAACTATATATTTGATTCCTATTAAACCCAAAACCATGAAACTTTTTACCATTCTCTTTTCACTTTTCACCATTACTCTTTTCGCTCAAAACAATAAAAAATACGATACTTTTTTTGAGAAAGGAAACGGAAACCAATCGGCCTCTTATCAAGAAACTATTGCTTATTGGAAGATGCTCGCTGCCGATTTTCCGACTATTGAAATGAAAGAAATGGGACTAACGGATTCTGGTGAACCTTTGCACATGATTACCTTCAATCCTGACAAGGAATTTGATTTTGATAAAATCCAGAAAACCAAAGCTGTTCTATTTGTAAATAACGGAATCCATGCTGGAGAACCAGACGGAATCGATGCGACAATGCAATTCTATAGAGATTTGGCAACAGGAAAAATGAAAGCGCCTAAAAACACTGTTTTGGTTACGATCCCGGTTTATAATATTGGCGGTGCTTTAAACCGAAATTCGACAACGCGCGCCAATCAGGACGGACCTGAGATTTATGGTTTTAGAGGCAATGCAAGAAACTACGATTTGAATCGTGATTTAATGAAATCGGATACGCGAAATACAAAGAGTTTTGTGGAGATTTTTCAGAAAATAAACGCCGATGTTTTTATCGATAATCACGTAAGCAACGGTTCTGATTATCAATACAAATTGACGTACATTATGACGCAGCACAACAAATTGGGAACCGTTTTGGGCGATTTTATGAATAACGAAATGATGCCGGCTTTGGTAAAAGATCTTCAGAAAAAGAAAATCGAAACTACGCCTTATGTCGATTCGTTTAAAGATACGCCAGATAAAGGTTTTGGGCAGTTTGTAGATAGTCCGCGATATACAACGGGGTATACTTCGCTATTTAATACGATTGGTTTTGTGGTGGAAACGCACATGCTGAAAAAATATGCCGAACGTGTAAAAATGACCTACGAATACATGAAATCGACTTTGGATTTTACCGATGCGAATTACCAGAAAATAAAAGATTTAAGAGTACAAAATTTAGAACAATATCAGCCTAAAAAATCATACACTTTAAAATGGGAATTGGACAGTACAAAAGCTACAACTTTTTCGTTTTTAGGTTATGAAGCCGGTTACAAAAAAAGCGACGCTACAACGGGAAATCGTTTGTATTACGACCGAAGCAAACCGTACAAAAAAGATGTTCCGTACATTAAAGAATTTAAATCGGTTAAAGAAGTGGCGATTCCTACGGCTTATATTGTTCCGAGAGGATATTGGAATATTATTGACCTTTTAAAAAACAATAACATCTCGTTTAAACCAATTAAAAACGATACGATTATAGAAGTCGAAAGCTACAGAATTGCCGATTTTAAAACCGTTCCGTCTGCTTACGAAGGACATTATTTGCACAGAAATACAAGTGTAACTTCTAAAATCGTTAAAATGGCTTTCGCCAAAGGAGATTACATCGTTCCAACAAACCAAAAAGGCGTAAAATATCTTCTAGAAGCTTTTGAACCAGAAGGTGTTGATTCTTTCTTTAATTGGAACTTCTTTGATGCTATTTTACAGCAAAAAGAACATTACTCAGAATATATTTTTCAAGATACTGCTGGTCAGCTTTTAAAAGAGAACCCATCTCTTAAAGCAGAGTTAGAAACTAAAAAACAAAACGATCCTGTTTTTGCTAAAAATGCCGAAGCACAATTGGATTGGATTTACAAGCATTCTGTTTATTATGAAAAGGCGCATATGCAGTATCCTGTTTATCGTGTTTTGTAGATTTTTTTTTGCCTGTTTTTTAACGCAAAGTGCGCTAAGATTTTTTTGATTTGGATTGGGTTTGGCTTGCGATAAGAACGCAAAGCTTTGCGTGCAGAACTTTGTCAAAGTTTAAAACTTTGACAAAGTTGAATTAAGATTTTTTACTTTTAGAAATTATGACATACAAACTTTTTCTTGACGACATTAGAGATGTAAATATGGTTTACAAAAAATTAACTAATGATGATTTCGTTGTCGTTAGAAATTTCGATGATTTTAAAAAAGTAATTCTTGAAAAAGGCCTTCCTGAATTAATTAGTTTTGATAATGATTTAGGTCTCGATGCAAATGATCAAGTTGCTGAAGATGGTTACGCTTGCGCCAAATGGCTGGTTTATGAATCTGGAATTGATTTGCAAAATTTAAAGTTTAATGTACATTCTGCGAATCCTGTAGCTAGCCAGCAAATTCAGGGTTTGCTTGATAATTATATTAAACATTTGAAATCACAATAGTGCAGATTAGCAATCTATAATTATAAAGAAAAAAAATACAAAAAGTAAGCTTGCTTTACTTTGTGGGCACGGATTACAAATCCGCGCTATCGGTTTTCCGAATCACAATTGGATTGGATTTACAAGCATTCTGTTTATTATCAAAAGGCGCATATGCAGTATCCTGTTTATTGTGTTTTGTAGATTTTTTTTGCCTGTTTTTTTAACGCAAAGTGCGCTAAGATTTTTTTGATTTGGATTGGGTTTGGCTTGCGATAAGAACGCAAAGCTTTGCGTGCAGAACTTTGTCAAAGTTCAAAACTTTGACAAAGTTGCATTATGGTTTTCCGTAAAACTATCTTAGAATGTATTTTTAATTTTGAAAATAAAAATACTAATTATGAAAAAAACTTTATTTTTTATAAGCATTTTATTTGTCATGCTATCATGCAAAAAAAGCAAAGAAGAAAATCTTAAAAATGAAATTGAAAATGAAATTATAACCAATCTAAATGACCCTAGTAGTTATGAATTCAATTACTTCCGTTTAGATTCAGTAGAATATATTGTCAATAAACAAATGATACGAGAAAATTTAAAGGAAATTGAAAATTTAGAAAAACAAAATAATAAAAGCTCAAAAAGAAGAATTGAATCTCTAAAGGGGCAAAATCAATATTATAATTTATTGAATAAAAATAAGTATAAGGGTGTGTTTTCATTTAGAGGAAATAATAAATTTGGTGCTAAAATTTTAGCTGATTATTCATTTGAAGCTGATAGTACATATAAATTGATTTATTTAAAGGATAATACTGGAGACACAATTTATAAAGACATCGAAACTTTAATAATAGAAAATGAGAAGTTTATAAAAGAAACAGAAAAGTTCAATAAGTCAAAATAAAAAAATGGAGAAAACTTATAAAGATTACCTAAACAAGACTTTTTTAGAAGAATTAAATTATAAAATATGGTCTACAAAAGGGAGTGGATTTAATGCCAGTACACGATTAACAAAAGCTTCTCAACTTTCTAATTTATCTTTAAGCGTTTTATCTGTTTATTTAACAGCGGTTGGATTGCTTTCTGTATATAATTTAAAATTTAATAGTCTCGACGAAAATCTAATAGCTTATTCTATCACATGCTTATCTATATTAATTTTAATATTTGGACAAATAGAAAATGCAAAAGATTTTACAATGAAATCAAAGGAATTCCATAATTGTGGCTTAGAACTTTCAAAAATTTATAACGATTTAAGAATATATAAGACGTTAACAGAGAATCAGAGCCTTGAACAAAAAGAAAAATTCTGCAAAGAGATTTCCGATGCTTATCAAAGAATTTTGGAGAGACACGAAAATCATCAACAAATTGATATTAATCTTTTTAAAGCTAAAACAGCAAAATATCATGAGTTATCATTTGTAGATGTATTAAAAATCAAATTAGAATATTACATAAGAACTTCTCTATTATATCATTTGTTAATTATATTACCTCCTTTTATTATAATTACACTATTAAACAAATAAGCTTAATATCTTATTTTGACACTCGTGACAGCAAAAAAAAAAAATTCTAAAGCAATCAAAAAAAGCCTAATAAAAAACAATTTTATTAGGCTTTTTTAAACTCCATAAAGAACAAAAAACTTATTTATCCTTCAATATTTTTTCTAAGTACTCCACTTTATCTTTTTCAGCTTGAACCAAACGTTCATAAAGCTTTTTATTTTCTTCATAAGCTTCAATCAATTTATCTAATGGATTGAAATTACAATGATTGTTAAATGTTCCTGCACTACTATCCGTGAAATTATTAAAATAATTAATTGCAGCTTCTTCTGAAAAATTTTTCAGCGCTTCAACATTTACACCCAAAGCTTTTGCAATCTGTTTTAGCTTTTCATCATCAATAGTTTCGCTATTTTCTAAAGCAGAAATCGCTTGTTGGTTTGTTCCTAAAGCCTGAGCCAAAGCTTCTTGCTTCATGTCACGAAGTTCACGAATTCGGCTTATTTTTCTTCCTATATGGCTTGGTTTTGTAAATGTGCTCATAATTGTAATGTATTGCTTATTAAACAAAAGTACGATTTTTGAGACATGAAATTAAATAAGTTTTAAGTTTCTCAGATTCTAAGATGCTGAGTCTTCTTTTTAATGCTTAATTGATAGAACTTAAATTGATATAAACTGAAAAATTTTATTCAATTTCAAAACTTGCTTCTACTTGTAAGTAACTTTTTTTGCCATCTTCAGTTTTGACTAAAAAAATAACATAATTTTTAAGGTACTCCCAAAGGTCATAATCTCTTAATTTTAACCTTCTATTTTCGTCATAGAATTTAGATGACCTAATAAATTCTTTAAGACCAATTTCTCTTTTTTCAGTCTTGTAATTCTCTATCTTTTGAACTCCAGTGAAGTAAAAGCCACCAATACGGGCACCACTACCATCTTTTATGTAAAAATGATTTGGAATTTCGATATGCGTATTAATGTATTGACTATCATAAGAAAAGAAAAGTGTGTCTTTTACTTTTTCCTGAGCTTGAGAATTTATTCCAAGAACAAAAGTCACTAATAAAATGAATATTTTCATAATTTGTTTTCCAAACTTCAAGCTTTATCCTAAATATTTATCCAAAAATCATAATTGAAACATTTACTTTAATATATTCGGTCTTTTTATCACTTTCTCTTATTAAAATAATTTTATAGTTTTTCATAAAATCGACCAGTCCTTTTATATCTAATGCTATTTTTCCTTGATTTATAAAGAATTTTGAATTCCTTATAAAGTATTTTAAATCCAAGACTTGTATAGGTTTTAAATCAAATAAAATTTCAGCTTCTTGAAAACAAAATTCGGTGTGTCCATTTCCATCTTCAATAAAAAAAGTTTTTGGAATATTCTTGTTTTCAAACAGATAAGAATTATCTATTTTAAAATACAACGTGTCTTTTTTTACTTTTTGCTGCGCTTGTACATTATTAAAAAAAAACAAATGCATTATTAGTGTACACCCTATAAAAACAAAGCTTTTAAATTTCGACATCATCATTAAAATCAAATTAAGTTTGATACTATTTATTATCACAAAGGCGAACTTGTGTTAGCTTCTTAGCCACATTATTATACATTGCATCTATAGATGCTTTTTTTTCAGGAGTCAAATTGTTCCAAGCCACGACATCCACTTCTTTCAAGCCATTCCAAGCCATTGCTTCATACAGTTCGTCACTAGGTTCTTTACCATAATAATTTACAAATTTATCAAAATCCTCTCGCAAAACATACTTGTGAAAATCTTTTAGTGCCCCCTTCATACCACTCATATATTGGTTAGCCATAGCCGAATGGTATTGCTCACCCGCATATCTTGAATAAACTTCTTTAAAATTAGCTGCCTCTATATCATCAATATCTGTTGAAAACAACTTACGCAACATATCAGCGTGTATATATTCGTGTAAAATTAATCTAGCCGTTTCCAAAGAACTTATTCCTTCAACTCTACTAGTACTTATTAATATTTGTAAATCATTACTACCATCACTATAAGTCGTACTGCCATTTAGTTCTTCGTTGGATTTATTAAAAACTTTATCAGCTGAACCAATTACTATATTAAATTTCGCAGTTCCTTCAAAGTTACTTAATAATTTTTCGACGAAAGAATTTCCTTTCTGATTTAGTAAATCATTTATACATTTTGCCTTACCAGTAAGATTATTAGTAATTTGTGTTGAAAAGTTAAAAGTAGAACTCTCTCCAAGATATTGCCCATTTTTGTCATAATTTGCATAATGTGCAATTCGCTGCAACTTTATAGCTTCTATATCTACTGGACCATCACAAGGATAAGGCAGGATATTAATAGTTTTTGTCACCCTTTCGCCTTCATAGATAATGTCTAAAATCTTTGGACCATTGCTAATTATTCGCCAAACATCTTGAGTTAGCCATACAGTTTGTGTATATGTCGCGTCGCATAGAGGTATTTTGCTTGTAATATCGGATGGAGCATAAAACAAATTTATTACTTTTGTTAAAACATCCAACTCATTTTTTCCTGAAACATTTGCCGCTTTACCATTTCTAACGACAACTGAACCTAAATTTTCCCCATTAAAAGAATATACATTCAATCCTCCAGTAAAGTCCTTTAGATTTGTAATAGTCTCAGGGTAAGCAGCACTTTTTGCAAGCGTATAAACTTCTAAAAAATACGATTGCGATTTGCCTTCGTTTTCAATTGTAACACCTTGATATTTTAATTGGCTTTGCAGAACATTAGATTCAAAAGTGTTTACAACTTTTTCTTTGGCTGAAAACTCTGAAATTTTAAAATTGTCTTTTTCAATTTCCTTTACATTTTCAAAATCCGCTTCAACATTTTGGGCGATGTTAAGATTTGAAAATTTCGCTAATTCTAAAGTAGTCCTGGCAACTTTTGCATTTTCCTGTTTTTTTTCTAACTCATCATTATTGCACGACAAAAGAAAAAGTGCAGTAAAGGTAAAAACGGAATACTTAATAAACTTATACATATTCATTTACATTGGTTGGTTAATAAATTCTTTTAACTTAAATAATATCTTACAATTAAGGTCGCGAATATAAAAGAATTATATTTCTTTTAGCAAGAAAAATATCAAAAACATATTAAATAAATTTTTGATACAGTTTTAGTCCTATATTAAGGTTTAAGCGCAACCTTTTCATATTTTTTTTACTTAAGTATATAACTTAAAAGATAAAAAAATGAAAAAATTTATTTTGTTTTTACTAGGGTTTACAGCTGTTTCCTGTGTAAACGATGAGGTAATTGGCAACGAAACCAGTAATAGTCTGTCAACTATTAAGGCAGATGAGTATCGAGATGATGTTTTTCTTTATTCTAAGATCATGCATTTTTCTAATGATAAACTAACAAAGGTTACGTATTCTGACAACGGAACTGAACAAAATTATGAGAATTACAGTTACAATAGCAAAGGACTACTTTGTAAAGCAGTACGATATGAATACCCCGAAAATCTCTACACAGTAACTACTTTTTCTTATGATAGCGAAGAACGAATTGTTGAAATTAACAGCCAAAGAGACCTACCCAATAGCGAAACAAATAATCTCGAAGATAAGTTTACTTTTACGTACCTGACTGATAAAATTGTTTCTTCTATTTATTACAAAAATACTTTTATGAACTCTACAGCGTTTTTGCTAAACTCAAACCAAGAACCTAAAAGAATCAATGCACCAAGTTCCTATTCGAAAGAATACAGCTATGATAATGGCAATATAGTAAGTATTACATCATTTCATCCCGACATGTCGTCAAATACAACAACGTACTCTTACAGCTCGTTAAAAAACGAATATGATTACAGTAAATTTTTATATGGTGAAAAATGGAAACTTAATAAATACTTAATTGGGTATACAGTTGGGATTACAACTGGCGAAGGGGACGCATTATTTAGCTTTTCTAAAAACCTGATATCAGAATACAGAACTATTTCTGTACCCAGTAATCCTGGGTTACATAATAATCATATTAAATATGATTATGTGATAAATGACAAAAATCTTTTAGAGAAAAAAACTATTACAAATGTGCGCTACAGCACAAAATATAGCCCCTTAACGTTTAGAACTGAATATCTATATACTTATAAGTGATAAAAAAGTTCCAAACACCATTTGCTTGACAAAGTTGAGCTAAAGAAATTTTGAAAAGCGAATACTAATCTTACTTTAATTTGTACATTCGTCTTGCTTAACTATTTAAATTCTATTTTATGTCATTTCAAGGATATCTAAAAACGATTAAAGAAAAAACAGGAAATGGTCCAGCTGAATTTAGAACTCTCGCTGAACAAAAAGGATTTACTTCAAACGGAGAATTAAACCCCGAAGTAAAAGCTGGAGATATTGTCAACTGGCTCAAAACTGATTTTGAATTAGGGCAAGGACATGCAATGGCCATTTATGCTCTCCTAAAAGGCATTAAAAATGAGGATAGTGAATAAAACTTAACTAGAAAATCAAGAATTTCAATTTTATAATTATACAAGCCACAAAAAAATGGGACTATTCAATAATCTTTTTAAAAAGAAAGAAGAAAATACAGAATCAAATACAAATCAGTTAAATGTTGCTAAACATTTTACCTCTGAAAATGATTTTTTAGAAAAATATGGAGCTTTAGCTTTAGAAAAACAAAGAAATCTATATAATGTAACGGGTGGACTTTCTTGGAATGTTGACATGAACAAGGAAGAAATTACTTTTGGAGACCATCTTACTTTTCCAATGCAGGTTTTGGGCTCGTTTTCTCATTCGTCAGAAACTTGGCTATGGCTTTGGGAAAATAAAGCGGGCGGTTATGCAGAATCTGTTATGCAACAGGCGCTTTTATTAAAGCAATATGGTGAAGAAAATAATATAGAATTATTAAGTGTTGGAAAATTTGATGCTGTACAAAACGATTTGCATTTAATAGGAATGATTGCCACTGAAATGTTTAATTTGAGCGGCTATTATCTTGGAAATTACGGTCAAGGAACAATGGTGGTTACGATAAAAGATGATGCAATTGACAACTCTGAAAGTGAGGAATTGTCTAGAATTCTGACTGTTTTCCCAGAGTTGATTTCGACATTTGAAATTCAGAATCACAGAAATGCTTTTACCAATTATCTTTCTCAAAAAGGTTATGAACTGACATCAAACGGAAATGAAGTTAAAGCAGAAAAAGACGGAAATATCATTAATGCCGTTTTTAACGAAAACAATCTTTTGACAAGCTTAAATGGTAATTCTTAAACTTCGAATAACTAAATAATCTTTAAGGCTGATTGCCCGCGTGAGGGATAGAGCCAATCCGCCGCGGCGGAAGCGAAAGCCCGACAGCAATAAAACAAAGACCCAATGAACGCAAAGTTTATTGGGTCTTTGTTTTATTGGTGGCACGCCCGAATGGCTAATTATCAATTTTTTAAAATCAAATTCAAAAAAATTCTAAATATCTATTTATTTGGAATTTGGACTTGAACGATAAGGAACAGGCGGTGCAATTTTTTCTGTTGAAACTTCTTCCTCTTCAAACAACAATTTAATGTTTTCGTATGAGTTTTTAAGTGCTTCTTTAATTTGTTCTGGATTTAACCAGGCAACTTTTTCGATTCCTTCTTCTATTTGTCCGTGTGGAGTTCCTTCAAAATCAGACTGCATTTCGAACCAATGCGTGATTTTGAGTTTGTATTTTCCGTTGCGTTTAAAGATATGATAGGTTTTTTGAAGTTTATTCGTAATACGAAGCTGGTTTACTCCTGTCTCCTCCTCTACCTCACGCATAGCCGTCGCTTCAATGTCTTCCCCTTTCTCGATTCCGCCTTTTGGCAAATCCCATTTTCCGTTTCTAAAGATAAACAAGACTTCGCCTTTCTTATTGTAGACAAAGCCTCCGCCCGCTTTATTTACCGGAATCTTGGCTTTAAGGGTTTTCATGATCTCACTTTCGTCGGGATGATAAAGAATGGCTTTTTGAATTTTATTTTGAAAAATTTTTATAATAAGCTGTTCGATATCAATACTCTCCAACAAGAACAATTGGAAATCTGTTTCGCGCGAGATTTCATTTGTCAAAAAAAGTGGTTTGTCGTTTACAAAAACTTTATACATTTGTACTATGATTTTTAATAAAGATACTGCCGAAAAAACAGCCGAATTGCTTTTGCAAATAAATGCAATTAAATTGAATCCCGAAAATCCTTTTACATGGGCTTCTGGTTGGAAATCTCCTATTTATTGCGATAATAGGTTAATTCTTTCATTTCCGAGCATCAGAAACTATGTTCGTGATGAGTTTGCTAAGAACATTGAAAAACAATTTGGAAAACCCGATGTGATCGCTGGTGTTGCTACTGGAGCCATTGGAGTGGGAATTTTGGTTGCCGAAAGTTTAGGACTTCCGTTCGTATATGTGCGTCCGGAGCCAAAAAAACACGGTAGACAAAACCAAGTGGAAGGTTTTTTACAAAAAGGACAAAATGTTGTGGTTGTAGAAGATTTAATTAGTACCGGAAAAAGTAGTTTGTTGGCTGTTGAAGCTTTAAGAAGCGAAGGTGCTAACATTAAAGGTATGGCCGCTGTCTTTACTTACGGTTTTGGCGTTGCCGAAGAAAACTTTAAAGAAGCTAATGTTGATTTATTTACTTTAAGCAACTACGAAAACCTATTAGATTTAGCAGTTCAAAAACAATATATCACAGAAGATCAACAATCTACTCTTCAAGAATGGAGCGTTAGCCCATCTACTTGGGGACAAGAGTAAGATTTTAGATTTTAGATTTTAAAGTCGCTTTGCTCCTTTTGGAATTTGGAATTTAAAAAATTGGGATTTTATTTAAAATCTCAGCTTTGCGAACTTAAATAAAGCCAAAGTATATAAAAAGATCTTGCGCCCTTTGCGGTAAAAAAACATTTGCAGTAAAAAAACAAAAACAAAAAACACTATATGAACTTAGAAAGTCCAAAAGTTACAGTTCAGAAATCAGCTCAAGATTTATTCGATCAACTGACTGACGTAAAGAATTTCGAAAAATTAATGCCAGACAATATCGCTAAATTTGAAGTGACTGGCGAAGACGCTTTTATTTTTGGATTGAAAGGGATGCCTGAAATCAAATTGAAAATGAAAGATAAAGTAGCTCCAAACAAAATTGTTTTGGGTGCTGCAAGTGATAAACTTCCGTTTACACTAACTTCAAACATTGATACTATTTCTGATTCAGAAAGTGCTGTTCAATTGTTCTTTGAAGGAGAATTCAACGCTATGATGGCGATGATGGTTAAAGGTCCAATCAGTAAGTTTATTGAAACTTTAGCAAACAATATGCACAAGCTTTAATAATGGTAAATTATTAATTGTGAATTATAAATGAAAGCCTGATTTAACGATCGGGCTTTTTCTTTGAATGCCACGAAGGCACTAAGACACAAAGTTTTTTTCTCGCAGATTTTGCTGATTTATTTCTCGCAAAGTAGCTAAGTCACAGAGTCTCTCTTTTAGCAAAGCTTCATACAGTTTGTCATTTTCACACTTTGTTTTCTGAATAAATCTGTAAAAAAACTCTGCGACTTCGCGTCTTTGCGAGATTTCACCAATACGTTAGACGCACTGCAGTGCTTCTCTACAAAAAACTTCGTGGCAAAAAAAAACTTAGAATCTTAGCATCTCAGAACCTTAGCAACTTAGTTAGACGTTGCAGTGCGTCTCTACGAAAAACCTTTGTCACTTTGTCCCTTAGTCACTTTGCAACTCTCAATAAAGCATTTTCACCTCTTTAATCTCAAACTCTACAACAGAATCATCTTCTAATAAAACTTGTAGTTTTCCTATTGGAGAAACGCCTTGAATGATCCCCATAAAATCTTGATTGTTATTGTCTCTAAATGCAGTTGGAATTCCTTTTTTAAATAAAAAATTAAAATAGTCATCCCAGAAAATCTGCGATGAGATGTTCCAAGATTGAATTTTCTCTTTTAGTTTTTCAACGATTAAGATTGCCAACTCTTCCTTGTCAAAAGTTTTTCCTGAGATTACTGCCAACGAAGAAGCATTTGGCAATTCGTCAAAATCGGTTTGATTGACATTGATTCCGATTCCGACAACTGACACGATTCTGCCATCGCTTTTTAAGGTGTTTTCGATTAATATGCCAACTAACTTCTTATTGTATGACAGAATGTCGTTTGGCCATTTAATGCATATATTAGGAATATTTAACGATTTTAAAACCTCTGCAACCGATAAAGAAACCAAGACGCTTAAATTAAAAACTTCGTCGTTATTAAACAGAAAATCTTTCACCAAGATACTCATAGTTAAGTTCTTACCTGCTTCAGTCTTCCATAAGCCCCCAACTTGCCCCTTCCCTTTTGTCTGATTTTCAGCTGTTACCGTTGTAAAATTCTCTAGTTCATCCTGACTTGACAAAGCTTTTAAGAAGTCATTTGTAGAATCTATGGCATCGAGTTTGATTAGTTTCATTAAATAATTTAAATATCTTAATTTAATATTTTGTTAAGGTTCAAAAATAATCACAAAATTTGGTAACTTTACAAATTCATATAAAATAATTCATGGCGAAAAAGACTATTAATAATGATGTTCTACTGGCGAACATAATCAAAGGGATTGAGGAAGTAAAAGGAAATGATATCGATATTCTTGACTTAAGAGAAATAGATACAGCTGTATGCGACTATTTTGTTATTTGCAACGGTAGCTCAAACACCCAAGTTAACGCCATCGTAAACTCAATTCAAAAAATTGTATCAAAAGACTTAAAAGATAAACCTTGGCACGTAGAAGGAACAGATAATGCAGAATGGGTTCTTATGGATTATGTACACATTGTAGTACATGTTTTCCAGAAGCACATTCGCGAATATTACAACATCGAAAGCCTTTGGGGCGATGCCAAAATAACTTCAATCGAGAACAAATACTAAAGAAACTTTCATTAAATGGCTAAAGATAATAATCCAAATCCGAATAAATTTAAAATAAGTCCTTGGTTAATATATACCGCAATACTTTTAGTTTTTTTATTCATAAGTTTTGCTACAGGAGGATCAAGCCTAAGCGAACCTGCTCAATTAACATCTTCTAAGTTCAATACGCTTTTGGAAAAAGGCCAGATTGAAAAAGTAATTGTTTACAATAAAGCAGAAGCTGAGGTGTATTTAAATGCTGCGGCTCTTAAAGACCCGGCAAACAAAAAAGTAGCTGAAGATATTTTCAAACAACCAAACAAAGGCCCGCACTATACGCTGGAAATTGGTAATGATCAAATCTTTCAGACTAAATTAGAAAAAGCAGTTAATGAGGGGAAATTGAAAGATTTCAACTTCCTTCAAAAAAATAACTGGAGCGATATTTTAATCAGCTTACTTCCTATCATCATCATTGTTGGTGTATGGATCTTTATTATGCGTAAAATGTCTGGCGGAGGCGCTGGAGGTGGAGGTCAGATTTTTAATATCGGAAAATCTAAAGCGAAACTTTTCGACGAAAAAACAGATATCAAAACTACATTTAAAGATGTGGCTGGTTTAGAAGGTGCTAAGGAAGAAATTCAGGAAATTGTTGAATTCCTTAAAAACCCAGAAAAATACACCAACCTTGGAGGTAAAATTCCAAAAGGAGCTTTACTTGTAGGACCTCCGGGAACTGGTAAAACTTTATTGGCAAAAGCTGTTGCTGGTGAAGCGCAAGTACCGTTCTTCTCTTTATCAGGTTCTGACTTCGTTGAGATGTTTGTTGGAGTTGGTGCTTCACGTGTACGTGACTTATTCAAACAAGCTAAAGAAAAATCTCCTGCTATTATCTTTATTGATGAGATTGATGCTGTTGGTAGAGCAAGAGGAAAAAGTAATATGTCTGGCGGAAACGACGAGAGAGAAAACACTTTGAACCAATTACTAACAGAAATGGATGGTTTTGGTACAAACTCTAACGTAATTGTTTTAGCAGCAACAAACAGAGCTGACGTTTTAGACAAAGCTTTAATGCGTGCAGGACGTTTTGACAGACAAATTTTTGTTGACTTACCAGACATTCGCGAAAGAGCAGAAATCTTCAAAGTACACCTAGCTCCTATCAAAAAAGTTGAAGGTCTTGATTTAGATTTCT
Source organism: Flavobacterium sp. LK-23 (assembly GCF_058135255.1). Classification (NCBI taxonomy): domain Bacteria; kingdom Pseudomonadati; phylum Bacteroidota; class Flavobacteriia; order Flavobacteriales; family Flavobacteriaceae; genus Flavobacterium; species Flavobacterium sp. LK-23. Next base: position 479,554 of record NZ_JBYUVT010000002.1, read on the forward strand.
TAGCAAAACAAACTCCAGGTTTCTCTGGTGCTGATATTGCTAACGTTTGTAACGAAGCCGCACTTATCGCAGCTCGTAACAACAAAGCGGCTGTTGACAGACAAGATTTCCTTGATGCCGTAGATAGAATCATTGGTGGTCTTGAGAAGAAAAACAAAATCATTACTCCAGACGAAAAAAGAGCAATCGCAATTCACGAAGCTGGTCACGCTACTGTAAGTTGGATGTTAGAGCATGCTGCGCCACTTATTAAAGTTACAATTGTTCCTCGTGGACAAAGTTTAGGAGCTGCATGGTATTTACCAGAAGAAAGACAAATCGTAAGAACAGATCAGATGTTAGACGAAATGTGTGCTACTATGGGTGGTAGAGCTGCTGAAAAAGTAACTTTCGACAGAATTTCTACTGGTGCTTTAAGTGACTTAGAAAAAGTAACACGTCAAGCTCGTGCAATGGTAACCATTTACGGATTGAACGATAAAATTGGAAACGTTACGTATTACGATTCAACTGGACAAAATGAATACAATTTCTCTAAACCGTATTCTGATGAAACTGCAAAAATTATTGACAAAGAAATTTCAGAGTTAATCGAAGGTCAATACCAAAGAGCAATTCAGATTTTAGAGGAAAACAAAGACAAGTTAAACCAACTTGCTGATATTCTGATTGAAAAAGAAGTAATCTTTAAAGATGACTTAGAAAACATATTCGGAAAACGTACTTTTGACAAAAATTTAGAAGAAGTAGTTTCATAAATAATTACGAAAAACGTAATAAATTTTTAAAATCTTAATTCAAAAGTCCCTTTTGAATTAAGATTTTTTTATCTTTGAACGTTTTCAATTAACATGTAAAGCATTTCATATAAAAAATGAATTTTTTCAAAAAAATATTTGGCTCTAGTGAAGCCGCTTCTGACGAAGAGAACGAAAGCGAATATGCAGGTTCATCTGCGCAGAACAGTCATTTATCTTTAGACGAGCAATTTATTTTCAACTTCAAAAAAAATGGAGGAAAGTTCTTGTATTGCGAAAACATGGGAGAAGTTGCTGAACAGTTTGAAAACATTTTAGAAGAAAACGACTGGTTCGAGAATGAAGTTTTATGCTATGAGCAAGGCTTATTTGGCTTACTGGAAGAAAATAAATTATTTTATATCGCTCCAACTAACCCAAAATTTTTATTGGCTAGCTGCGAAAACCTTATAGCCGATGAAGGTTCTATCTTATTTTCATCAAAACAAATCAGACAAAATAAACCAAACGAATTACCTGCCAATATTGTTATTATAGCAACCACAAGCCAAATCCTTCCAATGAAAAGCGACGGATTGAGCGCTATAAAACGAAAATACGAAAGAGACTATCCTACTAATATCACTACAATAAAATATTTCGAAAAAGCGAAAGACGAAGATTTTACACAATACGGAAGTGTTGCGAAAAACCTTTATTTACTGCTTTTAGAAGATCTTTAAGATGAACGAAACACTGAAGAGGGCCATTTCTGGTGCTGTTTATATCGCTTTATTACTAACTTCGATATTGTTTTCTACCGAAAGCTTCATTACTCTTTTTGGCGTTTTCTTAATTATCACGATATACGAGTTTTCTAATATCGTAAACTTAAACAAAGTGTTTTCTATTCTTTTTGGAACTTTGATTTATTCTTCAATAATTCTTGTAAGTCATTACAACAAACAATCAAGCAAGTTTCTTAACGAAACCTTTAACACTAACATTAGCTTAGAAACCAATATTAAACAGCTAGATTTAATTCTTCTAGCCATAACTATTGTCGTTTCAATAAAATGCATAATATTCTTATTTTACGATTCAGTTCAAAAAGTAAGCACTTCTTCAAAATATCTATACCTGCTTGGATATATCACACTTCCTTTTGTATTTATAGTAAAAATCTCTTTTGGAACAAATGATTATAATCCGAAAATCATTCTTGGTTTATTTGTTTTAATCTGGACCAACGATACTTTTGCCTATTTAGTTGGAAAATCAATGGGAAAACACAAATTATTTGAGCGAGTTTCTCCTAAAAAAACAATTGAAGGTTTTCTGGGTGGTGTTGTGTTTGCCGCTTTTGCTGGTTTTTTGATTTCTAAACTCTATATTCAGCCTAAACCTGAATTTAGCAACACATCGATCTTAATCTGGACTATTATTGCATTAATTGTCAGCATTTTTGGAACTATTGGAGACTTAATAGAATCCAAATTTAAACGAATTGCAGGTATAAAAGACAGCGGTTCGATAATGCCTGGTCACGGAGGTATTCTAGATCGATTAGATAGTGTTATATTTGTAGCACCAATTATATTTTTATTTTATCAAATTTTATATTATGTTTCATAAAGAGGGAGGCCCGTCCATTTTATTAGGTACTGTATTTACTGTAGCTGTACTTTTAATTGCTGATAAATTCATTGATATTGCTTGGCTGAGAATGCTTGTGCAATTTGCAGCGCTTGTAATTTTAATTATTATTTTACAATTCTTCAGAAATCCGAAAAGAATTGCAATTAGAAACAGTGATCATATCCTTGCTCCAGTAGATGGGAAAGTGGTGGTTATTGAAGAAGTTTATGAAGGAGAATATTTTAAAGATAAACGTTTACAGGTTTCTATTTTTATGTCGCCAATCAATGTGCACGTAACACGTTACGCAATGGATGGAATCATTAAATTTAGCAAATACCACCCTGGAAAATTCCTTGTTGCTTGGCACCCAAAAGCAAGTGAAGAAAACGAAAGAACTACTGTAGTAATCGAAAATGAAACTTTCGGTGCTATTCTATACAGACAAATTGCAGGTGCATTGGCTCGTAGAATTGTAAACTACGCTAAAGAAGGAATGCAGGTTGTTCAAGGAACTGACGCTGGTTTCATTAAATTTGGATCAAGAGTCGATTTATTTTTACCTTTAGGTACACCAATCAATGTGGAATTAAACCAAAAAGCGATTGGAGGAAAAACAATTATTGCTACAAAAGCATAAATGGCTGATAAAGATTTAGATATTCGCTTCACTAAAGCCGTAGAAGCCGCAATGGCAATGACTCAGGCTTCACTGCCGCAAGATGTGCAGTTAAGACTTTATGCGTTTTACAAACAGGCTACTTTTGGAACGGCTGTTTACAATCAATCTGAGAATTTTGATTTGCGAAATGCTTTTAAAACCAATGCCTGGATGCAGATAAGTCATATGTCTGTAGACGAAGCCAAAGAAAATTATATCGAAATCATCAATTCATTAACATCAAAATAAAACATTATGAAGAAAAACGTTGTTATTTTAAGCACTTTAACTTCATTTTTACTATTATTTTCTTGTAAAGAAGATAAACTGACAGAAGTAGTTGAAGTTCCTCTTCCAACAAAAGAAGAAAAAATTACTATTGGTTCGCCAAATGATGTTAAAGCCGATCCAGGCTCTTTTGAAATGACGAAACTGCCATTTAATTATGACGCTCTTGCTCCTGATATTAGAACCTTAACTTTAGAAACGCATTATTCTAAACATTACTTATCGTATACCAACGCTTTTAATAAAGAGATTGTCTCGACTGAGTTTGAAAACATGCCTCTTGAAGACATTTTAAAAAAAATGCCTCTTACGAATTTAAAACTCCGTCAAAATGCTGGAGGATATTATAATCATACGCTTTATTTTAATATTCTGACACCAAAAGAGCAGACCCCAAAAGACACTCTTGCTGGTTCTATTAATAAAGAATTTGGTTCTTTTAATAATCTGACCAATCAATTTAAGGCACAGTCAGAAAAGCAGTTTGGTTCTGGATGGGTTTGGCTGGTTGTAGACCGATATGGTAAATTGCAAATCACGACAACTGACAATCAAGATAATCCGTTAATGAAAAACGCCTTGATTCCAGGAACTCCAATTATGGGAATTGATCTTTGGGAACATGCTTACTATTTAGATTATCAAAACCGAAAAGGCAGTTATATTGACGCTTTTTACAATCATATAAATTGGGAAAAAGTAAACGAATATTACGTTGAAGCACTCAAAAAGGTTAAAAAAGTATAGAAACGAAGCTGATACAATTAAGTATCAGCTTTTTTTTATACCTTTTAGGTACTTAACGAAGATTATGAAAGACATTGCCAATCGTTTTACAGAAAACCCTATCCTATCGCCGTCTGACATACCGCCAAGTCGAGAAGGTCTAGAAATAACCTGTCTATTGAATCCGGGCGTGTTTCGGTTTCAAAACAAAATCTGGCTAGCGGTGCGTGTTGCCGAAAGACCAAAGCAAATTGAAAACATTATTTCTTTTCCAATACTAACAGAAGCAGGAACTATTCAGATTATTGAAATTCTAAAAGATCATCCTGAACTTATTGCAACAGATGCACGCGTAATTAATTATCAAGGCATTGATTATTTGACCACATTATCACATATTCGATTGTTATGCAGCGAAGACGGAAAACGATTTTATGAACCAGAAGATTATCCGCATTTGGTTGGCGAAGGAATACTAGAAACGTTCGGAATTGAAGATTGTCGGGTTGCTCTCATTGAAGGAAAATATTACCTCACTTTTACATCTGTTTCTCCTAGTGGTGTGGGCGTTGGCTTAAGAACCACAAACGATTGGAAAAATTTCAAAAAACATGGACTGATATTCCCTCCCCACAATAAAGACTGTGCCATTTTTGAAGAAAAAATAAACGGCTTGTTTTATGCGTTACATCGTCCTAGCAGTGTAGATATTGGCGGAAACTACATTTGGATTGCTTCTTCTCCAGATGGAATTCATTGGGGAAATCATAAATGCATTATCAAAACCAGAAAAGATAGTTGGGATAGCAAACGAGTTGGCGCTGGAGCCGCGCCGATAAAAACAAAATTGGGCTGGCTAGAAATTTATCATGGAGCCAACGAATTTCATCAATATTCTTTAGGCGCTTTTTTATTGGATTTAGAAGATCCTACAAAAGTGATTTCGAGAACCGAAACTCCTATTATGTTTCCTAAAACAAATTACGAATTAAGCGGTTTCTTTGGAAATGTCGTTTTCACAAACGGTCATATTCTTGATCCAGATGGCGATACACTAACTGTTTATTACGGCGCTTCAGATGAATTTGTCTGCGGCGCAACATTTTCCATTAAAGAGATTCTTTCGTTGCTTAAAAAAATTTAAAACAAAAAAATATTTAACACATAGAAACATAGATTTTAATACTAAAAAAAAAAGAATATTAAAGAAACTAGTTTCCACACATAGACGCTATGTGTATTTAAACTAGTGAAACGCCTTTTTCAAGTTTTCTAAGCTATGTTTCTATGTGTTAAAAATCAACTCAAAAGATGAGCTAGTTTATTTTAATTCCAAAATCAAAGATTCTGAAGGCTGAATGGAAACTTTAGCTTCTCCTTCTCCATTTTGCACTTTCAATACAAATGTTTTGTTTTGATACAATTGCTCTTTCAATTGATATTCTCCGTCTTTTAAATTCCATTTTGAAATAAGTGATGACGGAACTTTTAAATTGAATTCATTTCCTTTCTCAGAAGAAAAATTAGCAATTACGATCAATTTTTGATTTTCAGACCAACGCGCATAAGAATACAACAGTGCATCATAACCTTCATTATTTTGTCTATTTGCAGATTGAATCTCTTCAAAACTTCCCATCAAAGCACTGCTTTTGATTGTAAAATTGAGCAAACGTTTATAAAAATCACGTAATTCTTTCTCTGAATTAGAAAGCTTTCCTCCGTCAAATTTACCGTCATTCATCCAGCGCTGATGATTTGGAACTCCAATATAATCAAAAATCGAGGTTCTTGATCGTTTTCCAAAACCTGCATCTTCGTTCCCTGCCTCTCCTACTTCTTGTCCAAAATAAATCATTGTTGGTGAAGTACTAATTGTTGCCGAAACAACCATTAAAGGTTTTCCTCTTTCTGGAGTTCCCGCAAATTCTGGACTTGCTAAACGTTGTTCGTCATGATTATCTAGAAAATGAAGCATATGATGTTCAATATCTGCCATTCCGTTTTGGATTTTTGTTAATTCATCCGGTGAAGATTTTCCGCGAATAACATCTTTCAGCTTATCGTACGTTTCTACTTTATCATACAGATAATCCATTTTTCCTAAGCGAATATAATTTCGATATTCATTCGGATTGTAAACTTCAGCCAACAAAAACGCATTTGGATTTTTCATTTTAATCGAAGAGTTCATATAACTCCAGAATTCGTACGGAACCATTTCGGCCATATCGTAACGAAATCCATCAACACCCTTTGTTGTCCAGTATAACGCAATATCTCTAAACTTTTTCCAAGAATCGGGAACCTCTTTGTCTTGCCAAAAAGCAAAATGTTCCTGATAGGATTTCTGATCAAAGCCAGCAGGAAGTTCAGGAAAATCTTTAGTCCCATCTGGGCGTACTCCGTAATTTACTTTTACCGTTTCGTACCAGTCGTTTTGATCTGGTTTAATTTTACGTGAACCGTTCCCTGTCCATTTTGCCGGATTTTCATCAAAAAAACCATCAATCATTGGATTTTTTTCTCCGTTTAAAGGAATATCTCCATCAGGAATTTCAAAATGCTGTTGCGGAATGTAGTAAAAATTATTGTCTCGTTTATATTCAACCGTAACATCATCATCTGCTCCAAAATCTTTTACCCCTTCTGGATTCGATTTTCCTTCATATTTTCTTGCGATATGATTGGGAACAATATCAATTAATACTTTCAAACCGGCATTATGAGTACGTTTTATTAGAGCTTCAAATTCTTCTAATCGCTTTGCAGGATTTACAGCCAAATCTGGATTTACATTATAATAATCTTTCACGGCATAAGGAGAACCTGCACGCCCTTTTACCACTTCTGGATCATCATTTGAAATTCCGTACGCTGTATAATCACGCACTAAAGCATGATGCGGAACTCCCGTATACCAAATGTAAGTAACACCTAAATCTTTTATTTCATGAAGGGCTTTATCCGTAAAATCATTAAACTTTCCAACACCGTTCTCCTCAATAGTTCCCCATGGTTTGTTGGTTGTATTTTTATTTCCAAATAGGCGTGTAAATACTTGATAGACTACAACTTTTTTATCTGTTGCAGCATTTTCGTTTGAAATACTCATTTTTAAATCTTTTGTTTTACAGGCTGAAAAAAGTACAGTTAATGTAATTCCGACTGCAATTATTTTTTTACTTATCATATTTTTTAGGCTATTCTTATCTTGTCTCTTTGCTTTCATCTCTAAAAAGCATGAAAACAATTTTCTAAAAATAGCTCATTTTTTAAAACTCCGAAAACGTTTTATCTAATTTACGCCGTTTTCAACTTAAAACACAACTACTACAACGTGAGAGTTTGTTATTTTGTTGAAAAATTAAATAATGCCTAAATTCAACTTTGGACTGTTAATGACTAATTATAAATTAATGCTAATAACCGCCACAGGTTCTATCCTTTTTTATAAATTTGACAAAAATTTAATCAGTTGAAGAAATCACTCTTTTTCATATTTACGTGTCTGTCTTTTTTAAGCGTTCAATTCACTTTCGCGCAAGCAAAAAAACCTGCTCAATCTCCGAAAACAATTGTCATCGAGAATGCCGACTTTTCTGACGTGGATCAAGTTAATGTACCTGATGCGCTTTTACTTACTGGAAATGTAAAAGTGAATCATGATGGTGTTGTGCTAACTTGCAACAAAGCTTACTTTTTTCAAAAAGAAAATTATTTAAAAGCATTCGGAAATGTACAATTAGTACAAGGAGATACTTTATTCTTGAATAGTAAATATGCGGAGTATAGCGGAAATGAAAAAAAAGCTTTTGCTACAGGAAATGCGGTTTTAACTTCTCCAGATGCCACTTTGCAAACTGACACTATTAATTTTGACAGAAATGTTCAAGAAGCATTTTATAATACAAAAGGTACGATTGTAAACAAAGACAATACTTTGGTGAGTAAATCTGGAAGGTATTATGTAAAAGAAAAGAAATTTCAGTTCTTGACTGAAGTTACGATTACGAATCCTAAATATGTGATTAAATCAAACCATTTGGATTATTACAGTAATTCTGGACATACGTATCTTCTTGGCCCTTCAACCATTACAAGTAAAGCCAATTACATTTATACCGAAAAAGGTTTTTACGATACAAAGAAAAACTTAGCCCATTTTCTGCGAAGGTCCTACATTAAGTACGATGACCGGCTTATAGAAGGCGATAGTTTGTATTATAATCGAAATATTGAATTTGCATCGGCAACACGAAATGTAAAAATTACCGATTCGATTAACAAAGGAATTGTAAAAGGCCATTACGCAGAGCTTTACAAACTCAAGGATTCGATGTTTGTAACCAAAAGAGCTGTTGCCATCAATTTGGTTGAAAATGACTCGGTTTACATTCACGGAAAAAAATTAATGGTAACAGGTAAAGAAGGCGAAAGAATTCTGCGCGCTTTTAACAATGTTCGTTTTTATAAAACAGATATGAGCGGTAAGTGCGATTCTATACACTCAGATTCTAAAAGCGCTTTGACAAAGCTTATAGGAAATCCGATTCTTTGGAATGGCGACAACCAAATTACGGGCGACGTAATGCACTTAATTGGCGACAATAAAACGAGGAAAATTGACTCCTTAAAAGTGCTCAATAATACTTTCGTACTCTCCAAGGACACGCTCGGGACAGGTTTCAATCAAGTCAAGGGAATTAATTTGTTTGGAAAATTCCGGGATGGAAAATTGCATGATGTGGATGTCATTAAAAACACTGAAGTCATTTATTACATGAGAAATGATGCCAACGAGCTAATTGGAATCAATAAAAATGTCAGCAGTAAAATCAACATGATATTAGAAAATAATGCGATCGAAACTATTACTTTCTTTAATAAAGTGGACGGTGATATTTTTCCTGAAGACGAACTTCCAGAAAATGCTCGAAAACTTCGAGGAATGAAATGGCGAGGCGATGAAAGAATAAAGTCTAAAGACGATATTTTTTCTGCAGAAGATAATGAACTCAATGAAAAGCTGATTAAAGAAGGAAAAGATCAAGAGGAAAAAGGCAAAAACGTTCCACTGAAAATTAGGAAAGAAACCTTGAATTACGACAAGAAGAAACCAGCTGCCAAAGCGGAACCGAAGCCTAAAATTAAGTAGTTTTCAGTCTCAGTGACAGTTTAAAGTTCTACGATAATTTAAAACACAAAGTTAACTGAAGCGTAAAGTTAAAAGACCTTAGAATCTTAGTATCTCAGTACCTTAGCAACTTAAAAAAATGAATCCAGATTTTATAAAATACCAAGCGCAAACTTCTCCTTACCCACTCGGAATGGAAGTTTCGCATGCCATTGGCTCTTACATATACGACACAAACGATAAAAAATATTTAGATTTTGTTGCTGGAGTTTCGGCGTGTACTTTAGGACATCAGCATCCGCGAGTAAATCAGGCGATAAAAGATCAATTAGATAAATATTCGCATGTAATGGTTTACGGAGAATACTCTCAGAGTCCAGCCGTTCAATATTGCAAATTAATGGCCTCTCTGCTTCCAGAATCTTTAAATAAAACCTATTTGGTCAATTCAGGCACAGAAGCGATTGAAGGCTCTTTAAAATTAGCCAAACGAGTTACAGGACGCAGTCAGCTTATTTCATGTCATAATGCTTATCATGGAAACACCATGGGTTCGATGAGCGTTATGGGATTTGAAGAAAGAAAACAAGCTTTCAGACCTTTGCTTCCAGATGTTGATTTTATTACTTTCAATAACGAAGAAGATCTGCAAAAAATAACTACAAAAACGGCAGCCATTCTTTTAGAAACCATTCAAGGAGGCGCCGGTTTTATTCAGCCAGAAAATAATTTCCTTCAAAAAGTACGTAAACGCTGTGATGAAGTTGGAGCCTTAATGATTGTTGACGAAATTCAGCCAGGTTTTGGAAGAACAGGAAAACTTTTTGGCTTCCAAAATTATGATGTTGTTCCAGATATTGTGGTTATGGGTAAAGGAATGGGCGGCGGAATGCCAGTTGGTGCTTTTACTGCTTCTGCCGAAAAAATGGACCTTTTAACAGAAAATCCAAAACTAGGACATATTACCACTTTTGGAGGTCACCCTGTCATTGCGTCAGCTTGCTTGGCTACTTTGCAAGAATTAACTGAAACAAATTTAATGGCAGAAACGCTGGAGAAGGAAAAACTCTTCAGATCGCTTTTGGTACATCCTTTGATTAAAGAAGTTAGAGGAAAAGGATTAATGCTTGCCGCTATGACAGAATCGGCAGATATTACAAACGAAGTCATTTTAACCTGTCAAGACAGAGGACTTATTTTATTCTGGCTTTTATTTGAAGGATGCGCGATACGAATTACACCTCCTTTGACTATTTCTGAAGAAGAAATTAGAGAAGGTTGTGCCATTATTTTAGACGTGATGGACGAAATAATGAAGAAGAACAATAACTAAAATACAAAACTATTTGGAGCGCTGTTTTAATAAAACTGACAGAAATTAAAGCTCCATTTCTATTTCAAAAAAGTCTTTCGATACCAATAAAAAAATGACAAAACCGAAGCTAATCCCTTTACAACAAAGGAGATTTCTTCCCAAAATAGAATAAAAAACGCCATATATTGTTAATTAAATTGTTCAAAACAATTAATTTCTTATCCTTACAGCGATTATATGGTTGCCTAAATTTATAACAGGCTAATTTCAAATATACGAAGTATGCAATTAAGCAACGAAGAAGAAGATTATAACCTATCCCTATCCAAATTTGAGTCGATGTTAAAAACTAACAAAGTGCTCTTTTTTGATTCTGAAGAATTTGAGGAAATCATTCTTCATTATTTAGACATAGGTAAGGCTAATTTAGCAAAAAAGGCCTTAAAACTTGCATTAGACCAGCACCCGAAATCTACAGGCTTAAAGTTAGTACAAGTAGAAATGCTGGTTTATGATGACAAACTCGACATTGCTGAAAAGCTTTTGAATGAGTTATACGCAATTGAACCCAACAACGAGGAAATATATATCCAGAAAGCCAATATCTGCTCAAAAAGAGATCAGCACGAAAAAGCGGTTGAACTGTTAAAAATCGCGCTTCAATACACTGATGATTACGCTGATGTGTACAATTTGATCGGAATGGAATATCTTTTTATGGATAACCTTGAACTTGCAAAGGACAGTTTTATCAAATGTCTTGAAGAAGACTTAGAAGATCAATCTGCTCTTTATAACGTAGTGTATTGCTTTGAGTTTTTAGACCAAAATCAAGAAGCTATTGTTTATCTTAACGATTATATCAACAGAAACCCTTACAGCGAAATCGCTTGGCATCAGCTTGGACGCCTTCATTATGGCATAAAAGAATATGAAGCAGCAATTCGTGCATTTGATTATGCAACGCTGATTGATGATGAATTTTTAGGCGCTTTTATGGAAAAAGCAAAAGCTTACGAGCGTCTAAAAAAATACAATGAAGCAATTGAAAGTTATAACAGAACCATCGAATTGGACGATGCGACTTCGTATGCCCTTCTTCGAATTGGAAAATGTTATGAAAAACTTGGAAATTTAGCGAAAGCAATCCAATATTATAACCAAACTGTACATGAAGATCCGCTTTTAGACAAAGGCTGGATTGCGATTACAGATTTTCACCTTCGCCAGAAAAACTATCAAAAAGCATTATTTTTTGTGAATAAAGCTTTAGCGATTGACAATCAGAATCGTTTGTACTGGAAAAGATATGCTACAATCAACAAACAAATGAATTTCTTTGAAGAAGCCGAATTCGGTTTTAGAAAAGCGGTTGAATTTGGAGATTATGCATTAGATACTTGGTTGTACTGGGTTGATATTCTTCAGTTTTTAGGAGAATTTGAAACTGCCATTCAAACTTTATTGCAAGCTTCAGAATACTTCCCAGAAGAAAACGAAATCGAATATCGTTTGGCTGGATTGTATTTTACGATTCAAGATAACACAAAAGCTAAATTCCACTTAAGCAATGGCTTACGTCTAAATTTTGATAATTACATCCTAATTGAAGATTTATTCCCAGTTGTTTGGGCAAAAAAAACAGTAAAAAATTATATAGAAAAACATCGTAAATAAGAATGGTTGATATTTTATTAAGAAGACGTTTTGGATTATTAGGACGCAACATAAGCTACTCTTTTTCAAAAGGTTATTTTACAGAAAAATTTAATAATGAAGTTTTTGCTGGCAACAGCTATGAGAATTTTGACATTTCTGAAATTAATTACTTCACAGAATTAATTAAAAACAATCCTGATTTAAAGGGTTTAAATGTTACTATTCCGTACAAAGAACAAGTTATTCCATTCTTAGATAAATTATCAAAAAAAGCCACTCTAATTGGCGCTGTTAATACCATTAAATTTACCAAAAACGGCAAATTAAAAGGATACAATACCGATTACTACGGATTCAAAAAGTCTCTTAAGCCATTATTAGAACCGCATCATAAAAAAGCGCTTATTTTAGGAACAGGAGGCGCTTCTAAAGGTGTTGCTTTTGCTTTGGACGAATTGGATATTCCGTATACTTTTGTTTCTCGAGAAGCAAAAGAAAACATCATTGACTATGATTTGATCAATGCAACTACTTTTGACAATTTTCAAATTATAATCAACTGTACGCCAGTTGGAACAAGCCCAAATATTGAAGCTTGTCCGAATTTGCCATACGAGTATTTCACAGAAAAACACATTGCTTACGATTTAATCTATAATCCAGCAGAAACCACTTTCTTACGAAAAGCAAAAGAAATGGGCGCTGTAATTAAAAATGGTCACGATATGCTTATTTTTCAAGCTGAAAAAGCATGGAAAATCTGGAATAAATAAAATAAGTATCAAAAAATAAAATGTTAATGTATTTTTCGTACTTTTAATCCACTAACTAACAAGTGGTTATGAAGAAAATACAATTACTTAGCATTTTATTTTTTTTATTACACAACCTACTTTCAGCTCAAAACGCAGACACTATACAAAGTCCGTTATCTGAGCCTCGCTATCATTATTTTCTTAAAACAATTTTGTTTTACAATGAGTATCTAGATACCGACAAAGGTTCTTTTAACACCACACAGGTTCGTTTCTTACTACCAATTGGCAATAAAGCCTGGAATCTACGTTTTGATCTTCCTCTTGTTTCTACCAACACAACTTCAACCAACAAAACAGCCATCGGAGATGTTGGAGGCGGAATCAGTTTTATTCCTTACTTAAGAAATAACAACGGTATTGCGGTAAGAACCCGAGTTTATTCTAACACAGCCGAAGATCCAAATTTTGGAACCGGAAAATGGGTTGTCATGCCCGCTATGGTTTACGGAAGATATTTCAATCAAAAAAAGTTTCTGCTACTGACTACGGTTGAATATCAGCAGAGTTTTGCTGGAAATAGTGATCGTTCCGACATTAGCACTGCACTTTTAGAAAATCTATTGATGCATTTTTTTGGAAAAAACTGGATTTCTGGAGATGTAGCACTTCGATACAATACTGTTATTGAAGGCTTTCAAAATAACGCTTTTATTGAATTTGGACGAAAAATTACACCTTCAAATCTTGTTTACATACACCCGAGCGCTGGTTTTGGCCCTAACAGAACCTATAATTGGGGAATGGAAGTTGGAGTGTTGATTCTTTTTTAATTTAAAAGAATAGCAAAATAAGTCCTAAAAAATTAGATTATTGAGAGTCTATTTTATTTACAATGCCAATTTTGAATTTATATATCCTTCAGCAATTCGCTAAAAACAGATTCAACATACTAGAAAACTTTCAGAAAGAATAGGAATTTCATCGTAAAATACCGTATAAACAAGTGATTTATTTTGTATTTAGAAACACCTTTACTATCTTTCGCATTGTTAAAAATAAAAACCTTATACATTTTAAAGATGTTAGAAGAAAAGAATGATAACCTGCATGAAGCAGACGGAAAATCTGGAATCGAAATAAATGATTCTGTAGCAAATGATGCAATCGAAACATCAGATTCTGAAAATTTGACCAAAGATTTGGTCTCAGAAACTCAAAATGAAGTAGAAAAACAAGAAAATGATCATCAAGAAGCATTAGATGTCATTACAAGTTCAAATGCTGCTGAAAGTGAGGACGAAACTTTAAAAGATCGTCATGACATTCCTATGCAGGATTACAACACTTTCTCACTTGACGCTCTTGTTGATGAACTTAAAAAATTGGTTAATATAGACAAAGTAATGTCTGTAAAAGATCATATTGAAGAAATCAAAAAAGCTTTTTTACTACAGTATCACCATCTTATAGAGGAGAAAAAAGAAGAATTTTTAGCTTCTAATCCAGATCCTAATGAAGAATTTGAATATCATCTTCCTTTAAAATCAAAATTTGACGAATATTATAATGTTTTTAGAGATAAAAGAAATGCTCATTTTAAACATTTACAAACCAATCTAAAAAGCAATTTAGAGAATCGTCTGGCTATTGTTGAAGAATTAAAGGAATTAATCAATCCGCAAGAAAACATCAAAGACACTCTTAAGCATTTTAATGAATTAAGAGAAAGATGGAAAAATGCTGGAGCGATTCCAAAAGACAAATACAATCACGTTTGGAACAATTACCATTTTCATGTAGAAAACTTCTACGATTATCTACACTTAGATCGTGAGGCTAGAGATTTAGATTTTAAACATAATTTAGAACTAAAACAAAAGATTATAGCGCGCGTTGAAGAATTGGTAAACGATACCGATGTAAGCAAATCTTTCCGTGAATTACAGGATTTACACAGAATCTGGAAAGAAGAAATAGGACCAGTTTCTAAAGAGCACCGTGATGCCATCTGGAATCAATTTAGCGAATTGACTAAAAAAATACACGATAAAAGAGAACTTTTGTTTGAAAGCCAAAGAGCAAACGAGCAAAAAAATCTTGAAACCAAAAAAGAAATTATTGCTAAAATTGAAGTGCTTGGAAGCGAAAAAGTAAATTCTCATTCGCAATGGCTTATTCAGATTCAGAAAGTAGAAGAGTTAAGAAATGAGTTCTTTGCTGCAGGAAAAGTACCTTCTGAGGTAAATGAAGAAACTTGGGCAGCATTTAAAACAGCTGTTCGAAATTTCAACGCTTTCAAAAATTCTTTTTATAAGGATATCAAAAAAGACCAAAACGATAATTTAAATAAAAAACTGGCTCTTGTTGCAAAAGCTAAAGAATTACAGGAAAGCACTGATTTCTCAGCTACAACTCCTGTAATGAAACAGATCCAGGAAGAATGGAAACAAATTGGCCATGTTCCTAAAAAATATTCCGATAAAATCTGGAAAGAATTTAAGGATGCCTGCAACCATTATTTTGATAAATTAAAAGAGCATAAATCGGAAGAGAACAGTGAAGAAGTTGCCGCTTTTGACAACAAAAAAGCATACTTAGACACTTTAAGATCTTTCCAATTGACTGGAGATCACAAAACAGATTTAGATGCCATAAAAGCACATATTGAAACTTGGAAAGGATTTGGTAAAGTTCCTTTCTCTAGAAGACACATAGAAGGGAAGTTCAATAAAATCTTAGATGCTCTTTTTGAGAAACTAAGCTTAAGCAAAAAAGAATCTGAAATGATGCGTTTTGCAAATCGTATTGATTCTTTATCTGACAGCAATGATACGCGTAAATTAGACAATGAAAAAATCTTTATTATGCGTAAAATTGAGGAAGTTCAAAATGAAATTTTCCAGTTAGAAAATAACATTCAGTTCTTTACCAATACTAAAAATGCTAAAAAAGAGAATTCAATAGTTACAGAAGTTCGTAAAAACATTGCCATTCACAAAGAAAGCCTTGAAGTTTGGAAAGATAAATTGAAACAATTAAGAAACTTGGGACAAGAATAAATACTAGAAATTCCAATTTTTTAAATTCCAAATTCCAATTGGCAACGCTTAATTGGAATTTGGAATTTTATTTTTTTATAATTTAAAAAGATGCAATGACAATCATTGTGTCTTTTTTTATGACGCAAAACTTTGTCAAAGTTTCAAACTTTGACAAAGATTATAAAACCTCGAACAAACTTAAAAACTTTGCGTGCCTTGCGTAAACCCTTGCGTACTTTGCGGTTAAAACTCACTACAACCTAAAACCCAAAACTTAACAATCTCATTAAATTTCATAAAACTATTCTGCAAAATATTGATTATATTTGAGTTACCACTATTAACTGGCAATTAAACAAATAACATTTAATACTAATTTTTTAAATAAGGAGAATATGAAATTTACAAGAAAAGCACACGCCAACTGGCAAGGAACCGGTATGGAAGGAAAAGGAACAATAAGCACGCAAAGCACCACATTAGATAATGCACAACTGTCTTTTAAAACAAGATTTGCTGATGGCGTTGGTACAAATCCAGAAGAATTGGTTGCCGCAGCGCATTCAGGGTGTTTTACCATGCAATTAAGTTTTTTATTGAATGAAGCAGGTTTTACAGCCGATGATTTAACCACCGAAGCGACAGTAACTTTTGAAGACGGATCTATTACTTTAATTCATTTAGATTTAAAAGGGAAAGTACCATCAATTTCTGCCGAAGAGTTTGCTTCAACGGCTGCCAAAGCAAAAGAGATCTGTCCGATTTCAAAACTATTAAATACCACCATTACTTTATCTGCTGAATTAATCAGCTAAAAGCATAAAAAAAACCATCCGCCAAGGCGGATGGTTTTTTTTATATTTTAAAAAGCTTGTAATTACATTTTTGCTTTCAAAGCTTTAGCTTCTGCAGTCATTTCAAGAGCATTGTAAACTCCTAATAATGTTTTAGAAACATCCTCGTTTTTAGGATCTAATTCGTTTGCTTTTTTAAGGTAAGGAATAACTCCTTTGAAAACAGCTTCTCTTTGTGCTTTTAAAACATCGTAACGTTTCATATCTTTAGCAGAAGTACCTAATTTATTCATCTCGTCGATGATTGGTTTTTCAGCTTCTAATTTTAAAGCAGCAAGATTCAAGTAAGCATTTGTATACTCAGGATTGATTTCAATTGCTTTTAAGTAATATTTCTCTGCGTCAGCAGTGTTTTTAGCTCCAGAGCTAATTACTCCTAAATTGAATACTAAATCAGCATTTTTTGGATCTTTTTCTAAAGCTTCACCAACTAATTTTTTGTATGTCTCGTAATCTTTACTTTCTAAGTATAAATTTGCTTCCGTTAGAATTAAAGAAGAATCTTCTGGGTTTGCTTTTCTAGCATCAGAGATTGCTTTTTTAGCATCTTCAGTACGTCCTTTTTGAACTAAAATTAAAGCTAAGTTTTTGTAGATTTCACCTCTTTTAGACGGAATAGCTTCCGTTTTAGGTTTTTCGTGAGTTCCTAATTTAACAGCTAAATCTCTTTCTTTAGCGTTAGCAAAGTTATCTTCACTTCCGTTAGCTTTGTTTACAGCTAAGTACAAAGTTCCTTTTCCAGAAAAGTTTAATTTTTTCAACTCTTCATACATTGGCAAAGCAAGATCATAATCTTGTGAATTCACAGCTGTAGAAGCTGCATAATACAAGTTGATTGTATCTTTCTTGTCTAACTCGTATGCTTCATACAATTTCTTTGCACCTTCAGCATGTTTGTTTACTTGTGTATCAGCAATTGCTGAATTAATTAATAATCCTTTAATGTTAGTAATTGACGCTGCTGCTTGTGTAGAATATTTTTGTTTTCCTGAAGCTTTTTCTACATCAATTAATTTCTTGTAGCTGTCTGCTGCTGCTAATAAGTTTTTACCTTCTTCTACCTTTTTGTTTGCAAGGTCAAGAAAAGCATTTCCTTGAACGAAATAGTATTGTGCTTGTTCTGTATCTTTAGCATTTGCAATTAAGTTCTCTGCATCTTTCAATTGAGCAATAGCGCCTTGTGCGTCTCCGCCTTTTAATGCCTTTTCAGCATTCTTAATTTGATCTTTCTGAGCAAACGTAGCTACAGAGATCAGTAATGCTGATGCAAGTATTACATATTTACTTTTCATAATGGTATTTGTTTGTATTTAATTTTCTGTTTTCACTTATTCTTCAGACTCTTCATCTTCTGCTTCAGCATCGTCTTCCTCTTCTACTTCATCATCAGAGTCGTCTTCCTCTTCTACAGATCCATCATCTTCTAGAACCTCCAAATCTGGTTTAACTCTCTCAATTGCACCGATTACGTTTCCATCTTCATCTAATTCTACTTCTTCGGCATCATCTTTCATTACAGTTGTTACAGCTGCGATAGAATCTTTTCCTTTAAGATTAATCAATCGAACACCTTGAGTTGCACGTCCCATAACACGTAAATCTTCGATTGCCATTCTAATAGTTAATCCAGATTTATTAATAATCATTAAGTCATCTGCATCAGTAACAGCGTTGATCGAGATCAATTTACCTGTTTTATCCGTGATATTAAGTGTTTTAACCCCTTTACCTCCACGGTTTGTAATTCTGTACACGTCTTCTCCGTCGTCGTCAACCAATTTAGTACGTTTTCCGTATCCATTTTCAGTTACAACTAAGATTTGAGAAGTAGAAATATCGTTTTTATCTACAGTAACCATTCCGATTACCTCGTCAGTTTCATCTTTTAAAGTAATTCCACGAACTCCAGACGCTGTTCTTCCCATCGGACGTGTTTTAGTTTCTTCAAAACGAACTAATTTACCAGATTTAACCGCTAAGATAATTTGGCTTTCTCCGTTTGTCAACTGAGCTCCAATTAACTCATCTCCTTCTTTAATTGTAATGGCAGCAACTCCATTAGCTCTTGGTTTAGAATATTTCTCTAAAGAAGTTTTCTTCACCTGACCTTGTTTGGTAACCATTACAAGATTATGCGTATTGATATAATCTTTGTCTTTTAAATCTTGTGTACAAATGAAAGCTTTTACTTTATCATCACTTTCAATGTTTACCAAGTTCTGAATTGCTCTACCTTTCGCTGTTTTACTTCCTTCTGGAATTTCGTAAACACGCATCCAGAAACATTTTCCTTTTTGGGTAAAGAACATCATATATTGGTGGTTTGTTGCCACGAACATGTGCTCTAAGAAATCTTGATCTCTTGTTCCAGCACTTTTCTGTCCAACTCCACCTCTATTTTGCGTTTTGTATTCTGTAAGGTTTGTACGTTTGATGTAACCTGCGTGCGAAATTGTAATAACCACATTTTCGTCAGCAATTAAGTCTTCAATACTCACATCTCCTCCAGAGTACTCGATTTGCGAACGTCTTTCGTCACCGTATTTATCACGAATTTCTGTAAGCTCTTCTTTAATCAAATCTGTTCTCAAATTAACATCTGCTAATAAAGCTTTCAAATGCTCAATTAACTTCATTAATTCTTCAAACTCCGCTCTTAATTTATCTTGCTCCAGACCTGTTAACTGACGTAAACGCATTTCAACAATAGCACGAGCTTGAATATCTGATAATTTAAATCTTTCGATTAATTTTTCTCTCGCTTCATCTGTGTTTTTAGATCCTCTGATTAACGCAATTACTTCGTCGATATTGTCAGAAGCAATAATTAACCCTTCTAAGATGTGAGCTCTCTCTTCTGCCTTACGTAATTCAAACTGAGTTCTTCTAACCACGACTTCGTGGCGGTGCTCAATAAAATAATGAATCATATCTTTCAGATTCAACATTTGCGGACGGCCTTTTACTAATGCAATATTATTTACACTAAAAGAAGATTGTAATGAAGTATATTTATATAAGGTATTTAAAACCACGTTTGGTGTAGCATCACGTTTCAAGATATAAACGATACGCATACCATTTCTATCAGATTCGTCACGAATGTTCGCAATACCTTCAATTTTTTTCTCGTTAACCAAATCAGCCGTACGTTTAATCATTTCGGCTTTGTTAACCTGATATGGAATTTCAGTAACAATGATACACTCTCTTCCGTCCACTTCTTCAAAACCAACTTTAGCACGCATTACAATACGTCCTCTACCCGTTTTGAAAGCTTCACGAACGCCTTCATAACCATATATTACACCTCCCGTTGGAAAATCAGGAGCTTTAATATGTGTCATTAATTCGTCAACCTCAATATCATTATTATCTAAGTATGCTAAAGTACCATTGATAACCTCTGTTAAATTGTGTGGCGGCATATTAGTCGCCATACCAACCGCAATACCAGTTGCTCCATTTACTAATAAAGTAGGAACTCTTGTCGGCATTACTTTTGGCTCATATAAAGTATCGTCAAAGTTCAGCTGAAAATCAACTGTTTCTTTTTCGATATCTGCCATAATATCTTCTGAGATTTTACGCATTCTGGCCTCAGTATAACGCATTGCTGCAGGACTGTCTCCATCGACAGAACCAAAGTTACCCTGACCATCAACTAATAAA
Organism: Flavobacterium sp. LK-23; assembly: GCF_058135255.1. Classification (NCBI taxonomy): domain Bacteria; kingdom Pseudomonadati; phylum Bacteroidota; class Flavobacteriia; order Flavobacteriales; family Flavobacteriaceae; genus Flavobacterium; species Flavobacterium sp. LK-23. The sequence goes on from NZ_JBYUVT010000002.1 coordinate 500,040, forward strand.
TAACGCATACTCCATTCCTGAGCCATACGTACCATTGCATCATATACAGAAGTATCTCCGTGCGGGTGGTACTTACCCAGAACCTCCCCTACAATTCTCGCAGACTTTTTGTGGGCAGATCTTGATGTTACACCTAAATCATACATTCCGTAAAGAACTCTTCGATGCACTGGTTTCAAGCCATCTCTAACATCAGGAAGCGCTCTCGATACAATTACTGACATCGAATAATCGATGTAAGCTGATTTCATTTCATCTTCAATGTTAATAGGAATTAACTTTTCTCCTTCAGACATAAGTTGTTATGTTTTAATAATTACATTAGTTTCAAAGCGTGCCAAGATACGTTTTTTTAAAATTTTTTCAGCTATTTCCTTACACTTATTTAAATGATTTATTAACAACTTTATTTCCGCTTTTAGTTAATAAATTAGGCGTTTTTTAACTCTTTTATTCTCTTTTTTTTCGTCTATTAGCTGACAGTAGTTCTTGAAGGTACGGTTTTTGTTTTTAAAACAGTAATTCACTAAATTTACAATACCAATTATATATTATGGATGATAATTTTTCACCAAGAGTAAAAGATGTAATTACGTACAGTAAGGAAGAAGCTCTTCGTTTAGGGCACGACTTTATTGGTACAGAACATCTTATGCTAGGTATTTTAAGAGATGGTAACGGAAAAGCTATTCATATACTTAATAACCTAGCTGTCGATTTAGATCATTTACGCAGAAAAGTAGAAGTACTTAGCCCTGCCAACTTGAGCGTTGAAGTAAATGCAGAAAAGAAAAACCTTCATCTTACCCGACAGGCAGAAAGAGCCCTGAAGACCACTTTTCTTGAAGCAAAAGTATTTCAAAGTTCATCGATAAGCACGGCACATTTGCTGTTATGTATCTTGAGAAACGAAAACGATCCAACAACCAAGCTATTGAATAAACTAAAAATAGATTATGACGTAGCTAAAGAACAGTATTTAAATATGACTCCAAACGAAGAAGAATTCTTAGAAAACTTGCCAAGAAACGAATCATATAATGATGATTCAGGACAAGATGACAGTCTTAAAGAAAGCAGTTTTAATAATCCCGCCAATAAGTCAAACAAAAAATCTAAGACTCCGGTTTTAGATAATTTTGGGAGAGATTTAACAGAAATGGCCGAAGAAGGAAAATTAGACCCTGTTGTAGGACGTGAAAAAGAAATTGAGCGTGTATCGCAAATTTTAAGCCGTAGAAAAAAGAACAATCCGCTTCTTATTGGAGAACCTGGAGTTGGTAAATCTGCTATTGCAGAAGGACTGGCGCTACGTATTATCCAAAAGAAAGTATCGCGTATTCTTTTCCACAAACGTGTTGTAACTCTTGATCTAGCAAGTTTAGTTGCTGGAACGAAATACAGAGGACAATTTGAGGAAAGAATGAAAGCCGTAATGAACGAGCTGGAGAAAAACGACGATATTATTCTTTTTATTGACGAGATCCACACTATTGTAGGCGCTGGTGGAGCAACAGGTTCTCTTGATGCTTCAAACATGTTCAAACCTGCTTTAGCTAGAGGAGAAATTCAATGTATTGGTGCTACTACTCTTGATGAGTACAGACAGTATATTGAAAAAGACGGTGCTTTAGAAAGACGTTTTCAAAAAGTAATTGTGGAACCAACTTCTGTTGAAGAAACAATCGCAATTTTGAACAACGTAAAAGATAAATACGAAGATCACCACAACGTAACTTACACTCCAGAAGCTATTGAAGCTTGTGTTAAGCTAACAAACAGATATATGTCTGAGCGTTTCTTACCAGACAAAGCAATCGATGCAATGGACGAAGCAGGTTCACGTGTACACATCACTAACATCGATGTTCCAAAACAAATTTTGGATTTAGAACGTCAGTTAGAAGAAGTTCGCGAAATGAAAAATATGGTTGTTAAAAAACAAAAATATGAAGAAGCAGCCAAACTTCGCGATGATGAAAAACGTATCGAAAAAGATCTTGCTACAGCACAAGAACAATGGGAAGAAGATTCTAAAAACAACAGAATTGAAGTTACAGAAGATAACGTAGCCGATGTTGTTTCTATGATGACTGGAATTCCTGTTAACAGAATTGCTCAAACAGAAAGCAACAAATTGGCTCAATTGCCTGAATTGATTCAGAATAAAGTAATTGGTCAAAATGAAGCTGTTTTAAAAATCGCTCGTTCTATTCAGCGTAACAGAGCTGGACTTAAAGATCCAAACAAACCAATTGGTTCATTCATTTTCTTAGGTCAGACTGGTGTTGGTAAGACACAGTTGGCTAAAGTATTAGCAAAAGAATTATTTGATTCTGAAGATGCTTTAGTTCGTATTGATATGAGTGAATACATGGAGAAATTCGCGATTTCTCGTTTAGTTGGAGCGCCTCCAGGATACGTTGGATACGAAGAAGGTGGTCAATTGACTGAGAAGGTTCGTAGAAAACCATACTGTGTGGTTCTTTTAGACGAGATCGAAAAAGCACACCCAGATGTATTCAATATGATGCTTCAAGTTTTAGATGACGGATATTTAACTGATAGTTTAGGTCGTAAAATTGACTTTAAAAACACTATTATTATCATGACTTCTAACGTTGGTGCTCGTCAGTTGAAAGATTTCGGACAAGGTGTTGGATTTGGTACTGCTGCAAGAACAGCTCAAGCTGATGAAAACTCAAAAAGCATTATCGAAAACGCTTTAAAGAAAACTTTTGCTCCTGAATTCTTAAACAGAATAGATGACGTAATTGTATTTAATGCATTAGAGAAAGCAGATATTGATTTGATTATCGAAATCGAATTGAAAAAACTATATTCTCGCATTGCAGAGTTAGGCTACAAATTAAGCTTAACTGATAAAGCAAAAGCGTTTATCGCTGAAAAAGGTTTTGATAAACAATTTGGAGCAAGACCGCTGAAAAGAGCGATTCAGAAATACGTTGAAGATTTGCTGGCTGAAGAAATCATCACTTCAAAAATACATTCGGGTGATGAAATTATGATGGACTTAAAAGAAGATTCTCAAGAGTTATCAGTTGAGATTCATAAAGCCGAAGAGCCAACGAATCAATAAATTAGTCAAAATTTATAACATTCATAATATGCCCGTTACGTTTTCATAACATAACGGGTATTTTTTTTATCAAAAATCACTATCTTTAGTAAAAGCAAATAGCTATTTTTGAATTTAAATTCTATAATAAAAAACAAAATATGCTTCAAAACAAAGTCATTTTAGGTAGCGAAGAATGGTGCTCATTTCCAGAACTTGGAATCCCGACAATTAAGGCTCGTGTCGATTCTGGTGCCAAAACTTCGGCAATGCACGCTTTAAACATAGCTCCTTTTATAAAAAATGATGCCAATTGGGTTAAATTCGACATTAACCCGATTCAGAATAATATCAAAACCATTATTCATTGTGAAGCGCCTTTGGTTGATAAACGAATTGTAAAAAGTTCGAGCGGATTTAGAGAGCATCGCTATGTGATCCAAACCAACTTAAAAATTGGCGACGCCAAATGGCCAATCGAAATGACTTTGACCAATCGCGATTCTATGGGTTTTAGAATGCTTTTAGGACGCGAAGCTATGAGCGGAAGGGTTTTGGTTGATCCTGAGCAAAAATATCTTTTAGGGCAGCCAACAGCAGAATCTTTAAAAGAATTATATCAAAATTCAGAAAAAGCAACTACAGGCCTACGAATTGGTCTTTTAGCCAGTAATCCAGAATTGTACAGCAATAAAAGAATTATGGAAGCTGGCGAAATGCGCGGGCACGAAATGCATTTCTTAAATATCAAGGAATGCTACATGAAATTGGATGCAAAAAAACCTGAAATTCATTACCGAGGCGGGAAAATCTTAAACGAATTCGATGCTATTATTCCGAGAATTCGCCCTAGCATCACTTTTTATGGCTGTGCTTTGACACGTCAATTTGAAGCTTTAAAAGTCTTTGTATTAAATTCGGCTACAGCCATAACGCAATCTCGAGATAAACTATATTCTTTACAATTATTATTAAATAGCGGAATCGATATTCCAACTACTGGATTTGCCAATTCTCCGCTTGATACAGACAACTTAATCAAAATGGTTGGCGGTTCGCCACTAATTGTGAAATTATTAGAAGGAACGCAAGGAAAAGGCGTTGTCTTAGCTGAAACTAAAAAAGCGGCAGAAAGTGTAATCAATGCTTTTAAAAGTTTAAATGCCAACATCTTGGTTCAAGAATTTATTAAAGAAGCTAACGGAAAAGATATTCGCTGCTTTGTAATTGACGGAAAAGTGGTTGCTGCAATCCAACGTGAAGCAATGCCAGGCGAGTTTAGAGCTAATATTCACCTTGGCGGAACTGCATCTGTAATCAAAGTAACTGCCGAAGAGAAAAAAATAGCCATAAAAGCCGCAAAAGCAATGGATTTAAAAGTAGCCGGTGTCGATATTATTCGTTCGTCTAAGGGTCCATTATTACTTGAAGTAAACTCTTCTCCTGGTTTGGAAGGAATTGAAGGCGCAACTAACAAAGATGTGGCAGGAGAAATGATTAGAGCTATTGAAAAGAATTTCAAACTATAATTAAGTTCATTTAAACTTAATTCCCTATAAATAATTTAGCAGCTTTGTCGAAGTTTAAAAACTTTGGCAAAGCTTTTTTATTTAACTTTAAAATAAAAAACATGCATTTTCCATATTTAGATATTGTTATCCGAAGTGTTGCCGTTTATTTTTTCATGACAATCGCTTTAAGAATCTTTGGCAAAAAAGAACTTTCTCAACTAAACACTGCTGATATAATCCTGATTTTATTGATTAGCAATTCGGTACAAAATGCTATGGTTGGTCCAGATACTAGTCTTTTGGGTGGTTTGGTTGCAGCTTTAGTTTTGTTTTCGATAAACTTTGCCATCAAAAAACTGACAAAGAAATTTAAAACTCTTGGCGACTTACTACTCGACAAACCTGAAATATTAATACACGACGGTGTGTTAGATTTTAAAACTTTGAGCCGATTAGATGTTTCGCACGAAGAACTAAAAGAAGCCGCGCGCGAACATGGTTTAGAACATTTAACTGATATTAAACTCGCTATGCTTGAGATTGACGGTACCATAAGCATCATTTCTAAAGATCAAAAACAGCTTAAACAGATACATTACAAACGTAAGCATAATCATAAAAACCTTCAAAAATTTTAATCGCAAAAAAAAATTATCTTTTCTTTTTAAATGAACTTTTTGACTTTCCATAAAAAGATAGAAGTAAATCTTCATTTGCAAATTTCCCATCAAGATCATATTTTGAAGGTGTTTTCACTAAAAGAGTGGTAAAGTTTCCTTCAACATCAATATAAATCTTTTTCATATTATACCTTTCGGATGTTAAAATACAATGGTTAATTGCAAATAACAATTTTCTCCTTGAAGCTTTTTCAATCCCTACCATATCAGTAACTTTTACTATTACCAAGATTGTATCATTTCTTTCTACTGAATAATATTTTAGCTTGCCTGTATCTATCCCTTTTAAAGACCTTCCAATTGATTCTTTAATGAAACATGAAATTAAATCTGACTCTTCATTTGGACTACTCGTTACCTTCTTTTGATCTACTTGCAAACGAATTCTTCTTATATCCTGTTCTTGGCAAGAATACAATGAAAAAACAAAAATTAAGATATAGAATCTTGAACTTATAATATTTTTTATACTGAACATTCCTTTTGAAATTTGCTGTTGTTCAGAGCTGTTTCAATAACTTTTTCTAATGAAACATACCTTGAATAATTGCGCAAATATCAATCTATAGAATACTAACAATGGCTAGTAAAAATTAAAAAAATGTTATTTGAAGACATTTTTTTTAATTAATTCTAATCCAATAAAAAAGCCGATTTCAAATTTGAAATCGGCCTTTTAAATATTTAGATAAAATGCAATTTACATCTCACATTTTACAATAATCATTTACTAAATAAATACACTTAGAATAAAGTAAACCAAACCAGCTAATAGAGCTGAAATTGGAATAGTTAAGATCCAAGCCCAGATTAAACTTACTGTAACTCCCCATCTAACGGCAGAAACACGTTTTGTTAATCCAACACCAATAATAGATCCTGTAATGGTATGCGTTGTACTTACTGGGATTTTTAAGTGTTCTGTAAAGTAAAGTGTCAAAGCACCTGCAGTTTCAGCAGCAACACCTTCAAACGAACTTACTTTAGTAATTTTAGAACCCATTGTTTTCACAATTTTCCATCCACCACTCAAAGTTCCTGCTGCAATGGCAGAATAACACGCAAGAGGAATCCAGCTCGGCATTACACCTTTAATACCTGCATCGTCATTTGGAAGCACAACATCTAACCAAGCATCCATATGAACTCCAGGATTAGTATTGATATAAACCGCTACAGCAGCAGCAATAATACCCATTACTTTTTGAGAATCGTTTCCTCCGTGACCTAAACTAAATGCCGCAGAAGATAATAACTGCATTTTCTTTAAAGCAGCATCTGCTTGATGAAGATTCAAACTGCTGAATATTAAACAGAATGCGCTTACTGTTAAGATAATGAAGGCTACTAAGAACCATTTAATATTATGAGAATCGAATACAACGCTCCAGAAATGAGATTCGAAACGAGGTTTTCCATGCTCTAAAATCTCTTCATAAGAAACCATTTGAACGTAAACAAACCAAATAGTTGCAAGCATTAAAACCACAGTAAAGATTTTTGGCCCGATGCTTTTACGTGAAGCATTTAACAGCCAAATCGAAATTAAGTAAGATGCAATAACTCCTAAAAGCGGTGCTAAGACAATAAAAGCAATAATAATGAGGACTCCCGAGGGCATTCCACCATCTTTACCAGCCTTATACCAGCTTACAATTTCATACCAGTAATGAGTTGCTCCGTCTTCTCCAACATAACCAGAGAAACCATGAACTGCAATAGCGTGCGCTACAGCTGCTCCAGCAAAACCTCCAATTAAGGTATGCGAAGAACTTGAAGGGATTCCTAACCACCAAGTCAATAAATTCCAACAGATTGCTGCAATTACTCCGGCTAGGATAACAACAAGGTTAATTTCCATTGTGTGCGCTGTTTTAGCAACAGTATCTGCAACACCAAATCCAAAAACCCAATAAGCCAGAAAGTTAAAAAATGCTGCCCAGACAACCGCCTGAAAAGGTGTCAAAACCTTTGTTGCAACAACAGTCGCTATAGCATTTGCCGCATCATGAAAACCATTGATGTAATCAAAAATTAAGGCTAATACTATAATTAATATAAGTAGCGTCATAAAATTATAACTTCAGATTGAAAAATTGAATTAAGAATGTTTTACAGAAATAGATTCTAGTATGTTCGCAACACTCTTACATTTGTCTGTTGCTGATTCTAAAACAGATAACACCTCTTTATATTTAATGATATTTTTAGCGTCTGTTTCGTTTTCAAAAATTTCAAAAACTGCTTTGTTATATACGTTATCAGACTTGTTTTCTAGTTTATTGATTCTAGCACAAGCGTCTTTAATAACTTTAAAATTTTGTAAGTTTCTCAACTCTTTTACCGCACTGTCAATGTTTTGACAAGCTTCAAGGTTGATTTCTGTCATCTTTCTGATAGATTTTGTAATCTTATCAACTTGATACAATCTCATACGGCTAGATGCACCATGAAGGTAATCGGCAACGTTATCAATTGAAGTAATTAACGTGTGAATGTCTTCTCTATCAAATGGAGTAATAAAGTTTCTGCTTAACTCAAGGTTTGTCTGACGTGTGATGTCTTCTCCTTTTTGTTCTAATTCGTCAATCTTTTGAAAAAGAATTTCTCTTTCTTTTAATGGTAAATTTACAGCTTCGTGTAAGTTAGAAGCTAATTCAATTAAATTGCTAGAAGCCTCTTCAAAAAGTGGAAAGAATTTTTTGTCTTTCGGCACTAAAAATTGGAAAATACTGTTTATTGACATTGTTTTATTTTTGATAGTGCAAAATTACCTTCAATAACACGTTTCAGTGTTAAGCCATTGTTAACAAATCGTTTTCAATTTGAAAACTCTCAAGGAATAACACTGTGTTTTCTATGTCATTATGTAAGATCCTGTCTTCTTTCACCAAAGGCACCACTTCTCTGTAACTATTTAAGAACATTTCGATAAAATCACTTGATTTTAGAGGCTCTCTGTACGCAATGGCCTGAGAAGCATTTAATAATTCAATTGCCAAAATGCGCTCTAAATTATCTAAAACACGTAAGGCTTTTGTTGCTCCATTTGCTCCCATACTCACGTGATCTTCCTGACCGTTGCTTGAAACAATACTGTCAATACTCGCTGGAGTTGCCAATTGTTTGTTCTGACTGGCAATACTTGCAGCCGTATATTGCGGAATCATGAAACCTGAATTTAATCCTGGATTATCTACCAAAAATGCTGGAAGATTACGCAATCCTGAAATTAACTGATAAGTTCTTCTTTCAGAAATACTTCCTAATTCGGCTAATGCAATTGCCATAAAGTCTAAAGCCAATGCTAAAGGCTGTCCGTGGAAATTTCCGCCAGAAATAATCTGATCGGCTTCTATAAATATATTTGGATTATCGGTAACTGAGTTGATTTCTGTTTTGAATACTTTTCGAACATAATCAATCGCATCTTTTGAAGCTCCGTGAACCTGTGGCATACAACGGAAAGAATACGGATCTTGAACGTGTTTTTTCTCTTGAGTAATGATTTCACTTCCGTCCAAAAATTGTGTAATTCTTTGTGCGGTTACGATTTGTCCTTTGTGCGGACGTATATAATGTATCAATTCGTTAAATGGCTCAATTCTTCCATCAAAACCTTCTAGAGAAATAGTTCCAATTAAATCTGCCAAATATGAATATTTGTAAGCTTTAATTAAAATATGAGCTCCATAAGCACTCATAAATTGAGTTCCGTTCAATAAAGCCAAACCTTCCTTAGATTGAAGTACAATCGGTTCCCAGTTAAAATGCTTTAAAACCTCGGCAGAAGCCACTTTTTTTCCTTCAAACAATACAATTCCTTCTCCAATTAAAGGCAAAGACAAATGCGCCAGCGGCGCTAAATCTCCAGAAGCTCCAAGCGAACCTTGCGTATAAATAATAGGCAGAATATCATTATTGTAAAACTCAACCAAACGCTCTAAAGTTACTAGCTGAATTCCAGAATGCCCATAACTTAAAGATTGAATTTTAAGTAACAGCATCATTTTCACAATTTCAGCAGGAACTTCCTCTCCTGTTCCACAGGCGTGCGATTTTACTAAGTTTTCTTGAAGTTTAGATAAGTTTTCATTTGAGATTTTCACACTATATAAAGATCCAAAACCTGTATTGATTCCGTAAATTGGCGCCGTATGCGATGCCATTTTCTTGTCTAAATAATCACGGCATTTCTGAACATTTACTTTAGCTTCTTCAGATAATTCAAGTTTTTTATTCTGACTTAAAATTTCTTGTAATGTTTCTAAAGTAATGGTTTCTGAACTTATATAATGGATCTCTCTCATGATGATTTTAAATTTTAAACGCCAAAATTCAACAAATCAATATTAAAAAGCAACATTTTATCACAATAATTAAAATTTCACCAAACCTAATTGAAAACCTTTAACTATTATTTTTAAACCAAACAATCTGCTTTCTCCCACTTTTACCGCTCTTTTTACTTAAATTTCAATCTTTTGCCTAGGTTAAATCTCCAAAAAACATGTTCTAAAATATACCAAAACATCAATTTAACATCTGCAATTTTAACAAATACTCAATATTGATTTATAGAGATTTGAATTATTAAAATATTCGTAAAAAAGCCTTTTAAGTTTTTAACTCTTATAAAAAGCTGTACTTTTGAAAAATCAAAAATGAAAAGTAACAGCATAAAATATCAATCTACAATTATTACAGCTCAAACAGGAGTTGCAATTGCTGCTACGATTATTTCTACTACAACAACTACTACCCCTTAGGGGTATACATTTTTACATATCATCCTAGGTTACCTATACTTTTTTCTTGAAAGAAGAGAGTTATTGGATACATAAAAAACATTTACAAAAAAATAGTCGCAGTTTTTAGTTTCAGTTCACAGTTGATAACCTTTGAACCTTTGTTACTCAAAATCTTTGCACCTTATTAAAAAATATCAAACAAAATGAAAGTATTAAAATTTGGCGGAACTTCGGTTGCCAATGCTCAAAATATAAAACTCGTTCTCGAAATTGTTAACCAAAAAGCAAAGCAAGACCAACTCGTTGTTGTAGTTTCTGCTCTAAGCAAAGTGACAGATTTACTGCAATTGGCGGCGGCAAAAGCAGCGGCAAACGACGAAAGCTTTAGAGAAGTGGTTGCCGAAATAGAGAAAAAACACCTTGATACATTAAAAGAACTGATTCCGGTAAGCGAGCAAAGCAGTTTGTTAAGTCATGTAAAAAGAATCATCAACCATTTAGAAACTTTATTAGACGGATGTTTCTTATTGGGTGAATTGTCTCCAAGAACTGCCGATACCATTTTGAGTTTTGGTGAATTGCTTTCTTCCTTTATCATTGCTCAGGCATTTCAGCAAACTGAAAAAGATGCGGTTTACAAAGACAGCCGTGAATTGATTAAAACGGATAGTAACTTCGGAAAAGCTGTGGTAAACTTTGAAGTTTCGAATCAATTAATTCAGGAATATTTCGCTTCGAATAAATCAAAAATAAATATACTTCCAGGATTTATTGCGCAAACTTTAGACGGAATTACTTCGACTTTAGGACGTGGCGGATCTGATTATACTGCAGCCATTATCGCTGGTGCAATCGATGCTGAACAACTGGAAATCTGGACTGATGTAAACGGAATGTTTACTGCAAATCCAAAAATTGTAAAACAAGCACAGCCAATTGCAAACATTTCGTATCAAGAAGCGATGGAATTATCGCATTTTGGTGCAAAAGTGTTGTATCCGCCAACCATTCAGCCTGTTTTAAGAAAAAATATTCCAATTTTAATCAAAAATACTTTTGAGCCAGAAGCCGAAGGAACTTTAATTTCTAGTCATGTTCAATCTAAAGACACTGTAGTTAAAGGAATCAGCCATATCGATCATATTTCGCTTTTAACACTTGAAGGTCCAGGAATGATTGGAGTTGCGGGTTCTTCTAGACGTTTGTTTGAAGTATTGTCTCAGGAAAAAATCAACGTAATTTTTATTACTCAGGCTTCTTCTGAGCATTCAATTTGTATCGGAATCTTGAATTCGGATGCTGATAATGCCGAAGCTGCAATTAATAGAGCTTTTGAAATCGAAATCTCGCAAAACAAAATCGATCCTTGTTATGTAGAAAAAGACCTTTGCATTATTGCTTTGGTGGGTGAAAACATGAAAAATCACCAAGGTTTGAGCGGAAGAATGTTCTCTACTTTAGGAAAAAACAACGTAAACATTCGTGCCATTGCGCAAGGTGCTTCTGAAAGAAATATTTCGACTGTAATTAACGAAAGAGACGTTAAAAAAGCGCTGAATACTTTACACGAAAACTTCTTTGAAGAAAACACAAAACAGCTAAACTTATTCGTAATGGGAGTTGGAAATGTGGGAGAAAAATTCATCGAACAGATCCACAATCAGAGAAAGTTCTTAAAAGATAATTTAAAGATTAACGTTCGCGTAATTGCTTTGTCTAATTCTAGAAAAATGGTATTTGATGAAGACGGAATTTCATTAAAAAATTGGGATGCCGCTTTAAGCGAAGGTGAACCAGCGAGCATTGAAGAATTCATCAAAAAAGCAAAAGAACTTAATTTACGTAACAGTATTTTTGTAGATATTACAGCAAATGCAACGGTTTCTGAAGCTTACGAGAAGTTCTTAAAAGAAAGTATTGCCGTTGTAACTTGCAACAAAATTGCTTGTTCTTCTGCTTACGACAACTATAAAAAATTAAAAAGCTTATCTCGCCAATATAACGCTCCTTTCTTGTTTGAAACAAATGTTGGTGCGGGATTGCCAATTATCGATACCGTAAAAAACCTTATTGCATCTGGAGATAAAGTGCATAAAATCCAAGCGGTTTTGTCGGGAAGTTTGAACTTTATTTTCAACAATTTTGATGAGAAAAATTCTTTCCACGATGTGGTAAAAGAAGCTGGAGTTCAAGGTTTCACAGAACCAGATCCAAAAATTGACTTAAGCGGAATCGACGTAGCACGTAAAATCCTAATCCTAATTCGCGAAAGCGGTTACGAAATGGATATCGATGCCATTGCAAACGAATCGTTCCTGCCTGCAGAATGTTTAGCAACAACAAACAACGAAGATTTCTTCGCATCGTTAATCAAACACGCTGCTCATTTTGAAGGTATTTATAAAGAAGCTTTAGCCAAAGATTCTAGATTGAAATACGTTGCGCAATTCGAAAACGGAAAAGCGAGCGTAGGTCTGCAATTCATTCCAAAAGATCATCCTTTCTACAATCTAGAAGGAAAAGATAATATCGTGTTGTTCTACACAGATCGTTACGTAGATCAGCCTTTATTGATCAAAGGAGCCGGTGCCGGAGCAGCAGTAACAGCTTCGGGAATTTTTGCGGATGTTATTAGAATTGGAAACGTGTAAAAGATTCTAAGATACTGAGTCGCTAAGATTCTAAGTTTTTTTTATAACTAAACTTAGATCTCAGAAACTTAGAATCTCAGAAACTCAAAAAATAAAAAGCTGCAAAGAAATCTTAGAAAATCAGAATCTTAGCATCTTAGAAACTTAAAAAAAATGGAAATTAAACTTTTTTGCCCAGCAACTATTGCAAACCTCTCATGCGGATTTGACGTACTCGGACTTTGCTTAGACAATGCGGGCGATGAAATGATTGTTCGAAAAGTCGATCAAAAAGGAGTTCGAATCACTAAAATTGTGGGTGCCGATTTGCCTTTGGAAACCGAGAAAAACGTTTCTGGAGTTGCGGCTTTGGCAATGCTTGAAACTTTAGATGAACTGGATTTTGGATTCGAAATCGAAATTTATAAACACATCAAAGCCGGAAGTGGAATCGGAAGCAGTGCTGCAAGTTCTGCCGGAGCGGTTTTCGGAATTAATGAATTATTAGGAAGACCGTATTCTCGTAAAGATTTAGTTCAGTTTGCGATGCAGGGCGAGAAATTAGCCAGCGGAAACGCACACGCCGACAACGTTGCTCCTGCCCTTTTAGGCGGATTTACTTTGGTAAGAAGTTATGCTCCGCTTGATATTATCAGAATTGACAGTCCAGAAGAATTGTACGCAACGGTGGTTCATCCGCAAATTGAGTTAAAAACTTCTGACGCGCGTTCGGTTTTGAAACAAAACGTTTCCCTAAAAAGCGCCATTATGCAATGGGGAAATGTAGGCGGATTAGTAGCAGGTCTTTACACCAAAGATTACGAATTAATCGGTCGTTCGCTTCACGACGAAATCGTGGAGCCTTTACGAAGTGTTTTAATTCCAGGTTTTGATCAAATCAAACAAACCGCTTACGAAAACGGCGCTTTAGGTTCTGGAATTTCAGGTTCTGGCCCGTCAATTTTCGCTTTAAGCCGAGGAAAAGAAACCGCCGACCAAATCGCAAAAGCCATGAGCGACGTTTACGAAAAAATGAATTTACCGTATGAAATTCATGTTTCGAAGATTAATCCTGATGGTGTCCGTATTTTGTGAAATGTGAAATGTATTAAGTAAAAAGAATTAAGTATTAAGACAAAGTTTGTCAGGCTGAGCGGAGTCGAAGCCCACGCAAAGTATAGACACAATACATAACCGTGCAGTTTGTCATTTCTGTAAAGGTTAGATAATTCGGTAACAAAATTTAACTTTAATAAATTTTGTTGCGATGAGAAATAACAGTCAGGATTC